>JAEUQF010000025.1 GCA_016789745.1 Bryobacterales bacterium
CGCGACCGGGCTACCAGTGCCCGCCACGCCCGGCTGGTTGGTGAAGCGATTCTCAAACGTGAGGATGCCGTTCGGCGTCTGCTGGACCAGGCCGGCGGGACGGTAGTAGCGCCCATCAAAGCCGGCTTTCACCGAGTGGCGCCCGGTTATCCAACTGAAATCGTCGGCCAGCGTGTACATGTTCTCGCGCGGCCCGCTCGGTTGAAAGGAATTGGAGCCGATCGTGCTGAGACCGGCCACGCTGACTTGCGGAAGCCCGTAGGCATTGCTGGACGGGCTCAGGTTCTGGATGCCGAACTGTTCCCGTGTCAGGTCGCGGTCGGCCAGTGGGTAAGTGGCGAAGCTCTTGTAATAGGTCCACGCCGCGCGGATTTGGTTGATCTTGTTCGCGCTCACGGTCCAGGATTCCTGCACCGTCACGCTATGCGCCAGCGTATCCGAAATGGAGCCGGTCAGCGGCAGCCCGGAAGGATTCTCCGACTCGATCTTGGCCACCGAGTAGCGGCCGAACAGCAGGTGGGAGGGGCTGAACTGATGGTCGATGCGCCCGTGGAACTGATCGCCATCGTTGCGGTTGGCGGTGCTCGTTACGTTGTTGAAGGCGCCGGAGCCCGGCGCATTGGGCGTGGGGTAGTAGTTCAGCATCGAACGGCCAATGAGGCCGAACCGGTTCTGCGGGATGACATTACCCGGGAACGGTTGGCGCCGGTTGGTGGCCGCATCGTAGGTGGCCGGATCAAAGATCTGCGGGCCTCCGGCGAAGTTGCCGGAGCGCTGCTCGTTGGTCGGCAGCGTCTGATAAAGCGTGGCCGCGCGGCGTGTCCGCAGGCCTTCGTAGTTGCCCATGAAGAAGGTCTTGTTCCGAAGCACGGGGCCGCTCAGCACGCCTCCGAACTGGTGGCGGCGCAGCGGGTCCACGCGCGGCGAGAAGAAACTGCGGGCATCCAGTGCGTTGTTGCGCAGAAACTCGAACGCGGTGCCATGGAAATCGTTGGTCCCGGAGCGGAGGGTCAGGTTGATGCCGGCGGGGTTGCGGCCAAACTCCGCCGCGAAGTCATTCTGCTGGATCTTGAATTCCTGGATCGCTTCGATGGAGGGCGTGAACGCCGGCTTGCCGCTCGTCTCCGTGCGCGTGTCGACGCCGTCAAAGTAGAAGCCGATCTGGTTGGCGCGCTGGCCATTGATCGCGATGCCGTTTGATTGCGAAGAGGTGCCCAGCTCGGTCACGCCCGGGACGAGTTTCGCGAGTTCGAGAAAATTGCGGCCGTTCAGAGGCAGTTCCACCACTTCGCGATGCCCAATCACTTGCCCCACCTCCGCGCTGCGCTGCTCCAGCACGGGCGCCGTGGCGACCACCGAGAGCTTGGTCGAGGTGTCGCCCACCTCCAGCGTGATCTTGTGAGTGACGGCTTGGGAAACCTGCACCTCCAGCCCGGAGACTTCGTAGGAGCGGAAGCCTTGCGTCTCGGCCCGCAGGCTGTACATACCTGGCGCGATAAGCGGAAACAGGTAATTGCCAGAGGCGTCCGTCTTGGTGACACGCTCCTGCTTGGTGCCTTCGTTGAGAAGCGTGACGGTGGCATTCGGGACGACGGCCTGTGAGGCGTCAGTGACTTGTCCCGCGATGCTGCCGGTCGTGGTTTGCGCCGGCAGCGTGATGGCGCACAGTAAGAACAAAAGCGAGCGAACAAGGGAAGCTTTCATAACCCGGTGCGGGCATTATATACGGCGCACCGCGAATCTGGCGTGGGTTTACCGTGGGCTGGACATCCACTTCCGCTTGGCCGATCTGACCGCGGATGGATTGGTGGTGAATGGTAGCAGAGAGTAATGGGGCCGCCCGCTGCAAATGCTGTCCATGGGGTTGCCGCCGGGGCCGCCCAGGATCAGGCGGACCTCGCCGTAGGTGAAGTCGAAGTATCCGGGGATCAGGCCAACGGCTTCGGCATCGCTGATAGCGGCTTCGAGACGGGCGGCGGCATCCAGGTTGCGAAGGCGCTCGCGTTGGGTGGTGTCGAGCAGGGCGACGGCGCTTTCGATGGCTTTGACCGACTCGGCTCGCCAGTCACGGCAGGTGGTTTCGATGGCGGCGTAGTGGCGGCCGACCGTGGCGGGATCTACGACGGGTTGCTCGATGGCTTCGTCGATGAGTCTGCGCGCCGAATAGATGGTGGGGAGGATGTCGAACGCGGCCCCATCGAGACTTTGCGTGAGGAGATTGAGTTCCCGCACTTGCGCGATGCGAAGGCCCAGGTAGCCCGCCGCGTTGCCGGGTTCCGAATCGGGCGTTACGAAGGACCGGGGGAGAGTGCACCCGGGCATGCCGCTGGCCTGGGTGCCAACGGGAATCTCCTCGGTGGAGAAGAAGCCATCGAAGGAAGGAGCGAGCAAGCGCAGGGAACGTGCGGAACTGACGTGGTTGGCGAGTTTGCGGGCTTCGGCGAGGGCCTGGATGCTGTTGCGCTGGAGATCCGTGAGGACGGCGAGGTTCAGTTCGCGGGCTCGCTTCTCGTCCTCCCGGGCGCTGCGGCACTGGTCTTCGATGGATGCATAGATCCGGCCGATAGCGAGCTCGTTCAGGATGGGCCGGGAGGTTTCGGCGGCTGCTTCGCCAGAGAGACGCTCCACCTCGGTGGTGCGGGCGCGCCAGGAACGCTCGAGCTGATCCATGTTTACCAGTAAGCTGCTGCGTTGTGTGCCGGACAGTTGCAGATGTTCGGCAATTTTGGGAAATGCGGAGTCTGGTGTGATCTGGGCGGTAGCGAATGAGGACAATAGGGCGAGAGTTACGGCTAGCATTTGGTGTTAAGGATAGGCGGATTGGCCGGGTGAGGTCAATTGCCCGTTAACCTCATCTCCCATCCTCAAACCGATTCGCGATGCGGGTAATCCCCTCCTTGATAAGCACAACATTGAAGTTGATCAAAAACCCAATCCGCTTCTCAGACAGCCGCGGATACGTCAGCAGTTGCTTCTTATGCACAGGCGCCACCGTCTCCACGGACTTAATCTCAACCATGACCTTCTCTTCAACGATCAGGTCAGCCTTGAAGCCCCTTCCAACTCAACACCCTGATAGCGGATGGTAACCGGCACTTGGCGAGACACCGCCAACCCGCGCTTCATCAACTCGTGCGCAAGCACGGTCTCATATACTGACTCAACCAGCCCCGGACCCAACGTCGTATGAATCCGGTAAGCCGCATCCACCACAACCCGTGCGATCTCGTCTTCTGACATGCTGAAAACTAGTGCTGGCCCACCCCAAAAAAATCGCCAGCAAAAATCGGCTCTGCGCGAGAATCCGACAGGGCGCTGTAATCACGCGGCACGCTTGAAGACCACCAGTTCGGTCTTGGTGGCGGCCATGTGCTGAGCCTTGAGGAGCAGATAGCGCAGGTTTCGATATCCCCGACCCCTTCTGAGCAATATCCGAAGATTTCCATTGATCGCCTCCACGACCCCGAAGCGCACTCGGACCTTGTAATGGTTCGATAGCCCTTCCCGATGATCCAGCAGCATCCGGGCCAGCTTCTCGAACGACGGCAGCCGCTGCCACCGCAACCAGCTCACCCAACTGTCCAGATACGTCGCAGCCGCAATGGCATTGGGCTGGGACCATAGCCCCTCCAGGCTCTCCTTCATCCAAAAGGCTTTCCTGATCCTGCGATTCAGCCGGAAGAGTTGGTTGAGATCTTTCTGGCTGTCTTCACTCAGATTCATCCAACGGGTCAACAATAGCCACCGCTTTCCCTTGACAAGCTTGCGCCGCCATCCGCCCTGGCGATGAAACTCTGAGTGTCTTACTTCATCGACGGCTTGATTGGCGTGCTGGATGATATGGAATTTGTCGTAGATGATCGCGCACTGCGGCGCCCATTGCTCAATGCTGCTCTTGAAGGCCGGCCACATGTCCACGCATGCGGCCTCGATTCGCCTTCTCTGCGACGCCTTCAGTTGGCTCGCGAAGAATTCGTCCAACGTCTCTTTCTTCCGGCCAAGTCCAAACCAAAGGGGCTCGCCCGTTTCGAGATTGCTGGCAACCATAATGAATTTCGGGCTTTTCCCCAGTTACAACTCATCCACGCCCAAATGCTTCAACGTCGGCTTTCGCCGCGATGCGGCCCAGCGTTCCAGACATCGCAGATCGATCGCACGGACCGTGCTTGGAGACAGACCGAATCGCTTGGCCACCTGGATCGCTGAGGCCCCTTCGCAGGCCCCGCCCACCGCCTCCTCAAAGCGTTTGCTGAACGGAGCCTTGCTCGGCAGTTGCGCCACTCTCTCGATTCGAGGTCCGCAATCCGGGCAGCGCAGGCGGCACAACTCAACCACTACGGTCGCCTTGTATTCGCTCCAGGGCAGATCCCGGATTTCGCACTGTACGAGCTCGTGAATGGTGGCCACATGCTTGCCGCAACCAGAGCAGATCCGTTTCTTGGTTCCGGGCTTTCGTCTCACCCAAAAAGCTTGAGCGTCTTGGTCTTTTCGTTGATTTCCTGTTGATATACCAGGTACCCGGCCACCCCAGGATTCGGGTCCATGCCGTGTCTCTCAAAACCCTCTCAGGCTACTACAGGCCGGGTCCTCCATGCGCCCTGAAAACGGCACTGTTGTCGGATTCTCGCGCAGAGCCCAAAAAAAATCCGTCAGATCCCCTTGGTGCCCTTGGTATCTTGGCGAGACATTAATCCCACCTTCCCCAACCCCAACCGCCCTTGGCGAGAAACCCCTACAGAACACTCCTCTCCGTCCACCCCCCAAACACCTCCCGGAAAGCCCCCGCGATCTCCCCCACCGTCGCGTAAGCCTTCACCGCCTCCACCAGCAACGGCATCGTGTTCTTCCCCTCCGCCGCCGCCACCCGCAAAGCCCCCAAACACCCATCCACCCGAGCCTGATCCCGACGCGCCCGCAAAGCCCCCAACTTCGCCCGCTGCCGCTCCGCCGCCCCCTCATCAATCTGCAGCAACTCAATCGCTTCTTCCTTCTCAGCCGCGAACCGGTTCACCCCCACAATCACCTGCTCCCCACGCTCCACCGCCGCCTGATACGCATAGCTCGCATTCGCGATCTCCTGCTGCGGGAACCCCTGCTCAATCGCCGGTATCATCCCTCCCATCGCATCAATCCGCCGGATGTAATCCCAAGCCTGCGCCTCCACCTGGTCCGTCAGCCACTCCACGTAATAGCTGCCCCCCAGCGGATCCGCCGCGGCCGTCACATTCGATTCATGCGCGATCACCTGCTGCGTCCGCAACGCCAGCGTCACCGCATGCTCGCTCGGCAAAGCATACGCCTCATCCAGCGAATTCGTATGCAGCGACTGCGTCCCGCCCAACACCCCCGCCAGCGCCTGAATCGCCGTCCGAATCACGTTGTTATAAGGCTGCTGCCACGTCAGCGAACACCCCGCCGTCTGCGTGTGAAACCGCAGCTTCCAACTCCGCTCATCCTTCGCCCCAAACCGATCCCGCATGATGTGCGCCCACATCCGCCGCGCCGCCCGGTACTTCGCGATTTCCTCAAAGAAATCGTTATGCGCATTGAAGAAGAACGACAACCGCGGCGCGAACGCATCCACCGGCAACTCCCGCTCCAGCGTCCACTCCACATACTCAATCCCATCCCTGAGCGTGAACGCCAACTCCTGCACCGCCGTCGATCCGGCTTCCCGTATGTGATACCCGCTGATCGAAATCGGATTAAACCGCGGCACCTCGCGCGCCGCAAACTCAATCGCATCCACCGCCAATTGCATCGAAGGCCGCGGCGGATACAGAAACTCCTTCTGCGCGATGTACTCCTTCAAAATGTCGTTCTGCAGCGTCCCCGAGATCTTCTTCCAATCCGCGCCCTGCTTCTCCGCCACCGCCAAATACATCGCAAACAACGTCGGCGCCGGGGAGTTGATCGTCATCGACACCGTCACCTGTTCCAGCGGGATCCCCGCGAACAGCGTCTCCATATCTTCCAGCGAACTGATCGCCACCCCGCACTTGCCAACCTCGCCCAGCGCCGTCGCATCATCCGCGTCCACGCCCATCAGCGTCGGCAGATCGAACGCCACCGACAACCCCGTCTGCCCCTGCGACAACAAATAGCGATACCGCTCATTCGTCTGCTCCGGCGTCGCAAACCCCGAAAACTGCCGCATCGTCCAGAGCTTGCCACGATACATCGTCTCGTGAATCCCGCGCGTATACGGAAACTCACCCGGACCCGGCAGCGGCGCACTGCCCGCCACATCCTCGGCCGTATACACCGGCTTCACCGGAATCCCACTCAAAGTCTGCGGTTCACCAGCGGCGGCGGGGCGCTTCATAACTCCATTGTAACTAGCCTGCTATGATGATCTTCCGAATCTCCCTAGGGGTGTCCTGCTCATGAGCGCGAAGAAACACCAGCCGTTCGTTCCCGAAAACATGAAGATGACCGAGTTCACGCTCCGTGCCGTGCTCATCGGCATCGTGCTGACTCTCATCCTCGGCGCCGCCAACGCCTACCTCGGCCTCCGCGCCGGCATCACCATCGCCGCTACCTACCCGGCCGCCGTCATCGGCATGGCCGCCCTCCGCCTCTTCAAAGGCTCCGTCCTCGAAGAGAACATCTGCCGCACCGCCGGCTCCATCGGCGAATCCGTCGCCGCCGGCGCCATCTTCACCCTCCCCGCCTTCGTTATCGCCGGCGCCTGGCCCACCTTCGGCTCCGCCGAGGCCTATTGGAAAAGCACGGCCCTTATGCTGGTCGGCAGCATCGTCGGCGTCCTGTTCGTCAGCCTCGTCCGCCGTGTCATGGTCGAAGACCCCGAACTCCCGTTCCCCGAATCGGTCGCCGCCAGCGAGATTCACAAAGCCGGACAGCGCGGCGCGCAGGCCGTCAAATTCCTCCTCTATAACATCGGCATCGGCGGCTTCACGTACCTCCTGGGTAAGTTCAATCTCTTCGCTCTCGACCACCAGGTCAGCGGCATCGCCATGGGCAGCCTCGGCCAAAGCCGCGTCCGCCTCGGCGCGGGCGATGCCGGACCCGCCACCGCCACCGGCGGCTTCACTTCCTTCTCCGCCCCCGAAGTCAGCCCCGCCTACCTCGGCGTCGGCTTCATCATCGGTCCCAGACTCGCCGCCCTCCAGTTCTCCGGCGGCGTCCTCGCCTGGGCCGTCCTCGTCCCACTCCTCGTCTACTTCCTCGGCCCCAGCCTCGCCCCCCAATTCACCACCGATGGCGTCACCAACTGGGACGGCATGGCCGCCTCCCTCTGGCGCTTCATCGTCCGCCCCGTCGCCGTTGGCGGCATGTTAGTCGGCGCCGCCTACACCCTCTTCAAGATGCGTAAGAGCCTCACCGCCGGCCTCGGCCGCGCCTTCGCCGAACTCCGCGAGCCCGAACAAAACCTCGAAAACCTCAGCCGCACTGAACGCTACATGAGTTCGAAGATCATCCTCGGCCTCATCGCCGTCATGTTCGTCCTCATGATCGGCCTCTACTACTACTTCGCCAACAACCTCGGCGCCGCCCTCGTTGCCGCCACCGTCATGATCGTCGTCGGCTTCTTCTTCGCCACCGTCTCCGGCAGCTTAGTCGGCGTCATCGGCTCCTCCAACAACCCCATCAGCGGCCTCACCCTCTCCACGTTAATTATCGCGGCGCTGTTAATGGTCTCCCTGGGCTTCACCGGACCCCAAGGCGTCGCCGTAGTCCTCGGCGTCGCCGCCGTCGTTTGCGTCTCCTCCGCAGTCGCCGGCGAACTCCTCCAGGACTTCAAAGTCGGCTACATCCTCGGCGGCACCCCGCGCACCATCCAGATCGTCGAACTCCTCTCCGTCACCATCGCCTGCCTCATCATGTACTTCCCCCTTTGGCTCCTCAACGAAGGCGACATCCGCCAGGGCGGCCAGGGCTTCGGCGGTAAAGCCCTCCCGGCCCCACAAGCCGGCCTCATGGCGATGCTAGCCCAAGGCATCGTAGGCGGTGAAATGGCCTGGCCCCTCGTCCTCACTGGAATGTTCATGGGCGTCGTCATGATCATGCTCCAGGTCAAGAGCCCCATGCTCTTCTCCGTAGGCATGTATCTCCCGTTCGGCACCACCTTCGCCATCTTCTGCGGCGGCCTCATCCGCTGGATTGCCGACCTCATGTCGAAACGCCAAGGCTTCAACGATGCCCAGCGCGCCCGCGTGGAAAACGCCGGCATCCTCACCGCCTCCGGCCTCATCGCCGGCGAAGCCTTAGTCGGCCTCATCTGGTCCGGCTTGCAGTTCCTGCCGCCAGGCTCCATCCCCGACTTCGGCAATCACTCCTACGCCATCGGCATGCTCGTCATCCTGGGCCTTGCGATCCTCATGATCAAACTCCCACTCTCCAACGCCGGCTCCCCAGACGAGCCCGCCCCACCCACCGCCATCATGTAGTTACTTATTCAGCAACTCCACCAAATAATCCTGCGCCTCTTTCGACTTCATGTGAGAGAGGCGCTCCACCACATTCCGCCGCAACCCCGCATCCTTCTCCGTCTTCGCGATATCCACCAAAGCCTTCGCATTCTTCTGCGAGTACAGCGCATCCAGAATCGCCCGCCGCACCGTCACATCGCTCTCACCCGCATACATCCCCGGCAAAGCCTCCGAAGCCTTCGGATGCCGGATATACCCCACCTGCTGCACCAACTCCCGCCGCACCTTCGGATCCTTCTCCGACTTCGCATAATCCAGCAGCCGGTCTATGCTCTCCTTATTCCCCGGCAGCGCCCGCAGGATCTCCACCTTCGTATCCGCGTTCTGCTCGCCCTGATACAACTGCCATAACTCCGCATCCGCCCCGCTCTGCCCTAACCCCCGAATCGCCTCCTTCCGCAGTTCCGCATTCTGCTCCCCGCGCACCACCGCCACCAACCGCTCCTTATCCCGCCCAATCGCATAGCTGCGAATCACCGCCCGCTTCACCAGCGGATCCGACGCCCCGCTATACAGATCCCCCAACATCTGCCGCGATTCCGCCGTATTGTGATACCCCAAATACTCAATCGCCTTATACTGCAGGTCCGGATTCCCGCCCCCGCGCGCCAGCTTCACTATCACCTCGCGGGCCTGCGGCGCCTTACTCTGCGCCAACACAAACAGCGCCCGCTCCTTCAATCGCGGCGACGTGCTCTTCTGCAGCAGATTCTGCAAAACCGGCGTCGCCCGCTCCGGATCCGTATGAATCATCCCATTCAACGCCAATATCTTCAGATCCTCATCCGCCTCGCTCTCCGGCGATACCGGCTGCCCCGCCGATTGCTTCACTTCCAGATCCAATGCCTTCGCATCATCCAACCACCGGCTGCCCGGAAAATCCCGCAGCAGCGTCGCCAGCGTCGCCTGCGCCTCCCCACGCCGACCCATCTTGTTCTGCGCATACGCCAGCCAGTACAGCGCCGCATCCGCCCGCGCCCCCTTCCGATCCGCTACCCGCCGAAAAGAGGATACCGCCTTGTCCCACTCCCGATCCTCCAGCGCCGACTTGCCACTCCGATACAACCGCTCCTCATCCGTTACCTTCCCCTCCGGCCCCACCCAACTCCACACCTTCGGCGGAACAGGCGGAACCGGCGGCGCTCCCGGCCCCTGCATGAACGCCAGATCCCGCCCGCGCAGATCCAGGTCCATCTTCCTCAGCCGCAGATCTTCTTCCAACCGCCGCATAGCATCCTGCTGCTGCATATTCAACGCAGGCATGCTCTGCAATTGCAACAACTGCTGATTCGCCCGCTGCAGCGCATTCGCCGCCCCGAAATCCGTCGTGACTTCCTTCAGCGCCTCCGCCTGCCGCCGCGCCAGGTCCGCCATCTGCTGCGCCTGCAACGCGTCCTGCTGCGCCAATCGAATCGCATCGTCGGGCGTTTGCCCCCACACCAGACCCTGCGCCGCCAGCACCCATGCCAATCGCTTCATACTTCCTTCTCCCTTTATAAACTTGTGCCGTCTCCGGCGCGCTCTTTCACTTCGCTGCCCACCACCCGCAGCTTCCAGATAATCCCTTTATCCAAAATCCGCAAACGCAGATCCTCCGCCTGCCGCGCCGACAACCGCGGCGCCAGGTGCGCCACTTCCATCAACAACCGCTCCAGTTCATCCAACGTATCGGCCACCGCCGCCTCCCCCGCCTGCGACGCCGTCGTCCGGTACAACCGGTTCGCGTTCAACAAATCCACGACATCTTCCTGCGAGGCCTGAATGCTCCCATCCTCGGCCACATTGCTCAACTCCAATAACACCATCTGCGTCCGGTCCAGATGATTGCCCACCGCGCTCAGCAGAATGCGCCCGTCCGGAGCGCTCTCCCCCTCCGCCATCTCCACTGCCGCCGGCCGCCCCATCGTCGACAGCCGCCCCGCATAGAACGCCCCACCCAACGACAGCACCAGCAGCGCCGCCCACGCAAACTGCCGCGGCGCCAACCACCCAAATAGCCGCCACCGCCCCGATCGCCCACGCTCCGGCAGCACCAAACGCCGCGCCACCTGCGTCCCATAATCCGCCGCCCGCTCCGGCACCGCATACCCGTCCACCACATTCAGAACCCGCTGCAGATTCCGAAACTGCGTCCGGCACGCCTCGCACGCATCCAGATGCGCCTGCACCGCCGGATCCGCCGCCTCGCCGTAATAATGCAAAACCAGATCGTCTTCCAACGGGTGCGTCGTCATCGTGCTGCTCCTACTACAACGGGTTCCAACGCCCGCCTCAGTTTCTGTACCGCCCGAAAAATACTGTTCTTCGTGGCGCTCTCCCCTATCCCTAAGGCACTCCCGATCTCATCAATCGACTGCCCTTCAAAATGACGCATCACAAACGCCGTGCGCTCCTGCGCCGTCAACTCCGCCATCGCCGATTCAATCTTCCCCTGCACCTGTCCGGCGTATACGACGCGGTCCGCTCCCAAATCCGGCGCGGCTACATTCGCCAGCACCGGATCCGCGTCTTCGTCGTTCTTCCGACCCATCGTCTTCCTTGCCCGCAACAGATCCAGCGCATAGTTCGCCGCAATCCGGTAAACCCAAGTGTAAAAACTCGCACGCCCGTCGTACCGCCCAATCTGCCGGTAAGCGCGCAGAAACGTCTCCTGCACCACATCCTCGGCGTCCTGCTCATTGCCCGTCAGCCGGAACGCCAGCGAAAACAACGAACGGCTGTAGCGCTCCACAAGTGTGCGGAACGCCTCCTGGTCGCCGTCCTTCGCCCTGGCGACCGCCGCCGCCTCGGTTTCGTGCATCTGTCGAGTTAGACTACAGCACTCGTCTCCGGTTAGCATGGAAATCAACTCCATGCCCTACGTAGCCGGTATCGATTTCGGAACCCTCAGCGTCCGCGCGTCCATCTTCCACGATCAAAAAGGCAGGCTCGGCTCCGCCACTGCCGACTATCCCCTCGACCGCCGCCCCTCCGACCCTGACCACGCCACCCAGCGCCACCAGAACCACCTCACTGCGCTGGAGGCCGCCGTCAAAGGCGCCCTCGCCAAGTCCGGCATCGACGGCCACGACGTCGCCGCCCTCGCTATGGATACCACCGGCTCCACCGTCATCCCCCTCGGCGAAGGCCTCCAACCCCTCGGCGACTACTACGTCTGGTGCGACCATCGCGCCAAACAGGAAGCCCTCGCCATCACCGCCACCGCCAAAACGACCGGCCAGGCCGCACTCGATTGGTGCGGCGGCTTCTACTCCAGCGAATGGGGCTGGGCGAAGCTCCTCCACTGGCTCCGCCACAACCCCGACAAGCGCAGCCAGATGGTCACCGCCATGGAGCACTGCGACCTCATCGCCGCTGTCCTCTGCGGCATCACCGACCCCAACCAGGTCCCCCGCAGCATCTGTGCCATGGGCCACAAATGGATGTGGAACGAAGCCCTAGGCGGCATGCCCCCCGAAGACTTCTTCACCCAGGTCGATCCCGTCCTCAAAGGCACAAGAGCCAAAATCACCGGCCGCTATGGCACCTCCAAAGACATCGCCGGTTACCTCAGCCCCGAATGGGCCACGAGACTCGGCCTCAAACCCGGCATCCCCATCCCCATCGGCGCCCTCGACGCCCATTGGGACGCCATCGGCGCCGGCCTCCGCGAAGGCGACGTCGTCAACGTCGTCGGCACCTCCACCTGCGTCATGGCCATCTCCAAAACGCCCACCCTCATCCCCGGCGTCTCCGGCGTCGTCATGGGCTCCATCCACCCCGACTTCGCCGGCATCGAAGCCGGCCTCTCCGCCTGTGGAGACCTCTTCGACGCCATCGCCAGACGTTCCGGCCAGCCCCTCGCCGCCCTCTCCGAAGCCATCCAAAACCACAAGGCAGGCCAAACCGGCCTCCTTCGACTCTGCTGGGACAACGGCGACCGCACCGTCATCGGCAACCCCCTCTTAGGCGGCATCACCCTGGGCTGGAACCTCATGCACACCGCCGCCGACGAGTTGTTCGCCGCCATCGAAGGCACCGCCTACCACACCAAAACCATCCTCGACCGCATGGCCGAATACGGCACCCCCATCGAAAGAGTCATCCACGCCGGAGGCATCCCCCAGCGCAACAACAAGCTCAACCAAGTCTACGCCAACGTCCTCAATAAACCCGTCCTGGTCCCCACCACCGACCCCACGAGCGTCGGCTCCGCCGTCTTCGCCTTCCTGGCCGCTGGCGCCTTCCCCACTGTGGAAGCCGCCCAGGACGCCCTCTGCCCCCAATACCGCATCGTAGAACCCGACCCAAGAGAAGCCGCCCGCTATTCGGAGCTTTACGCCAAATTCCGCACCTTCTACTTCGCCCTAGGCGACCCCAGTTCCGCCCCAGTAGCGATGGGCAAACTCCTAGCCAACTGGCACTAACCCTCCGCTGGAGGGCGGACGCCCACGTCCGCGCGTTTTCTTGGCGTACTTTGCGCCTTTGCGCGCGAAAATCACCCCCTCCCATACCCCGTTCACAACCTTCCACCCCAATCAAATCAACAACTTCCCTAAAAACCCCAAACCGCCCATGCTACAGTTTCCCCGCTATGGCTGACCCAAACATCCTCAACCGCAACCGCGAAAACGCGCAGCGCTCCACCGGCCCCAAAACCGAGACCGGCAAATCCCGTTCCTCCCAGAACGCCAGAAAGCACGGCTTCACCGCCCGCTCCGCGTGGTCCCCCGCCGACTTCACCGAAGACCAGCGCCAGTTCTTCCACGACTACTACACCCGTCTCAAACCCGACGGCCCCGTCGAAGCCACCGTCTTCGACCAAATCGTCCACGCCGCCTGGAACCTCCGCCTCATCGCCGTCGCCCTCGACTCCCTCGCCGCCGA
>JAEUQF010000036.1 GCA_016789745.1 Bryobacterales bacterium
CCCGCAAAAAAGAAACAAGAGCACAACGGGCATGGTCTACAATCAAAGTCTAAGGAATCACCAACCAAGATGAAAGGTAACGATCAGGTTATCGCCTTCCTGCAGGAAGTGCTGAAGGCAGAACTTACGGCCATCAACCAGTATTTCCTGCATGCCGAGATGATGGAAAACTGGGGCTCCGAGCGGATGGCGAAGATCACCCGCAAGGAGTCGATCGAAGAAATGCAGCATGCCGAGAAGGTCATCGAGCGGCTGCTGTACTTCGATGCCCTGCCGCAAATGAGCGAACTGTTCCCGCTGCGCATCGGCACCACGCTGAAGGCGCAGTTGGAGAATGATCTGGCGCTGGAGTACGAAGCCGTGCCGCGCCTGAACCGGGCCATCAACGCCGCCGTCGCCGCGGCCGACAACGGCTCCCGCGACCTGTTTGAGAAGATCCTCGTGGACGAAGAACACCACGTGGATTTCCTCGAAGCGCAGCTGCACTTGATCAACGAAATGGGCTATGAGAATTACCTGGCCCAGCAGATCAAGGAAGACGAGTAGTTTCGGTTTGCATGGGAGGGCCGGGGCTACCGGCCCTTTCCGAAGATCTTCCGCAGCCACTGCGAGAGGGCCGAACGCGGCTCCGGCTCAGTAGCGAACAGCAGTTCCCTCCCAAAGCGCAGCCTCTTATCGGCGCCGTGCATCCCCCAGCAAAACCCGTACGGCAACTCCCCACTCCGCATATCAAACAGGTGATACGAATCGGGCAGCATGTTGGCGTACTCCCGAATCACGACGTCGATGGAATGGCGCGCCTCTGTTACCGGCAACCCCTCCGGGGGCAGGTTCCGGAACGTCGCATCATCATGCGCCGCAAGATCGAAGTTCGGATCCAGCGTTTTCACCACGAAGTCTTCCAGATCCCGAAAGTGAAAGCGAAGGCTGGACGGGTCATGCGATGCCAGCACGACACAGCCACACTCGCCGGTTCCCGGATCAATGTCAAGGATCCAGGCATCGCCGCAACCGTTCTGCAATAGCTGAAGGTAAGCCGGAAACGCCTCCCGGTACACCGGACACCAATCCGACGGCCCGAGTGCGAAGGTGACGTCCTCTTCATCCATCTGCCATCGCACCTCGCACAGCGGCTCGTACCCGCCCACCTGCGCGATCAATCGCCGCACCTCCTCCGCCAGCCGCACGCCGAGTTCCGCCTCCAACTTCGCCAGCGCCTCGTCCGACAGCCCAGGCTCCACCTTACGGGACCGCGACCGGATGTACTCCGCCAGATCCATCATCGCCCCAGGAACACCTTCCGCAGCCACTCCCACAAGCCCACCTCCTTCGGCATTGGCTTATCAGACAGTGCGAACAGAAGCTCATGCTTCCAGCGTTTCCAATTGGAGTCCGGATCCGTCAGCCCCCAGTAAATGCAGCACGGCAATTGCCGCCCGCGCAGATCGAAGATGGCGTAGTCGGCACTCAGCGTTAAGCCGAACTCCCGAATAGAAGCATCCTCAGACTCCCACGCCTCCAGCGCTGGAATCCCAAAGTTCAGGCAATTCTGTTCGGTGAGCTCCTGATACGTCTTTAGATCGAACTCCGGGTCCAAGGTCTTCTGGATAAACTCCTCCAGCGTTCGGAAGTGAAAGGCGAACAGCGGCGGATCATGAGAAGCCAACACCACGTGGCCGCATTCGCCCGTCTGCGGGTCGATATCCAGGATCCACTAATCCCCGCAGCCATTATGCAGCAGGAAAAGGCACGCAGGAAATAGCTCGCCGTCAGCATGCGGACCGCCGCTCGCAAACGTGACGTTCCCCATCTTCCGGAACCCACGGGCGGTCGCCGCATACGCGCCTACCTGCGCGATCAACCGCCGCAATTCTGCCGGCAGCCGCACGCCGAGTTCCGCTTCAAGCGCAGCCAGCGCCTCTTCCGAAAGCCCAGGCTCCACCTCTTTGGACCGTGCCGAAATGTACGCCGCCAGATCCACTCGCTACAGAATAGCTCGCCGCACACGCTCCCACAGGGTCAGACGCGCCTTTCGCTCGGAAGAAAACAGCAGTTCCCGCTTCCAGCGCACATTATCGGAGTCCGGATCCTCATCAGCCCAGTAGAAGCCGCAAGGCAGCGCCCGGCCGCGCAAATCAAAGATGTGATAATGATCGGCCAAGGTAGCCGCAAACTCGCGCACTATCGGATCCGCGACGCTCCGTGCCTCCGCCGCCGGCATCCCAGACTCGGGGCAATCCCGATCCGTCAAAGCGTCGTACTCTTGCAGATCAAACTCCGGATCCAGAGTCCTGGCCACAAACTCCTCCAGACTCCGAAAGTGAAACCGGATACTCGGCGGATCGTGCGAGGCCAACACCACTTGTCCGCAAGCGCCGGTCTCCGGGTCAATATCCAGAACCCAATAATCCCCACACCCGCTCGGCTTCAACACCAGGTGCGCCGGAAACAGTTGCGGCATCCAGGGCCACAGCTCTTCGTCCCAACGGAAAGACACCGGCTCCCCGAAGTCACTCCCCTCACAAGGCTGATAACCACCCACCTCGCCCATCAAAGCCCGGACATCCGCAGGCAGGCGCACTCCAAGCCGAGCCTCCAGCCGCACCAGTTCCCCGCCGCTCAACCCCGGCAACACCTTCGGCGCGCGCGCCCGGATAAAATCAGCCAGCACAGCTATCCGTCCTGCAACCCATCCCAGGACCACCGCGGAATCCGCAGCCCATCCGGCACATCGTCGGCCGACTCATGATACTGCGCCATTGTCGTCGTAGTCGCCCAGGCAAAGTAATCGTGCAGCACCTGCCACACCACCGGATCCGCCGCCAGCCCGGCATCCACCAAAGCCTCATCAAAACAGGCAATCGCCAGCCGGTCCATCTCCTCATGCTCGCCGTTGCCGCTGTGCATCCGCACCACGCTGGTCTCATCGCCGTAACGCGCGGTGTACATCGCCGGCCCACCCAACGCCTCCGCCCAATACGCCGCCAGCCGCTCGGTATGCCGCGGATGAAACCCATGGCTGAACGCATGGCTCACCACCTCATCCGCCATCACGCGCTCATGCCACGCCGCCGCAAGGCGCAGCATTCCCTCATAGCCGCCCGCTGCCTCATAGATGGTGGCCATGCCCTACGTTCCCGTTCCCTTCGCACTCCGAGCCGCCTGCATCGACTTCCACAACTCCGCCGCTACCGTCTTGCCCTTCTCAAACGCACTCTCATACGCCGCCGCGCGTTCCTGTTTCGAAAACTCGTAGCCTTCCCGATACAGCCTCTCCAGCACCCGCCCGGCCACCATCGTTCCCGCGAACGCAATCGCCGCCTTCGGAATCAGCCCGCCGCCCAGCGGGATCTTGCCCACCAACTCGCGCGCAATCGCCCGCCACCCAAAGGCCCCAGCCAGGATCGACCCAATCTCGTTCCGCTGCTCCTTATACCCCACCTCGCGGTCGCTTGCCGCCGCCAGCAGAAACGCCATCCGCACCTGGTTCACCGTCAGAAACGCCGTATCCGACGCAAACTCCCCCACCGCGAACGGCAGCGCCAAGATACTCGGCACAATGCCGGGCAGCGCCGTCGCCAGCGAAAAGAAGGCATTCTCCTTGCTCACCTGGTTGATAATGTTCTCCGTCACCGCAACGCGGAACGGCGGAAAGCGCCGCGCCAAGGGAATCGCCAGATCGTCCCGCCGCCGCAGGATCTCCGCAACGGTCAGCGCCGGGTTCCGCGACACCCACAGAAACGCTTCCGAAGGCCGCCGGATGCCTTCTTCGTAAATCTCGATATCATAGCGCTGCGGCGCACCCGTCTCCCCCGCCCGAAATAGCGCATCAAATATCTCCAACCGGCGCTCGCGGCTCAACCCCGGCGGCGAGAAGAACTCCTCCATCTCATCCAGCGTCGACAGATTGTCGGCAAACAGGCCGATGGTCACCGGACGGTCGGCCAGTTCCCGCACGTCCTTCGGATTGAGGTTCTGCATTGCATGCCAAACCTGTTTGATCATCTTTTGCGCCACTTGTCTAAGTCGCCTCCCTCAGTTTGACGCCGATTCCGTTCCATTTGATACAGCCACCTCCACCGGCATGCCCAACAAAGCCGACGCGAATGTCTTGCCTTGCGCATCCGTACGCAAACTCAGCGTCCCACCCCCGCCCAGCGCCCCATGCAGCAGAAAGTTCAGCGCGCCCAGGTTCGGCAGTTCATACCTCTCCACCTCGCCCGTCACCAACTCGCCAAAGAAGGCCTTCACGCGCTCGGCCGTCACCTCGCGGCGCAGCACTTCGAAATCCTCCGCCCGCCAGGCGATCACCCCGATATTGACCGTATCGCCCTTGTCCCCACTGCGCGCATGCGCGATCTCCGCCAGCGGCACCGTCATGCCAGCACCTCCACCTTCGTCCGCACTTCCTCACGATCCAGCAGCGCCGGCCAGTACGCCACCACCTCTCGGACCGGCGGCCGCCCATCGCCAAAGCCCGTCGCCCCAGGCGGCCCGCTCAATACCAAGGGCACCAACTCGCGCGTAAACCGGTCCACCGCCTTCTTATCCGCGCCGCGCACGCCAATCCGCAACTGCACCTCCGGCGGATCCAGATTCGCTACCGCCGCAGGACCATGGCAGGCATTCACCCCGAAATACTCGGTATAGATCTCATCGAAGCGCAGCCCCAACGCCGCCAACCGTTCCCGTACAATCCGATTCGCCGCCCCAGCCTTCTCCATCGCCTGCGGCCACGTATACACCAGTGACCCGATTGCCTTATACCCCCACTGATACGCAATCGACACCTTCAACTTCTCCGGCCGCGCTCGCCCGCGAATCCCACTCACCCGTACCCGGTCCGGCCCATCATCGGCCAACTGAATGGTCGTAAAATCCGCCGTGCAATCCGGCGTCAGGTAAGACCGCGGGTCACCCAACTCATACAACAACTGCTCCTTCACCACATCAGCCGACACCCGCCCGCCCGTGCCGGCATGCTTCGTCACCACGAACGTCCCATCGGCTTCGGCTTCTACAATCGGATACCCGATCCCAGCCATGTCCGGAATCGACATCCAATCCACATAGCAATTGCCACCCGTGCACTGTGCGCCGCATTCGATAATGTGACCCGCAATCGTCCCGGCCGCCAGCAGATTCCACTGCTCCGCGCCCCACCCGAACGCATGAATCATCGGAGCCAGCGCCAGTGCCGTATCCGTGCAGCGCCCGGCAATCACCACATCGGCGCCCGTGGCCAAAGCCTCCGCCACCGGGAACGCCCCGATATACGCGTTCGCGCTCAGAATTCGGTCACGCACCGAAACCAGCGGCTCGCCCGTCTCCATGTTCGCCAGCATGTGCCCGCGCCCCAGCAACTCATCCAGACGCGGATAGAGGTCATCGCCTTCCACCACCGCCACCTTCAACTCCGGCGCCAACCGCCGCACCTCGCGCGCACAGGCCACCGGATTCACGCCCCCGGCATTGGCCACCACCTTGATGCCGCGCTCGCGAATCTGCCGCGCGATGCGCCCGATCAACGGCGGGAAGTCCCGCGCATATCCCAGATTCGGATCCGCCAGCTTCTGCTTCTGCACGATCGACATCGTGATCTCAGCCAGGTAATCCAACGCCAGATAGTCGATCGGCCCCTGCTCCACCAACCGCACCGGAGCCTCCAGCCAGTCCCCCCAAAAGCCCTGCCCATTGGCGATGCGGATCATGACACAACCTCCTGCAACACCGACGTGCGGCGCCCCGAATACGATACAGCCTCTAACGCAAACGCCATCACCCGCCGCGTGACCAGCGGATCCAGAATCGCATCGCAATGCCCGCGCGCCGCCGCGTACTTCGCATCCAGCCAGCGCTCGTAATCCGCCCGCGTCTGCGCGATCCGCGCCTCCAACTCCGCCGGCACCGGCTCTCCCACCGCTTTACGTTTCTCCAGCTCCGGCCCATGCACCGCCATCACCGCCGAGTCGCCTTCCATCACGCCGATCCGCGCCGTCGGCCACGAGAACGTAAAGCTCGGATCGAAGCCCTGCCCGCCCATCGCGTAATACCCCGCCCCTGAGGCATGATTCAGCACCAGCAGAATCTTCGGCACCGTCGCGCACGCCATCGCCTCCACCATCTCCGCCCCCGCGCGGATGATGCCTTCCTGCTCCGCCGCCGTGCCCACCATGAAGCCCGATACATCCTGCAAATACAGAATCGGCAACCCTGTCCGATTCGCCATCTCCACAAAGTACGCCGCCTTCTTCGCCGACTCCGGATAGATGATCCCGCCAATCCGCGGCTGCCCGTTCGTCTTCAGAAACCCGCGCCGGTTCGCCAGTACCGCCAGCGGATACCCATGCAGCCGCGCCGTAGCGCACAGCAACTCCGGC
Organism: Bryobacterales bacterium; assembly: GCA_016789745.1. Lineage (GTDB taxonomy): Bacteria > Acidobacteriota > Terriglobia > Bryobacterales > Bryobacteraceae > CADEFT01. Next base: position 6,381 of record JAEUQF010000036.1, read on the forward strand.
GCATGCTCTGGCTGAAACTCCAGATAGTCCCCGGCATCGAACAGCCGCGCCGTCACCTCTTCCATCGCATAAGGCAGGCGGTGATCGGCAGGCAGCACCTCATACAACCCATCGCCGGATTTCGCCGGCATGCCCGCCTTGGGAGCCACGGGCGCGGGCGCCAACTCACGAAACTTCTGCCGGATCAGCCGCAGGCAATCGCGATCGTCCTTCGCCATGTGATGCGCCACGCCGCTCAGCGACGTATGCATCGCCGCGCCACCCAGCGTCTCGGCATCCACCTTCTGCCCCGTGGCGCCCTTCACCAGGTTCGGCCCGCCCAGCCCCATGAAGCTGGTCTTATCCACCATGATGATCACGTCCGACAACGCCGGCAGATACGCCCCGCCCGCAATGCACATGCCCATCACGGCAGCAATCTGCGGCACCTTCAGCCTCCGCCGCATCAGCGAGTTGTAATAAAACACCCGTGCCGCCCCGTATTGCCCGGGAAAAATCCCATCCTGCAGCGGCAGATTCACACCCGCCGAGTCCACCAGGTACACAATCGGGATCCGGTGCCGCATGGCCAGTTCCTGCGCCCGCAGCATCTTCGTGATCGTCTCCGGCCACCAAGCCCCAGCCTTCACCGTCGCATCATTGGCGACAATCACCGCCGGCCGGCCCTCAATGCGGCCCAGCCCCGTCACCACGCCCGCGGCCGGCGCCTGACCGTCGTACTGGTCGTAAGCCAGCAGCAGCCCAAGCTCCACAAACAGAGAGCCAGCGTCCACTAGCGCCGCAACCCGCTCCCGAGCCGTCAGCTTCCCATCGCGATGCTGCTTTTCAATCTTCGCCTTGCCCCCGCCCTCGCGCAGGCGGTCTTCCAACTGCTGTAACTGCTCGACAAGGAGGCGCATATGGTGCGAGTTTGACACTGCCTCTAGTGTAGTGTCACCGGACCAACGGCAGGCGCTACTCCGCGGAAATTGCGAAAAATACCGCCCTCAACGTCGCGCGTGCCGAAGCCCATCGCAATCCCCCAAGAATCAGGGTCCGGACGGCGGAGACATCCCGCCCGGACCCCGCTTGCCCCCAACCCGCCTGACCCTACGGCTTGGCCGGCACGCAAGCCCGAAGATCCGTCTTCAACTTCTGAATGTCGTTCTGCAATTGCGCTGCCGAGATCCCACTCAACGATGCCGTCACTGCCGCAAGATCCGTCAGGATCGTCTCCATCTGCGATTCTGTCATCCCCGTGCTGTTCACAATCGCCAGCAGATCGTTCGTCAACACCACACGCTCCACCGACGTTATCTTTGTGCCGCCCGGCCCGCTTGCCGACACCGCCGCATCCAGATCCGTCAGAAACTTCTCCACCGCCAGCTGATCCGGCCGCGTCAGCGACGGCAGAATCGCTTCCAGATCCGCAGCCAGTTGATCCACCGCTTGCGGAAACTGCTGCGCCTTCGCCTGCAACGCGATCGCCGACAAATCCGCCACCACCGCCTGCACATCCGTCGTAAGCAGCGTCTTGCAATCCTGCGCGAACAGCGCCGGCGTCATCGCTAGCACCACCAACATCATCGTGTTCTTCATGACTTGTTCTCCTCCGATGTCTTTCCGTGTCCTAACGCAACCCGCCTACTTCTTCGGGCAGGCCACCGTGTTGCCGGCAGCATCCTTGCAAGTAGACGTATGGGTGGCGCCCGTCGACGTGTTATAGGTCGTGCTCCCCTGATACGTGCTGCCGTTAGCTGCCGTCGCGTTCGTGTTCCTCCCCGCGTTCACGTTCCCACTGGCATCCCGCGTCGCCGTACCCTGGCTGTTCACGCTGCCCTTCCCCCCGCTGGCGCTCATCCCGCTGTTGTGCGTCACCGACCCGTCGGCATTCACCGTGCTCTTCCCGGCACGCGCCCCCTTCGATCCGTTCGCCCCCTGAAACGCGCCGCCGCTCGAGGCCGTCCCATTGCCCTGCCCATCGGTGGTCACCGCGCCACCCCGCGTCATCTTCCCCTTCGCCCCGCTCACGCCATAGGCCGACCCGGCCGTCACCCCGCCGTTCGGATTCTTCACCGCTCCGCGTCCGCCGCCGCGCTGCGGCGCCTGGGCGCTCAACGTCATCGCGGCCACCGCCACCAGGGCCGGAATCATCATCCAGTTCTTGAAAGTCATCGTCGTGTTCTCCTTGTTTTCTTGCTGTTTGCGGCGCTTTGCTTGTTTTTCGCGCCGCCCACACGACTATCTAAACTCGACTTTGCCCGTTTCGTTTGTCGGGTTTTGTCGCCTTTCCCCGCGCCAAAATCCTACACCCGCTACAAACTTCCCCCCTTACGATTAAGCTATGTTGGAGCGGGACAACCAAGTGGCCGGACGCAAGGTTCTCGTCATCGAAGACGATCAGGAAATCCTCGATCTGCTGCGCCCCTCGCTGGTGCTCGAAGGCTTTGCTGTCGACACCGCCACCTCCGGCGAGGCCGGCCTCGACCTGCTCCGCGCCACCACCTTCGACCTCGTCCTGCTCGACGTCATGCTGCCCGGCATCAATGGCTTCGAAACACTGCGCCGCATCCGCGCCGAGTTCCCTACCCCGGTCATCATGCTCACCGCGCGCGGCGCCGAAGTGGACCGCATCGTCGGCCTGGAAATCGGCGCCGATGACTACATCGCCAAGCCCTTCAGCTTTCGCGAACTGGTGGCGCGCATGCAGGCCGTGCTGCGCCGCAGCTTCCCTTCCCTCACCCCCTCGGCGATGCCTGTTCCGGCATCGCCGAAAGGCGTACACCTGGACGGGCGCACCCGCTCGGTCCGCTGCGACGGCCAACTGCTGGAACTCACCGCCGCCGAATACGAAGTGCTCCGGCTGCTCATGCAGGCCGGCGGCGAACCCGTCACCCGCGAGGTGCTCTGCCGCAAGGTGTTCGACCGCGAATACTCGGTCTTAGACCGCGGCATCGACAACCTCATCAGTAGCGTCCGCCGCAAGCTGGGTCCCACGCCCGACGGCCTGGAACGCATCAAGACCATCCGCAACGTCGGCTACGTCTTCACCTCCCCGGAGTCCACGTGCGCCGGGTAATCTTCGTCTGGTTCATGCTATCGCTGACGCTGCTGGTGGCAGGCTTCGCCATCGCCACCGAACGCAGCGGCGGGCCCGCGGCCGTGCGCGCCATGGCCAAAGGCTACGGCCGCAGCCTCATCCTGCTCACCGCGCGTCAGGCAGCCTGGGCTTATGAAGAACGCGGCGCCGCGGGCCTGGATGCGTTCATCCAAGCCGCGCGGCCCACCGCCCAAACGGAGGCCATCCTCATCGATGAGGCAGGCTCCAGCCTCGCATCGCTTCCGGCACCCCCACCGCTGCTCGCCTTCGCGCGTTCTCTAAAGACCCTGGAAGACCCCGAAATCGACCTCCAGGGCCGCCGCATGCGCTTTGCCGTCCGCATCCGCACCGCTTCCGGCAAAGCCTATACGGCCGCATTCCAATCCCCGGTCGGGCAGTTTCTGTGGGGTCTGCTCGATGGCCCTACCTGGCTGCTGCGCACCGGCTTCCTCCTCATCATCGGTGCCGCCCTCTGCTCCTGGCTGGCACTTCGCATCACCACGCCTTTAGCCGACCTTGGCCAACTCACGCGCCGCTTCGCTTCTGGCGACCTCCGCGCCCGCTCCACAAAGGGCCTGGCCCGCAAACTGCCCGAAATCGAAGACCTCGCCCGCGACTTCGATCACATGGCCGAACGCATCGAATCCCTCGTGCAATCCCAACAGCACCTGCTGCATTACGTCTCCCACGAACTGCGCACCCCGCTCACGCGCCTGCAACTGGCCATCTCGCTCGCCCAGCAACGGGAAGGCGCCACCCCCGAAACCATGCAGGCAACGCTCACCCGCATCGCCACCGAGGGCGACCGCCTCAACGACCTCCTCGATCAGATCCTGCGCTACTCCCAACTGGAAGCCTCCGGCGGCCAACCCCTCCGCCGCCAACCCATCGACTGGAACGACTTCCTCGATTCCATCGCCGCCGATGCCGCCTTCGAAGCCGAGGCGCAAGCAAAGCAGGTCCTGCTCAGTCGGATGGATGGCGGCCGCTACCAGGGCGACCGCGACCTGCTGCGTTCCGCCTTTGAAAACGTCATCCGCAACGCCATCCGCCATAGCCCGCCGGGCGGTGCCATTGAGATCGAACAGCGCCGGCAGTATGAGACCATAGAGATCGCCATTCACGATAGCGGCCCCGGCATCGCCACCGAAGAGCTACCCCGGATCTTTGAGCCCTTCTTCCGCGCCGCGTCGTCCAAAGGCGCCTCCACCGGCTATGGCCTGGGCCTCGCTATCGCCAAACGCGTCGCATCCCTCCACAAGGGCGAAGTCCTCGCCGAGAACCGCTCCCCTGGTGGCCTTACCATCCGTTTCCGCTTTCCGGCCCAGCCCTGACGCTACCGCCGCACCGTGCGAAAGTGCTCCGCCATCATCGGCAGCACCACCTTCTCCAGCCGCTCCGCCACGCGGTCCACATGGCCGCCTTCGTAAATCTCATACGCATGCCGGATCCCGTAAGCCTCCAGCCGCGCATGCAGCGCACGTACCGTCGGCTCAATCGCCGGCTCCTTCGTGCCCGCATCTATCCCGATCCGGCTATAGCGCCGCAACGCGTGGATGTACTGATCCAAAAACGCCAGCGGACGGTTCGCCTGCCACTTCGCCGCAATCTCCGCCCGCAACTGCCCATCCTCAAACGGAAGATCCACATAGAGCGGCGGCTTGTTCGGGTTCGGAGACCACGCCGCTGCCGACGCCAACTCCGCCTTCGTAAAGAAATCGGCCTTCGCAATCTCCTCCGGCACACGAATCGCACCGGCCTTCGAACCTGCCCGCGGCTCCCCGGCGAGACAACATGGATTCAACGCATACAGCGCCGAGAACACGTCCGGCCGCTTCATGGCAATGCGCAGTGCACCATACCCGCCCATGGAATGCCCCGCCAGCCCACGCCCCTCCCGCCGCGCCTGCGTCCGGTAATGCTTGTCGACGTACGCCACCAACTCCGTGGCCACAAATGTCTCCCAATCGCCCGTCACCACCGAACTCGAATACATGCTCCCCTGAAAGCGCGTGAACGCATTCGGCATCACCACAATCATGTCGCCGGCCCCCGCCGCCTGCGCCTTGTCCATCACCGCCGGCACACTGACGAAGTGCTTGTTCACACCCCACCAGTTGTCCGTATTGTCAGTGAACCCATGCAGCAGATACAGCACCGGATACCGCCGCGCGCCGCTCCCTGCATAGCCCGGCGGTAGCCACACCATCACATCGCGATCCGCCGCATCGCCGGAAAGATTCCCCTCCAACGATCCCCCATGCACCTGGATGCGCTGCACCTTACCAGCCGCATCCTGTCCCGGCATCGCCAGAGCGAATCCCAACAGCAGCAGTACCGTCTTCACCCTTCTACTCTACCTGCATGTGGTCCATTTCTCCCGCGCTCCACGCGTGTCTGGCGAAGGAGAAACAAATGCCAACTCGCAGTTTGACTTCGGCCGAAGAGTTATTCGCGCGGCAAGTGTTCAGCGGCAGCATCGCCTACTACAACGTCCGCGTGCGCGACGATCTTGGGTTCCAGAACAAGCCGTGGACCAGTCCGCCGAGCGTGGCGATCTCCCCCTACTACGTGCTGCATGTGGGGCCCGGCGCCTACCCCAACATGCTCACCAACCACAAGCGCCTTCTGATCCACGAACTCGCCCATGTATGGCAGGGGCAGCACGGTGTCCCCAAAGGCTACGTGCTCAACTCCGCCTATCACCAGTCGATCGCCGCCATCACCAACGGCGGCGATGTCGCCCCTGCCTACAGCTATCAAACGGGACTCAAGTGGTGGATGTACAACTGCGAGCAGCAGGCTTCGATTGTCGAGGACTGGTACGCCGGCGGGATGTCCTCCGGCAGTTCGCGCTACGTCTACATCACCACCAACGTCCGGCCAGGGAACCCATTCGCATGAGGCGCACATGATTGCCGCAATTGCAGTTCTACTGGTTTCTCACGCGCAGGCGCAGCCCGAACAGGCATCCGCCGCGACTCCGGATCTCTACCGGGACCCGGAAACGGGATTCGCCCTCCGGCTCAGCGGTGGATTCCAGTTCCTCGGAAAACAGGAGTCCATCGCCTTGTTTGGATCGAAAGCCAAGCCCGGCGCGGTGTTTCTGGAGACGGGGGCAACGTTTACGGTCGAGGAATTGGAGGCAGCCACACGCCTCGGTTACCAGGACGAGGGCGTGTCGCTCGCGCCCGACGGCCCCGCCAGCAGGCTCAATCTGACACTGGGCGTGGGCATTGCGTTCCCGGTGAAAGGTACCCTCGACAACCAGCCCGTCCGCGGCATTCTCACCGGAGTCCGCACCCATACGGGGCGCTGCTTCCTGCTGCTGGTGGCCACCACCCCGGAAGCGTGGGACAAACTCGCCGCCACTGCCACGCAAATCGCGAACGGTGTGGAACTATTCGCACCGGAAGCGCCGCCTGTCGATCAGCGGCTGGCGGCCTACTTTGCGGGCAAGCGCCTCAGCTATTACTTCAGCCGATGGTCCACATCGTTAAGCGGCGCCACCCAGGGCTCCTTCCAATCCAACGAACAGATCTACCTCTGCGCCGGCGGGTCGTTCCACTATGGCGAGCAAACACGGGCCAGCTTCGATGTTCCCCAGGCATTCGGCTATTCCCGTAGCGGGGATAGCAGCTCCGGCCGCTGGCTGGTGACTGGCGATGGGCCGAACGCACAACTCACGCTGCACTTCCACGACGGGCGCCTCTGGCGGTACCGCGCTACGAATCTGGGTAACGAGACGGTGTACCTCAACGGCAGCCGCTATTTCCGCGCCGCCCAGACACGCTGCCGCTCGTCACCCACGCACGGAGGTCTTCCATGAAGGCAACAACCCCGCATTCGCGCGGGCTGAGCCTACCGGCACCGGCACAACTCCGCCGCAAGTACGGGCGCGAACGCTTCGATGGTGCCTGGCTACGGGCGCCGGTCCGTAACTTGCGCACAAACGCTCCGGACGGCGGAAGTTCTGTTGACCATGACGGCCCCTTTGGCTTAGCGTCGGTCTTTCCCTGGTGTAGAATCGTGGGTACTTTCAGCCAGGGAAACCGTAAGGTGATGGCTCACGACGACTTAACGGAACTTCTGCGCCAATGGTCCCTGGGGCACCCGGACGCCTATGAGCGTCTGCTTCCCATGGTGTACGACGAACTGCGCCGCATGGCTGGCGCGTTTCTGCGATCCGAACGCGGCGGACACACGCTGCAGCCGACGGCCCTGGTGCACGAACTCTACCTGCGAATGGTGGACCAGAATCGCGCCCAATGGCAGGATCGCGCCCACTTCTTCAGTGTGTCGGCCAAAATGATGCGGCGGATCCTAGTGGATCACGCGCGCAAGCGCGTTGCCGGCAAGCGTGGCAGCGGCGCCGGCCACCTGCCGCTGGAAGAGGCACTGGACACCCCCGCCGAATCCGATGCGGCCCTGCTGGCCGTCGATGAGGCCCTCACGCGGTTTGCCGAACTCGATCCCGAGCGCAGCCGCATTGTCGAAATGCGTTACTTTGGCGGCATGGATCTGGCCGAGATCGCCGATGTCCTGCACGTCTCGCGGACAACGGTGAAGCGCCACTGGACCGTCGCCCGTCTATGGCTGCACCGCGAGTTGGAGAACCAATCGGATGGATGCCGAGCGCTGGAAGCAGATTAGCGAAGTGGCCGCCGTGGCGGCCGAGACTGAAGATGCCGATGCGCGCGAGGCGCTGCTCGCGTCGCACCCGGAGCTACGGGCAGAAGTCGAGTCCCTGCTGGGCTACCTCAAGGAAGACTCTGGCCCCCTGGACCATGCGCCCTTCCCCGTGGATAGCAGCCCCTACGAAGGGCAGCGCCTTGGCCCCTATCGCGTACTGCGCGAACTCGGCAGTGGCGGCATGGGCATTGTCCTGCTGGCGCGGCGCGAGGAGCCCGGCTTCGACTTTCAAGTCGCGCTGAAGCTGGCACGCGTGTCCTTCCGCTCGGAGTTCTTCTCGCGCCGTTTCCTCGAAGAGCGCCACATCCTGGCCAAGCTGGAGCACCCCAACATCGCCCGTCTGCTGGATGGAGGCATGACCGAAGATGGAACGCCATTCCTGGCCATGCAGTACGTGGACGGCTTGCCGTTGGACACCTGGTGCGCGGCGCAGAATCCAACTCTGCGGCGGCGCCTCGAAATGATCCGCAAGATCTGCGGAGCCGTGGAGTACGCGCACGAACACCTCGTGGTCCATCGCGATCTGAAGCCCGCCAACATCCTGGTGACCGCGGCCGGCGAACCCATGCTGCTCGACTTTGGAACAGCCCGGCTGCTCGACCCGGCCGGACAAACCGGTGCCACCGCCACCGCCCTGCCCATGATGACCGCCCGCTACGCCAGCCCGGAACAGGCCCGCGGCATGGCCGGATCCATCCGCAGTGACGTGTACTCGCTGGGCGTGCTGCTCTACGAACTTCTCACCGGCCAGTGGCCCTACAACACCGCAACCGCCAGCACTCCAGAGTTGCTGCGAGCCGTGAATGAGCAGGACGCTACGCCCCCCAGCCGCCGTGTGGGCGAGGATCTCCGGCGACAGGTGCAGGGAGACCTCGACGCCATTGTCCTAAAGGCCCTCGACAAGGATCCGGCCCGCCGCTACGCTACCGCCGGCTTGCTCGCCGAAGACGTGCGCCGTCACCTCGAGCATGAACCCGTGACGGCCCGCCACTCGGCATGGACGTACGTCGCGGGCCGTTTCCTCCGCCGCCACAAATGGGCGGTCACCGCGGCCGGCACCGTTGCGCTGAGTCTGGCCACCGCCACCGCCTACAGCCTCCGCCAGGCCGCCCTCGCCGATCGCGAGCGCGCGAAAGCAGCGCAAGTCGCCACGTTCCTCGAAAGCCTGCTCGGGGGCGCACGGCCCGGCACACTGTCGCCCTTGGCCAGCGGCGGCCGCGACGTCCGGATGGTGGATGTGGTAAACACGGCGGCGGCCAGGATTGGCGACGAGTTCCGGGAAAACCCGGATGTGGAAGCGGCGCTCCGCGCAACCGTCGGCGGAGCACTCGTCCAGTTGGGCGAGGCCGGCAAGGCGAAGCCACACATCGATCGTGCCGTCGAACTGAGTGAGCGCCTGCATGGGCCCGAAGACGCCGCCACGGTGCGGGCCCTCACCGTGCGCGCCACGCTGCGCTTGGCCACCGGCGACTATGAACAGGCGCGGCAGGATCTGTTGCGCACCCTGGCCTGGCATGAGGCCCGGCAGCATCCCGACCTGTCGTTCCAGCATGGGCTGCTGGCGGAATCTTTCTTCCGCCGTGGCGATCTGGCACGCGCGCGCCAGCATTGGGAGTCGGCTCTGGCCGCGATGCGCGTTCACTTCGGTGACCGGCACGTGTCCACCGCAACCATGCTCAACAACCTGGCCAACGTCAGCGCCAACCTCGGCGACATGCCAGCGGCCGAAACCTACTTCGCTGAAGCGGCGGCGGTGATGCGGACGCTGCCCGGACCACCCGGAAATCTCGTGTATCCGTTGCTCGGCCTCGCGCGAGCGCATTTCTTCCGCGCCGAGTATCCCCAGGCCCGCCAACTGCTGGAAGAAGCGTACGCGCATGCGAAGAAAACTGGCGGAGACCGGCACCCCAACACCGCGTCCGCCGCGCTGCAACTGGCTCTAGTACGCGCCTATGCGGGCGAGTTCAGCGGGGAGGATCTCGCCCGCGCCACCCTGCCGGTGCTGCAGGCCATTCATCCGCCGGGCCACATGGAAATCGCACGAGGTCTCACCACGCTGGGCCGCATCCTGATTGTGGCAGGCAAGGCCGATGCAGCCCTCGCCGCTCTGAACGATGCCTACGCTATCGACCGCAAGATCTATCCGAAAAACAACTGGCGGCCGGCTGAAGCGCAACTGTTCCGCGGCGCGGCGCTGGCCCACCTGGGACGGCGGAAAGAGGCGGGCGTTGCGTTGGAGTCGGCCCTGCGGGAAATGCGCGCGGTGTTAAAGGAAGACCATCCGCGCGTACAGGAAGCCAGGCGGATCTACGAGCGATGCCTTCAGACCGCGGCTAGCTGTACACTGCCGTGACAACGGCTTACTCCAACCGCACCCGATGCGTTTCCGTAACGCCCGTCAGGCTGTCCCGCACCTGGATCGTCCACTCACCCACCGCATCGTTAAGCGCAAATGGAATCGACACTGCCGCCGTCCCCCCACGCGCCACCACATTCGATCCATAATGCCCGCGCAACCCGCCATCCGGCCCCATCACCGCCACCCCGTACACATGCGTCCCCGCCGCCGACGCCCCACTCCGCAACCCAACCGTGACCATCTCCCCACGCCGCGCCTGCGCCGGACCCAACACCTCCAACTTTGGCAACGGCTGATCCGACACCGCATATAACGCCGGCTCATAGGGATCCAATGTCAGACCTAACTCCCGCACCCCCGCCTGACGCCGCCCACCACGCAAATCGTACACATGCATCGCCCGCGGCAACCGCACCTTCAACTCCCTCGCCGATTCAAACCGCTGGTTCGACTTAAACTCCGGCGGCCCCAACTCATTCACCCGCAACTGCGGATTCGATAGCAGCCCCACAATCTCCACCGCGCCATTCGAAAACACGTGCGTCTCCACGCCCGTCACCGGCTTCCCTGCCCCATCCGTCACCGCATACTTCGGCGCCACACCCGCCTTCGTCAACAGCGCCCGCACAGCCTCCCGCACCGCCTCTTCCTTCCCCAACAACCGCTGCTGATGATAACGTAAGATCTCAGCCGAAACCATCTGCATCGGTACACCCGCCAATCGCGAAGCCCCCAACTTCCGCACATGCTCATCGAACACACCCGGCGTGCTTTCCGTCACCACCGTACCGCCCTGCGCCGCAAACGCCCGTATCGCCGCGGCCTCCGTCTCCGACAACGCCAACGAATTCGGCAACACCAGCACCCGGTACCCGCGCTGCAGCAACTCGCCCTGCTCCACCTGCTCCGATGCCACGAAGTTATACTGCAACCCCAAATCCTCAATCAACCGGCAATACGACTCCCGCAGCCGCATAAAATCCGAATCCAGCCGCTCCGTCGACGCGTTCCGATCCGCCCACTTCGCTCCCTTCGGCTGCTGCTGCACCATCCACGCCGCCCGCAGGCTGGCCTGCGAATAGTGAATCGCCACCGGATCGGCCAGCCGCCGGCTCTGCGCGAACAGCCCACCCAACCCGTTCCGAAGTTCGTTGTAGTAAGGCTTCACCTCATCGCCGCGCGGCCCCAGCGTCCCCTTCTCACGATCCACGTACTCGAACTTATCGTCCCAAAGGATCAGCCCCCGTCCGCCGTGCAGCATCTCGTACCACACGCGATGCTTCTCCCACGGCCCGCGCGCGAACGACGTCGTCACCACCGGCGTCCCTGGCGCGAACGACCGGATCATCTCAATGTTGTTGCCAATGTTGTAAGGCTCGAAGAAGTTCAACGCCTGCGTCAGCTTCCAATAGTCGTACCCGCCCCAGCCCGGCATCTGCGCACCGGCAATCCCCACGTACGCCCGCGGATTCACGCTCTGCACCGCATCGCGCCCCATCCGCAACGCCCGCGCGAAGGCGGTATCCATGAACTCCTTATGATCCGCCCAAGATGAGTAGTTCCCATCGGTACGCCGCATCGCCTCATCGGTGGTCTCCGGCACCACCAGGTCCCATCGCGTAAACTGCGTGCCCCACTGCGCGTTCAACGTATCCAATGTTGCGTAACGGTCCTTCAACCACACCCGCATCTCCCCCAGCGCATGATCGGAGAAATCGAAATCCCAATATGCCGACAAATCGCCAATGCCCGATTCATCGCCCAGATCATAGAAAAACGGTCGGTACGGATGATGCGCCTTGGTCACCTCCACCAGCCGCTCGCGGATCTTCGTCCACCACATCGGGTCCGACAGACTCGGGTGCCGCTTGAACGCCTCCTTGTTCGACGGGTCTTTCTTATACAGCGCCTTGGCATCATAGAAAGGCTCATTGCCGCGCCGGTCCGGCCGGTAGCGATGATACTCTGCGTAAAAATCGGTGGCGATATTCTCCGCGTACCACGATAGATCATTCTCCAGCAGAAACTCGGCAGGGGGCTTGTTACGGCCAACATACTGCCCGCCGCTGATGCCAATCGTCTTCAACAGCGGAAAGCTCTTCGCCGGATAGTGCTGCCACATGATGATCTCGTAGTCATCCCAGCGTTCCCGCGAAGGGCTGGCGATGAACTCCGCCACCGCCTCTTCGCTCCGCTTCTCCGGCTGTTTCTTAAACGTGACGCCCTCAAACGTGAACGTCGCCTTCAGCCGGTTCTGCATCGCCCGCGCCCGCCGCAGGTCGATCGGAAACGTGAACTCCGCCTCGTCGGTCAGCTTCACCGGAATCGTCCGATCCTCCACCAGGCGCCCATGCGAATCGGTCCACTCCACCCGTAACGTGCCCGCACCCGTCGCCGGAAACGCCGTCCGGTATGTCACGGCCAGCACTCCATCGCGCGTCACCACCGCAGGTAGCACCAGCGACGCCGCGCACGCCGGCATCACCGCCAGCAGCGCCAATCCCAAGCTACTTCGCAAACTCGACATAGCCGTGTTTCTCCAGGAACCGGAAATACCCCACGAAATCGAAGTTCGTCGCACCCGCCTCCAGCTTCGTCAGCCGGATCACTTCCGCCAGCGTTCGCTTCCCATCGCACCAGAACAACGCCACCTGCTCCCGCATTCCCCACGCCCCGGACGGCCAGCCTTCCCATTGCGACTGCGGCAGATCATCCAACGTCATGCTCCCCATTCGCTTCCGCCGCACCACAATCCGCGAAGCCTCCGCCATCTTCGGATCCACCGCCGGCACCACAGCCGTCACCACATCCCCACGCCCCATCATCCGCGAAGCGAGATTCGCGTTCGCCTGCACCGCCGCCAGCGCGGCCGCGGCCGCCTTCTGCACCCGTTCCTTCGAAGCCCCCAAATCGCCACTACCCAACTTCCCCACTGAATCCACCGCCGCCAGCCCGCGCTCTTCCCGATACCGGATCTGCTCCTGCGCGTCATGCAACGCCCGCCCCATATCCGCCGCCTTCACCCAATCCACGGTCGCGGCCTGCGCCAACAACCCCTCATAGCGAGCCGCCGTCAACCCGGCAAGCCACGGCACCTCCGCCTCCCCCGCCGAAGCAATCGCAAACAGATAAGCCGCCGTGATCACCGTCAGGTCCCGCAACGAGCGCGCATCCACCGTCTCCGGCCGGTCGGCGCTGTTGTGATGCGAATGCACCCCCGTACCCGAATACGGCCACACCGTCGGAATCCCAATCAGCGGCTCGCCCAGAAACGAATCCGTGCCTGGCGTGAATGCCTTCACCCCAAACCCGCGCGCCGGCGTCAGCCGGCTCAAATGCGCCTCCGCGACCGCCAGCACCAGCGCATCAGTATACGAAGCCGCCACGTGCGGATTCAGATAGAAGTCGTACGTGGTACCCGGCATCTCATAAGGACCCGCCGGCGTATCCAACGTAATCGCCGCCACCGGCTTGCGAGGCGTAGTCGCCAGCCAGTGCATGGTGCCGTAGAGCTCGCCCATCGCCAGCATGCGAATCCCGCGCCGCGGCTTCGCCAGCCTGCCCTCCGCGATCAGCTTCTGCAGCGTCCCCAAAGCACCAGCCATCACCGCCACCCCCGTCGCGTTATCATGCGCGCCCTGCTCAGCAATGTGCCCCAGCGTCAATACCTCCTCGCTGGTCGACCCCGGCACCAGCGCCGTCATATAGGCATACTCGCCCTCATACAGCCGTGCCTCCACCATTGCCCGCGCCCGCACCGGACCCTTCGCCAGCCGCGCCTTCAGATCCTCCACCTGCGCTGGCGTGATCGAAAAACACACCAGCGGCGTGTCACCTTTCACCAAGCCCCAGCCTTTATCGCCCCATGCATTCACCCACTGCCGGTCATTCCGCAACGCCCGGTTCTCACTGAACCCGTTGATCGCCCCCAACGCCCCGCGCCGCACCAACTCCGCCTTCAGCCCCGCCGGATTCGCATCCGTCAACACCAACTTGCCGCGCCAGTCCGCTTCCTTGCCATAGACGACTTCGGCCTCCACACCACCAGCCGGCGTTGGCCCGCTCCACATCCCCAACGACGCCGGCACCTGCTCATAATCGGCCAGCACCGTGCCATCAGATAGCGTCAACCGAGCACGCTGCGCGTCCCACGCCAGCGGCATCGTCCAATAGCCATACTGCGTCTTGCCGTCGGCGGGCGCCGCCAGCACGCGTGCGTCCGCAACCCCGCGCCGCTTCATCTCCGCCACCAGATACGCCGCCGTCTCTTGAACCTTGGGAAACGTAAACCAGCGATCGCGCGCCCACACCTCGCGCATCACCCGCATGTCGTCTTCAGGGTTCACCGCTGCACGCAGAGTGTCCACCACCCGCACCAGCCTCGCATCCGGCTCCGCGCCAAAGACGGCAGTCCCGTACAGAAACGCAACGGCAAACGATGATCCACGCATGGCTGCTCTCGAACAACGATGGTAGCAGCCAGCGCAGGGACGATCCGTCGCGGCGTCCTCAGGCGTGGACGTGCCCGGCGTGTGCCTCGCCGGCCACCTCATCGATGCGCCACACCCCGAATGGGTCAGCCATTCTCCGCCACCCCGCCGGACCGCGCCGCATCTCGACGTCGCTTAGCAGGCATCCATCCAGGCTGGCCGTGATCTCGTCAGGATCCATCCCGATGCCGATAAACACGATCTCCTGCATGCGGTCACCATACGGCTCCTGCCAGCAGGCTTCAATCGCCTTGCGCTGGTCTTCTTCCTCAGGCCATTGCTCCGCCGCCAGTGCCGCATACCAGTTTGCATGCGGCTCCACCGTCAGGCAGTTTCCAGCCTGAGAGATCGCCCCCATCACATCATGCTTGCTCGCGATCCAGCAAAAACCCTTCGCCCGCAGGATGCCGGCCCAGCCTTTGTTAAGCACCGTCCAGAACCGCCGCGGGTGAAATGGCCGCCGCGCCCGGTACACGAAGCTCGATATGCCGTACTCTTCAGTCTCCGGCGTATGCTCGCCCTGGATCTCCTTCAACCACCCCGGCGTGATGGATGCCTTCTCCTCATCGTAGAGCCGCGTGTCGAGCACATCGCGCAGCGCCACCTTGCCAAAGCTGGACTCCACCATCCGTGCCTCCGGATTCAATTGCCTCAGGATGGCCCGCAGACGTCCGATCTCCTCTCCGCTCATGCGATCGGTCTTGTTCACCACCAGCACATTGGCGAACTCCACCTGATCCACCAGCAGATCGCTCAGATTGCGCTCGTCGTCCTCACCGGCCGCCAGGCCCAACTCGGCCAGCGCCGCCTCTGACCCCATCTCCTCAAGGAACTTCTCGCCATCCACTACCGTGACCATCGTGTCCAGCCGTGCCAGTCGGCCCAACGACGCGCCGGTCTCGTCTTCAAAGCTGAACGTCGCCGCTACCGGCATCGGCTCCGAAATACCCGTCGACTCAATCAGCAGATAGTCGAATCGCCGCTCGGCGGCCAAACGCGCCACCTCTTTCAACAGGTCATCGCGGAGCGTGCAGCAGATGCAGCCATTGCTCATCTCCACCAGTTGCTCATCGACACGGCTGAGGGCGCCGCCCACCAGCTTGGCGTCCACATTCACTTCGCTCATGTCGTTCACAATCACAGCCACACGCAGCCCCTCGCGATTGTTTAAAACATGATTGAGTAACGTGGTCTTTCCGGCACCCAGAAAACCGGACAGCACCGTGACAGGAAGACGGGAGTCAGTCATTCCCCCAGTCTGATACTGAGCCCGGCGCACGCCTACCCTTGGCGCGCGGCCGGGCGGACCGGCACGGTGAACGGACCTGCTTCACCGGTATGCGGGCTTTCGAAAAAACTAAACAACAGCCAGCTTGCCGTGGTTGTCGCAATGGCTGCCGTGCGGATGGTGCAGATGCCCGTCCACCAGGTAGTCCACGTGGTCGCCGTGCGGTACCGCTTCATGCCCGCAACCGGCGCCGTGCACATGGCCGGCGGCATGACCGGTGCAGGCGTGCTGCGGGGTGCAGCTTTCCGGATTCGCGGCGCTCACCTCAATGACGTGCTCATCCACATGATCGCCGTGCGGCTGATGCAGGTGCCCGTCGTGCAAATAATCGACGTGCCCGTTGTGGGCAACCGCGGTATGCCCGCAGCCGCTTCCATGGACATGGTCGTGCCCTTCGTGAATCTTGTGATCGGTCATTGTTAACTCTCCTTCGGGATTCGACGCGCTGCGCGTGGCTACGAGGAGCCACGGCGGCGCGGTTGTTCGCCGGCATGGGCCAGCGCATTGAACACCAGTTCGGTGACATGCTGGTCAGCCAGCGCGTAGTTGATGTGTTTGCCGGTGCGGCGCCGCGTCACGATGTTCTCGGCACGCAACACACGCAGCCGCTGGGAGACAGTAGAAAGACTCTCCCCGCTTGCCGCCGCGATCTCAGTCACACAGGCTTCGCCCTGCGCCAGCGCGGCCACGATGCGCAGCCGCGACTCCTCACCCAATGCCCGAAACAGCCGTGCCGCGCGCTCCAGACCTGCCTCGTCCACCAGCTTGGCGCGAACGCGTTTGGGGTGGTCGTTAACGGCACATTCCGGCTGTTTCATAAACACTTGAACAACTGTTCAACTGAAGAATACCGGCGCCTGCGAACCCCTGTCAACACCTTTCCCGCACCGGTCCCGCTCACCGGAAATTTCAGTCCTTTCATCCAATTTCACCCCCCGCCCACGCCCTTTTTCTTGCCCCTTCTTCCACTCCCTCCTATCCTGCCCATTTGTGTCCAGACTCGAACTACACATCCACGGCATGGACTGCGCCGAAGAGGTTTCCCTGCTCCGCCGCGCGCTCGCCTCGCGCGCCGGCATCGGCGAACTCTCCTTCGATGTCATGCAATCGAAGCTGACCGTCACTCACGACGCGGCTCAGGTTACACCGCACCAGATTCAGGACTGGATCGCTGCCGCCGGCATGCGTGCCGAACCTTGGAACCCGAATGCTGATCCCCGACCGTGGCAGCCCTACCTACGGCCCGCTCTGGCCGCGCTCAGTGGTCTGTCGATCGTGATCGCGACCCTGGCCGGCTATCTGCAATCGGGTACCAGCCTCTGGCAATTCCTGTTCGCCGAGAGCAGCCATGCCCAGGGCTGGCCGTTGTTGTTCCACATCACAGCGGTGCTCCTGGGCTTTGGGCCATCGGTGCCCAAAGCAGCCGCGTCGGCGCGCGCCCTGCGCCCCGATCTTTCTCTCCTGATGGCAATCTCGCTCACCGGCGCCGCTGTACTGGGAGAATGGTCCGAGGCCGCCACGCTGGCGTTTCTCTATGCCACAGCCGGGCTGCTGGAAACGTGGAGCCTGCGTAAAGCGCAGTCTTCCGTGGCGGCGCTCCTGCAACTCACTCCGGCTGAGGCCACCGTGGTCCACCATGACCACGAACATCGCACACCGGTGTCGCGCATCGCGGTCGGCGAACGGGTGCGCGTGAGGCCCGGCGAGCGCATCCCTTGCGACGGCATCGTGCTGGAGGGCGAATCCACCGTCGATCAGGCGATCATCACGGGCGAGGCCGCCCCCGTCTTCAAACGCCCCGGCGATACCGTGTTTGCCGGCACCATGAACCAGTCCGGGGGCCTGGAACTGCGCACCACCAGCGAGGCCACGGATACAGCGCTGGCGCGCATTGTCCGCATGGTGGAAGGCTCGCAGCAGCGGCGTGCCCCCAGCGAACACTTCATCGAGCGATTCGCCCGGTACTACACACCGGTGATCCTCGCGCTGGCAGTCGCCGTTGCGCTGTTCCCGCCGCTGCTCGCCGGCGCCGACGCCGCGCGCTGGTTCTACCAGGGCATGGTGGTGCTGCTGATCTCTTGCCCGTGCGCGCTGGTCATCTCCACTCCAGTCACCATCGTCTCCGCCCTCGCCTCCGCCGCCCGCCGCGGCGTGCTGGTCAAAGGCGGCGCCTACCTCGAGGATGCGGCTCGTCTGAAGGCAGTCGCCTTCGATAAGACGGGCGTCCTTACCAACGGGACACCCACGGTGGACGTCTTTCGCCCGGTGAATGGAAAGCCCGCCGCCGAGATCCTGGCCAGCCTCGCGGGTTTGGAGTCGCGCAGCGAACACCCGCTCGCGGCAGCCATTGTCCAGTACGCCCGCCAGCAAGGCGTCGAACCCTTCACAGTAGAGCACTTCCAGGCCCGCAGCGGCAGAGGCGCGGAAGCCGCCATCGGCGCCCACACGTTCTGGGCGGGCAACTGGCGATTCTGTGAAGATAAGCACACCAACTGGCAAGCCATCCAGACACAACTGGAGCAACTGGAGGACTCCAGTCATACCGCCGTGCTTTGCGGCAGCGATCAGGAAGTGTGGGCGCTGATCGGCCTGCGCGACCCGCTACGCTCCTGCGCCCCGCAAGCCATTGCCGACCTTCGCCGCCACGGCGTGAACCAGTTTGCCATCCTCACCGGCGATAATGCCGTCACAGCCAATGCGGTGGGCAAGGAGTTAGGAATCACGCGTGTGCACGCCGAACTGCTGCCCGCCGAAAAGCAACAGATCATCCAGCAACTCCGCGAACGCAACGGCACGGTAGCGATGGTGGGCGATGGCATCAACGACGCGCAGGCCATGGCCGCCGCATCCATCGGTATCGCTCTGGCGGGCCGCTCCACGGATCTCGCCCTGGAGACCGCCGACGTCGTCCTGTCTTCCGGCGACCTCCGCAGCCTCCCGTTCCTGCTGGTTCACGCGCGGCGCGCCGTGGGCATCATCCGCCAGAACGTGGGCATTGCCATCGGGCTCAAAGTCGCCTTCCTGCTCATGGCGCTGTTGGGCAAAGCCACCCTCTGGATGGCGATTGTGGCCGATATGGGCGCAACCATCCTGGTCACCCTGAATGGTCTGCGGATGCTACGGTCCACCTACCAGGAAAGCCGCAGCGAAAACTGAATAATCCGCGGATCGTTCGACTGCACGCTCAAATCCTGCAGGCCCGTCGTGTTGTTCGGATCTCCGTCATTGGGATGATTGAACGCGTTAAAGAAATCCGCCGTGAACCGGACTACGATCCCTTCCCGGATCTGGAAGTTCTTAAACACCGACATATCCGTGTTCCAGCGCCGCGGCCCCAAAAAGAACGCCCGAGCGTTCCAGTTCACCGTATCCGTGATCGGCGTCAACCGCGTCTGCCCGTTGCTCAACGTCTGCGGCAGACGGTTATCCAGCGTCGATCCCAGCGGCCGCAACACGCGGTCCGCCTGATTCGGCGCCACCAACTGCGTCAGCCGCGACTGGTCCACGTTGCTCGCCTGCGCCGGATTAAAGTCGCCCCGGAAAAACAGCCGCTGCGGGCGACCCGCGAAGGTCAGCAGCAGTTGGTCGTCCCGGCTCAACGTCGGGTCGCCAAACAGATACCGCGCCGCGTTCACACCCAGCCAGTTGCCGCCGCTCCAATCCCCAATCGACGCCACCTGCCAGCCGCCGATCACGTGGTTCAACGCCCCGCTTACCCCGTTGCCGAACTTCTTCCCTTTCCCGAACGGCAGGTCATACACCCCGTTCCAGCGAATCCGGTGTGCCGGCACATTCGTCGAGTTGAAGTACACCAGCCGCCGCAGTTGGTCCTCGTTCAGGTTCCCACCGCCCAACAGCAGCGAATTCGTCGGTATCGACGTGTTCCCCGTGACATCGTTGATCGACCCGTTGCCCGCCGTGAAGCCGCCTGCATCCGTCGTCGTCAAGGACCGTGTGAACGTATAGAAGAACTGCGCCGCCAACCCGTTCGAATAGCGGTGCTCGAACTCGCCCTGCAGCGAGTGCGTGTTCGAGATCCCGCTCCGGTTCACCGCATTGAAGGCCCAATCCTTGTTCGGCCGCAGCAGGTCGCGGTTTGCCGGCGGATTCTCTCGCGTCCGCGCCACATAGTTATACTCCGCCTCGCGCGGATTTAATTGAATCCGCTGCTCCAGGTCGCGCCCATGATTGCCCGTGTAGCTCAACCGCACCGCGCTGTTCTTGGTGGTCTCCCGTTCCAGCGTGAAGTGCCACGTCTGCGCGCGTCCATCCCGCCAGTTGCGCGGATCCCACGTCGTAATCGACTGGGCGCTCGGCGGCAAGATCACCGTCCCCTGCGCCACCACCGTTGCCTGCCCCGTGTAGAAACCAGCCTGGGGCAGCGTCCGAATGGCAAAACTGCTGGTCCCATCCAGTGTCCCCAACGGATTCGTGAACCGCAGGTTCAACGGCGGATTCGAACGTGATGCCTGCAGAATCTGCGACAGCGGCATCGTCCAGAAATACTCCCCATAAGCGGCCCGCATCACAAAGCGGTCCGTAATCCGGTACGCCGCGCCCAGCCGCGGCCCGAAGTTGTTATAGTCTCCGCTCACCAGGTTCGACGGCAGCCCGGCCTGTTCCGCCGTCTTCCACGTCAACCCGCGCCCGGCCCACGACGCCAGCACCGCCGGCGGTATCCCCTGGATGCTCTCCATCGTCACGTTCTTCGGCGTCACCACTTCGAATTTGCCAACGTAGTTGTCCACGTCCACGTTCACCAGCCGGTCGTACTTCTCCGCATACGGCGTCCACGTATCCCACCGCAGCCCTAACTCCAGCGTCAGCCGCGACGACACCTTGAACGAATCATGCACGTACAGCCCGAAGTTCTTCTGCCGGAAATAGAAATACCCGCGGTTGTACTGGTTCGACAAAAATGTCGGCAGCCCCAGCGCCATCGACGCAAATCCATCGCCCGTGAACGGCACCGCGCCATCAGCCACCGGATCGTACAGCGACGTCCACGCGTTCCCATACGTATGCGACCCCTGCGTCTGCTGCAACTCGCGGATGTTGTTCTGTTCGTACCGCGCCTTACCGCCAAACTTGATCACGTGCCGCCCGCGTATCCACGTCGCGTTGTTCTCTATGTTGTAAGCCGTCAGCTTCTCATCCTTGCGATTGTCCGCATCCCAGCCGAAAATCCCCGCACCCAGTGTCGGCCAACCCACCCCCGCGAACGGATTCGGCAGCCCCAGCTTCGCCGGCCAATCCGTGAAGTCCGCCAGCGTCCCTCCCGAGTTCGCCGTGCGGCTGACCGTCGCGAACACTTCGTTGAAGAGCGTTGGCGAGAATATGTGATTCTCGCGAATCACCGCCGTGTGGATCGGCGTCTGCCCGCGACCCGTCCCGAACGTGTCCGTTACGCCCAGCTTCGGTGCCCCGAACCGCCCGCCCACCTGCTCGAAATCGCGCCCCTGCCGCGTGAACCGCCCCGAAAGCGAGTCCTTATCCGTGAACCGGTGATCCAGCTTCAAAGAAATCGAATTGGTATCGGTCATCGTAGGGTAGAACTGATCCAGATTCGCCGCCACGTACGGATTCTGGCTGCTGGTCGCCTCCGCCGTCACCGTCTCCATGATCTTGAAGAAAGGATGAATCCGCGTCGACGGAATCCGGTTCCCCGCAAACGGCGTCCGCGTCCCATTCGCCGCCGTCGTCAGCGGGTCATAGATATTCGTCTTCCGGTTCGACGCATCAATGACGTTGTCGAAGTTCCCCGCCCAAAGTTCCGCCGTCGGCACCGACGTCCGATAGAACGATCGCTGCCGCTGCTTGTTCGCCTCATACGCCACAAACCAGAACGTCCGGTTCCGCCCGTTATACAGCTTCGGAATCAGCACCGGCCCGCCCGCCGAAGCCCCGTACTCATTGCGGATCAACTGCGCCGGCGTATTGCCGTCCTGCCGCTGCCGCGCCCGTAATCCCCAGCCGTTATTGCGATGCGTCTCAAACACGCTGCCATGGAAACTGTTCGTTCCAGACTTCGTCACCAGCGTCACCGTCGCCGGCTGCGCATACTGGGCGCTCGATCCCGTCGTCTCAATCCGGAACTCCTCAATCGAGTCCAAGCCCGGCTGATTCGGCCGCAACCCGCCGCCGAAACGGTCGTTCAACGACACCCCATCGAGCAGCAGTTCCACCGACCCCACCTTCAACCCATTCACCCGCGGGGCCGACCCGCTCTCCACCCCAGGCGTCAACGCAAACAGATTTGAAATCGCACGCCCATTCAACGGCAATTGACGAATCCGCAGCGCGTCTTTCACGTCGCTGATGTTCATCCCCTCCACCGTGATCACCGGAGCCGCATCGGTCACTTCCACCGCCGTCTCCACCGCGCCCACGGCCATCTTCGGATCAATCGTCGCCGTCTGGCCCACCTGCAGCGTCAACGTTCCGGTCCAGCGCCGGAACCCCGCCGCCTCCGCTGTCAATCGGTACGGCCCCGCCTGCACACTCGCAAAGTAGTAAATCCCAGCGGCATTGCTGACAGAACTCAGCGTTACCCCGGTGTTCTCATTCGTTAATGTGATCTTGGTTTGCGGCAGTACCGCCGCCGATGGATCCGTCACGGTTCCGGTAACCGTTCCGGTACCGGTCTGCCCCTGGAGCAATGAACTAAACAAAAGACTGCCTGCAAGCAGTGAAAACAGCACCGAACGCATGAAGGTAACCCCCTGAATGTGGGAAAGCACCGGAAGTCGTCCGTGGGCCTCTGGTTGCAAATTAGTTTATCAGCAAAGATCTACAATTGAGTCATTTTTCTCACGCAAAACTTCCCTTCCTCCTCTCCTACCCCATCACCTTGACCCGGTTGGGGTACTGTGCTAAACAAAGATGACCTGTCACACCACCCCCAGCTTCAGGGAGGATCTCGTGCTCCGCACTTCTGCGTTTCTTTCACTTTTGGCCTTTGCTCTCATCCTGTCTGACCCCACTCAGGCTCAGGTTCTCTATGGCTCCATCGTCGGCACCGTCCAGGACCCCTCCGGTGCCGCCGTCCCCGGCGCTAAAATCTCCATCAAAAACACCGGCACCGATTTCGTCCGCGACCTCGAAGCCGATGACCAGGGCCGCTACAACGCCGTCAACCTGCCCGCCGGCTTCTATGACGTCAACATCACCGCCGGCGGCTTCCGTACCCTCACCCGGAAAAGCGTCGAAGTGACCATCAACAACGTCACTCGCGTCGAGGCGCAGTTGCAAGTCGGCCAGATCAATGAGCAGGTCACGGTCGAAGCCTCGGCCGCGGTCCTCCAGACCGACCGCTCCGACACCCGTGCCGAGATCAGCTCGAAAACCGTCGTCGAACTGCCCCTCCCCGGCTATCGCAACTTCCAGATGATGCTCAACCTGGTGCCCGGCGCCACGCCCGCCGCGCTGCAGAACTCCGTTGGGGCCTCGCCCCAGCGTTCGCTCACCACCAACGTCAACGGGACTCACCGTAACAACAACAACACCCGCGTCGACGGCGCAACCAACGTCTATATCTGGCTGCCCCACCACACGCTCTACAACCCGCCGGTGGAATCCATTGAGACCGTCAACATCTCCACCTCCTCCTTCGACGCCGAACAGGGCATGGCCGGCGGCGCCGCCGTTACCGTCGCCACCCGCTCCGGCACCAACGCCATCAAGGGCTCGGCCTTCTGGTATCACGACAACCAGCACCTCTACGCCCGCCCTTACTTCTACCGCCAGAACGAAGTAAAGCCCACCCTGCCCAAGTCCATCGTCAACATCGCCGGCGGCACCATCGGCGGCCCCATCAAGAAGAACAAGCTGTTCTACTTCTTCAGCTTCGAACGCACCTCCGAACGCACCGGCCAGTTCGGCAACTTCAATACACCGCCCGCCGACATGCGCGCCGGCAACTTCGCAGCCTACGCAGGACTCGGCAACATCTATGACCCCATCAGCGGCGACGCCAATGGCGCCGGACGCCTGCCCTTCGCTAACAACCGGATTCCCGCTTCCAGCATCTCGCCCATCTGGTCCCGCATCCAGCAGGCCGCACCCGCGCCGAACCAGCCCGCGCAGGATGCCTTCGGCCTCACCGGCAACTACTTCAGTTCCGCCACCCTCGGCCTTACCCGCGATCAGTACGACGTCAAAATCAACTACAACGTCAACCAGAAGCTGATGATCTGGGGCAAGTACTCCGACATGATCGCCCCGGTCACCGGCGCCGGCGCCCTCGGCGAACTCACCGGCCCCGCCCTCGGCCAGCTCGGCAAGGCCGATGTCCGCGTCATCATCCCCACCATCGGCTTCAACCTTACCCTCACCCCCACCCTCCTCATCGATGGCGTCTTCGGCCACACCCGCTTCTCCAACGAAGCCACCGGACCCGACTTCGGCCGCAACTGGGGCTCGGAAGTCTGGCAGATCCCCGGCACCAACGGCGGCCGCCAGTTCGCCAACGATATCCGCTACTCCGGCCAGCCCTGCATCGTCAACGGCCTCACCAACTGGGGCAACTGCACTTCGTCGAACCCCAACTTCTACGACGATTACAGCTACACCTACTCCACCAACTTCTCTAAAATCCACGGCAGCCACGAACTACGCTGGGGCGTCGACATGGTGCGCCATGCCATGAACCACTGGCAGCCCGAGATTGCCAATCCGCGCGGCAACCTGAACCCCGGCGGCAACGCCGTCGTCCTCCAGGGACAGGTCGCCCGCAGCATCCACACCTACGCCGCCGGCATGCTCGGCATCCTCGGCAGCGCCGACAAGTCTGTCCAGAACTTCGACATGAAAACCCGCGAGTGGCAGCACGGCCTCTACATCCGCGACCGCTGGCAGATGCGCCGCAACTTCACGCTCAACATCGGCCTTCGCTGGGAATACTACCCGCTCATGAACCGCGGTAACGGCATCGGCATCGAACGCTGGGACCCGTCCACCAACCTCGTCACCCTGGGCGGCGTCGGCAACGTGCCCATGGCCAACGGCATGACCACCTCCAAGCGCCTCTTCGCCCCCCGCATCGGCTTTGCCTGGCGCTGGAATGACGCCACCGTGCTACGCGCCGGCTACGGCATCACCTACAACCCGATGGTCCTGTCGCGCCCCCTGCGCGGCCTCTATCCTTCCACTATCGCCGCCAGCTGGGTGCCCCCTACGCAGTTCGGCTTCTACAGCACGCTCGACCGCGGTGTCCCCGACGTGCCCACCCCCAACATCAGCACCGGCGTCATCACCCTGCCCGCCACCGTCAACATGGGCCCGCGCAGCCCCTATAGCGGCGACATCGGACGCGGCTACATCCAAAGCTGGAACCTTACGCTCGAACGCAAGCTCCCCGGCGACATCCTCGTCTCGGCGGGTTACATCGGCAACCAGACCGTCCGTCAGTTCCTCGATATCGACGTCAACGCCGCCACCGTCATCGGCAGCGGCCCCACCGGCCGCCCCCTCGCCCGCTCCCAGAACCGCCTCATCGAAGCGCTCATGTGGGGCGGCTGGGGCAACTCCAATTACCACTCGCTCCAAACCACCCTCAACAAGAACCTCGCCCGCGGCCTCTTCCTCAAGGGCGCCTACACTTGGTCGAAGGCCATCAATATGTCTGACGATGACGGCTGGGCCGGCCTCCCGCTCACCAATATCCCCAGCGAACTGCGCCGCAATCGCGCCCTGGCCGGCTATGACCGCACCCATATGTTCGTCATGAGCTGGATCTACGAAATGCCCTTCGGCAAGGGCCAGAAGTTCGCCCTCTCCGGCATCTCCGACGTCGTGCTCGGCGGCTGGCGCCTCAACGGCATCTACTCCGCCTATAGCGGCACGCCGTTCACCGTCTCGGCCAACACTACGTCCCTCAACACCCCCGGCTCCAGCCAGACCGCCGACCAGATCGCCGAAATCGTCAAGATCGGGGATGTGGGCCCCGGCTCCCAGTATTACGCCGTCACCAGCTTCCGCGATCCCAACGTCGGCCGCGCCTCCAACGTCTTCCGCTTCGGCTCCATGGGCCGCAATGCCCTCCGCGGACCCGGCTTCCAGAAGGCCGACCTCGCCATGTTCAAGGACTTCAAACTCACCGAACGCTTCACCCTGCAGTTCAAGGCCGAAGCCTTCAACTTCACCAACACGCCGCGCTTCGGCAACCCCAACGCCAACGTCAGCAGCATGGCCGTGAACGCCACCACCGGCGCTATCACCAACGCCAATAATTTCATGGCCATCACCAGTGCCAGCGATGAACGTAAGTTCCGCTTCGGCATGCGCGTGTCCTTCTAACCAAACGTCTAAGGAGGCAAGCGTCGCGGCCCGGGCCGTGCGCTTGCCTCGAACGATTCACAACAAAAAACCTATCTGCGTTGAGTCGCGGTAGGGACGCCCGTTACCGGACGCCCCCCGCACAGATCCGTACGGGCGCACTTGAGCGCATACGGCTCCTACCTTGGGTGCATGGCGTCAAACCGCACGCCGGGTTCCGGATGCAGAATCCGCGGCAGGGGCAGATAGCGATCCAGGATCGATCCGAATCGCTCCCACGGAAGGCGATGCCGCTGACTCCGGCGCCGCAGCGCCGCCAGCCATGCCCGTGCCACCTCCCGCCGGAGCGTTTGCAGCGCCGCGAAGTTCCCGGGAACCGCATGTTAGTTGAAGTAGCCCTGCACCACCAACCGCAGCCAGTCTCCGGTGTCGGCAATCGACTCA
>JAEUQF010000168.1 GCA_016789745.1 Bryobacterales bacterium
GCTGCCGCCAGCACTTCTCTCTCACGCGCTAGCGCCACCTCTAATCGTGCCTGCATGATATAGAACGACAAAAGAGCCGACCCGGCCGCAACGAAGACCGGCAGTAGGATCCAGATGACAGCTTCCATACTGGTACTTTCATCGGAAGGTACCGGGTGGATCTTTAGAGCTTGGCAAGCCCGCTATCATAAAAATTCGCACCGAGATTTCCCAAGCATGAAAAAGAACTCAAAACCGGCGACGGTCCGTTATCAGGACGCTGGAGTCAACATTGACGAAGCCGAACGCGGCGTCCGCCATATCAAGCAATTGGTCAAGGAGACGCTCAGCCCGGCGGTGCTGACCGGGATCGGCAGCTTCGGCGGCGGCTTCCATCTAAAAGGATGGAAGAATCCGGTGCTGATCAGCTCGATTGACGGGGCAGGCACCAAGGTGAAGGTAGCGGCGATGGCGAACAAGTACGACACCGTCGGCCAGGACTTGGTGAACCACTGTGTGAACGACATCATGGTGCAGGGGGCGACGCCGCTGTTCTTCCTGGATTACTTTGCCACGGGAAAGCTGAAGGCCGAGGTGCTCCGCGACGTGGTGAGCGGGATGGCGATCGCCTGCAAGGAGAATGGCTGTGCGCTGATTGGCGGGGAAACGGCGGAGATGCCGGGCGTTTACGGCGACGGGGACTTCGATATCGCCGGCTGCATTATCGGCGCCGTGGAGAAGAAGAAGCTGCTGACAGGGGCGAAGGTGAAGGAAGGCGACCTGCTGCTGGGGCTGCCGTCAACCGGACTGCATACCAACGGCTATTCGCTGGCGCGCAAGCTGCTGTTCGATGTGGCCAAGTACAAGATCGACCAGGAGGTGGGAGACCTGGGGTGCACGGTGGCCGAAGAACTGCTGAAGGTGCACCGCAGCTATCGCAAGCCGTTGTCGGCGTTACATCAAGCGGGGTTGTTGAAGGCGGCCGCTCACATTACCGGCGGAGGGATCACGGACAACCTGCCTCGCGTGCTACCGGAGGGGCTGAATGCCGAGATCGACCTGGGCACGTGGCCCGTGCTGCCGGTGTTCCCGCTGCTGAAGCACTTGGGGAACATGCCGGATGACGACTACCGGCGCACGTTCAACCTGGGTATCGGAATGATTTTCGTGGTGAGTGAGGGCAAGGCGAAGAAGGCGGAGAAGATCCTGTCGGACCTGCACGAGCCGTTCTATCACATCGGCCATATCACGGGGAAACAGAAGGAACGGGTGCGTTACAAATGAAGCGTTTGGGCATTCTGCTGTCCGGGCGCGGATCGAACTTTGAGGCGATTGCGGAGAGCATTGCGGCCGGGTGCCTGGATGCGGAGATCGCGGTGGTGATTTCGAACCGCGCGGATGCGCCGGGGCTGGAGCGGGCGCGAGCCCGCGGGTTGAAGGCGGTGCTGATTCCGAGCAAGGGGCTGGAACGGGAGGCCTACGATCGGCTGCTGGTGGCGGAGTTGGCGCGGCATGAGGTGGAGCTGGTGTGTCTGGCAGGGTACATGCGGCTGTTGAGCAGCGTGTTCATTCAGGCCTTTCCGATGCGGATTGTGAATATACATCCGTCGCTGCTACCGGCGTTTCCGGGGCTGGATGCGCAGCATCAGGCGCTGGCGCATGGGGTGAAGTTCAGCGGCTGCACGGTGCATTTCGTGGACGAGCACCTGGACGCCGGGCCGATCATCCAGCAGGCGGTGGTGCCGGTGGAGGATGGGGATACGGATGCCAGCCTTTCAGCGCGGATCCTGAAAGAGGAGCACCGGATCTATACGGAGGCGCTGCGCCTGGTGTTGAGCGGGCAGTGGCGGCTAGCGGGCCGGCGGGTGATCGCGGCGGGAGCGGATTAAGCCCCGACGTTGGTTCGAATAGGTGGTCGCGGTCCTGTTAGACCTTGGCGCGTTTGCGGACCATACGGGTGCGCTTGGGCGGCTGGGGCGTGGCCGAGAAGGAGGCTTCGATGATCTCGGCCTGCTCGGCGGCGTGGCGTTTGCTCGAACCGGTGGCCGGGCTCGCACTTTCGACGCGGCCGACATAGCGGAGGCGGCGGCGGGAAGGCTCCAGCATGGGGTCGAGGTTTTCCTGCATGAAGCGCCAAGGGCCCATGTTCTTCGGCTCTTCCTGGACCCAGAAGACCTCGGCGTGGGGGGTGTAGCGCATCAGCTGTTCGGCGATGGCGGCCTTGGGGAACGGATACATCTGTTCGACGCGGACGATGCCGACGTGATCGGCTTGCCGCTCTTCCTTGGCGGCCAGCAGTTCCCAGTAGAGCTTGCCGCTGCAGAGCAGGAGGCGGCTGACGGGTTCGGGGGCGCCAGCATCGGGAATGACCTCGAGGAACGTGCCGCTGGTGAGGTCGGAAATGCGTGACACCGCGCGAGGGTGACGCAGCATGCTCTTGGGAGTGAAGATGATGAGCGGTTTGCGGACGCCGCGGCGGTCGACTCCACCGCACATCTGGCGCCGGAGCAGGTGGAAGTACTGGGCCGGGGTGGTGCAGTTGCAGACCTGCATATTGTTTTCGGCGCAGAGTTGGAGGAAGCGTTCGATGCGGGCGCTGGAGTGTTCGGGTCCCTGGCCTTCGTAGCCGTGGGGAAGCAGGAGCACGAGGCCGCTGGGCTGGCCCCACTTGGATTCGGCGGCCGAGATGAACTGATCGATCATGACTTGGGCGCCGTTGACGAAGTCGCCGAACTGGCCTTCCCACATGACCAGGGTAAGGGGGTCGCCCAAGCTGTAGCCGAATTCGAAGCCCATGACGGCGAACTCGCTGAGTGCGCTGTCGATGACGTCGAAGCGGGCCTGATCGGGCGAGATGTTCTTCATCGGCAGGTAGGGCCGGCCGGAGTCGTAATCGTAGAGTTCCAGGTGGCGCTGGGTGAAGGTGCCGCGGGCGCTGTCCTGGCCGCTGAGGCGGACCGGCGTACCTTCGAGCAGCAGACTGCCGAAGGCGATGGCTTCGGCGGTGGCCCAGTCCATGGGGGCGCCATTAAGGACTTCCTTACGTTTGTCGAGGAAGTTCTTCAGCTTGGGGTGGATGGTGAAGTCGGCCGGAACGGCGGTGATGCCCTGGATGACGCGTTCGATGGCGCTCTGGTCGATGGCGGTCTTGGGGCAGACCATGACGCCGGCGTCGAGCGGGCCGATTTCCTGGACTTCGAACTCCTCGCTCTTGACCTGGGCAGCATCGAAGGCGGCCGAGAGCTTGGCCAGGTACTGCTTCTGCAAGGCTGTTACGTCGTCGGCGGAGAGCACCTTTTCGCGAACCAGGCGGTCGGAGTAGAGCTTGACGACCGAAGGCTGGTTCTTGATCTTGCGATACATGACCGGCTGGGTGTAGCTAGGGTCGTCGCCTTCGTTGTGGCCGTGGCGGCGGTAGCAGAACATGTCGATGACGACATCCTTCTTGAACGCCTGGCGGTATTGGAAGGCGAGTTCGGCCACGCGGACGCAGGCTTCCGGATCATCGCCGTTGACGTGGAAGATGGGGGCCTGGACGGTGCGGGCGACGTCGGTGCAGTAGTGCGTGGAGCGCGACTCGTAGGGGTTGGTGGTGAAGCCGATCTGGTTGTTGATGATCAGGTGGATGGTGCCGCCGGTGGTGTAGCCTTCCAGCTGAGAGATGTTCAAAGTTTCGGCTACGACGCCCTGTCCGGCGAAGGCGGCGTCGCCGTGGACCAGCACCGGAATCACTTTACAGCGCCAGGTGTCACCGATGCGATCCTGTTTGGGGCGGGCGATGCCCTCCACCACGGGATTGACCGCTTCGAGGTGGCTGGGGTTGGGGGAGAGGGAAACGCGGATCTCGCGGCCGGTGGGCGATTGGTGCAGGCCGTTGGCGCCGAGGTGATACTTGACGTCCCCGGAGCCTTGGGTGGCGTCGGGATCCAGTTCGCCTTCGAAGGCGGAGAAGATCTGGGTGAGGGGCTTACCGATGAGGTTGGCAAGCACGGTGAGGCGGCCGCGGTGGGCCATACCCATGACGACTTCCTGGACATCGCGGTCGGCGCCCATGGAAAGCAGGGAGTCGAGGATGGCCATGGCGGATTCGGAGCCTTCGAGGGCGAAGCGCTTCTGACCGCGGAAGCGGGAATGAAGGAAGTGCTCGAACTCTTCGGCTTCGATGATGTTGCGGAGGATGCGCTTCTTCTGTTCGGCATCGAGAGGCCAGGCATTGGCTTGCGGCTCCATGTGGTGCTGCAGCCAGCGCTTCTGCTCCGGATGCTGGATGTTCATGTACTCGCAGCCGATTTTGCCGCAGTAGGTGCTGCGGAGGGTTTCGAGGATGTCGCGGAGGGTGGCGTATTGGGGCTCCTGGCCGTCCTCGCCCATGGCGCGGCCGAGCGTGCCGGTGCTGAACTCGCGATCGAGATCCCAAATGGTGAGGCCGTAGGTGGCCGGATCGAGTTCGGCGTGGTACTGGGGCTCAGAGCCGAGCGGATCGAAGTCGGCGATGAGGTGGCCGCGGACGCGATAGGCGTTAATTAACTGAAGAACCGCGGCCTGCTTGGCTACTTCTTCGGAATGCAGCCCGCCGGCAGCAACGCCGGAAATGCTGGGCATGCGGTCCGGTTCCCAACGCACGGGGTGGTAGGGAAGGCGGAGATCGGCGAACATGCGGGAATAGAAGCCGTGTTCGCCCTGCAGCAACTGCTCGAGGGTGGCCAGGAAGACGCCCGATTCAGCTCCCTGGATGATCCTGTGATCATACGTGCAGGTGATCGCCATGATCTTGCTGATGCCGATCTGGGCGCGGACGGCTTCGCTAACGCCCTGGTAGCCAGCGGGATAATCGATGACGCCGGTGGCGATAATGGCGCCTTGTCCGGCCATGAGGCGTGGAGCCGAGCCGAAGGTACCGACGGTGCCGGGATTGGTCAGGGATATGGTGGTGCCCTCGAAGTCAGGCGGCATGAGCTTACCCTGGCGGGCACGCTTCACAAGGTCTTCGAATACGCGCATGTACTCTTCGAAGTTGAGGGCGCCGGCGTTCTTGATGTTCGGCACGACGAGCGAGCGGTTGCCGTCCTTGCCGGCGACGTCGACGGCGATGCCGAGATTGATCTCCTTGCGGAGGAGGCGATGCGGCTGGCCGTCGACCTCGGCGTAGGCGTTATTGAGATTTTCGTGTTTGCCAAGAGCCTTGACGATTGCCCAGGCGACCAGATGGGTGAACGAAATCTTACTCTGGCCGTGGAGGGCGCGGTGCTGGTTGAGGATCCGCCGGTTTTCTTCGATCACCTTGACGGGGATGACCCGCTGGCTGGAGGCGGTGGGGACCGTTAACGACACCTCCATGTTCTCGGCGATCTTCTTCGCGGCGCCCTTCAGCAACACCAGTTCGGCGCCCGCGGGGGCTGAGGGTGGCGGGGCAGCGGCGGGCGCAGGCTTGGGAGCCGGGGGCTCCAGGGCCGGCCTGGCGGCGTAGGAAGTGTTTCCGTTTGTGTAGGTTGCCGCCGAACCGTTGCCGTTCGGCTGGCGATTCTGGAAGACGCTGTTCCATTCTTCATCGACCGCCCGGCGATCATTGAGGTACTGCGAATACAGCTCGTCTTCGAGCCAACTATTGACGTTGATGGGTGAGGGGGGATCTTGTGCCATGCGAGCCCATATTCCATGATAACGCCTTGGTCGCCATAGCTGGCATGTCAGTCTTTTCGGCAACTCCGAGTTTCTCGCTAAGCCCGCCTGGCGCGCTAAGAAGATCCGAGCGAACAAGTAAAGGGGGTGCGGGATGAAGGGGCGGGTGGGCTTTAAAGCCCCAGCAATAGCTCCGTCGAAGACCCACTACCCAAAAGTTTCTCGCCCGCCTTCGCCGAGGCTTCGGCGGGCAAGGCAAGCTCACCAATCTCGCCAAGACGACAGCCAAACAATACAGAGAAGGGCCGGCCCGCACTCTTCATGGTTGTGGGCGGCCCGGAGAGCCGCGGGGTGCGCAGAGACGATGCAGACGACATAGGTTGGGAGCTTGGCTCTGCTTGTGCCCATGCTATCTGTAAAGAGATGAAACTGCTTTTGTTGCCCTTCGCGGCCGTGCTGTGTCTGGCGCTGGATCCGGCGTCGTTGCAACTATTGGGGTCAAAGGCGGAAGCGGCTACTTTCAAGGGCAAGCAAGGCCTTAAGCTCACCCACGACACCGCTGCGCCGCGGCAGAACGCCGATGGCGGGGGTGGCGCGCTGGCCGTCAGGAAGGGCGTCTCACTGCGGAACGGTACGATTGAGTTGGAAGTGGCGGGTACGGTAGGCGAGGGTGCGAACGAAGGGGCTCGCGGGTTTATCGGCGTGGCGTTCCGGGTGCAGGGCGATGGGGAGAAGTACGAGTATATGTACCTGCGTCCGACCAATGGCCGGGCGGAAGACCAGGTGCGGCGGAATCACTCGCTGCAGTATTCGTCGCATCCGGGCTGGGGGTGGCAGCGGCTGCGGAAGGAGACGCCGGAGAAGTATGAATCGTACGCGGACTTGGAGCCGGGGGTGTGGACGAAGGTTAAGATCACGGTGGAGGGGACTAAGGCCCGGCTGTATGTGAACGGCGCGGCGCAGCCGAATCTGCTTGTGAATGATTTGAAGCAGGGCGATGGCGCGGGTGGGGTTGCGCTGTGGATTGGGCCGGGGACGGTGGGCTATTTTCGCGATTTGAAGGTAACCCCGCGTTAACGGCGCATGTTGTGGTTTCTGTTGGCGGCGCAACTGGCGACGGTGGGGAATCAGCCCTGCCAGGAATGTCATCGGAATATTTCGCGGAATTACGCGAAGACGGAGATGGCGTCGAACCGCGTGAATTGCGAGGATTGCCATGGTCCGGCGAGCCTGCACATCCAGGGGTCGGACCGGCTGATTGTGCCGACGGCACTGGAGGGTTCGGCGCGGGATTCGGTGTGCGGGCAATGTCACTTGAAGGATGCGATCCAAGTGGCGCGGGTGGGGCGAAAGGCCAGCCAGTACCGGCCGGGGGCGGAGTTCGGGCGGTATGTGGCGACGTTTGTATCGGCGAAGCCTGCCGGGCCGGTGGACGGATTGCAGGCTAGCAAGTGCCGGCAGAAGGCGGGGGCGGATTTGTGGTGTGCCTCGTGCCATGACGTGCACACGGGCAAGACGGAGCCTGCGGCGGCGTGCCAGAGTTGCCATACGGCGCAGCAGTGCAAGCGCGGGCCGGATTGCGCCAGGTGCCATATGCCGCAGGCGGATCATCGGATTATTCGGCCGGGGCGGGCACCGGTGGCTTCGACAACTTGGCAACTGCGGCCGTTTTCGGCGGTGGACCGAGGGACGCGGGAGTTAGGGTTGGCGTATGCGGAAGCCTTTGCCCGCACGCGTGACGCGCGGCAGCAGGCAGAGGCGGTACGGCTGTTGCGCGGCATCGCCAAGCCGGATATCGCCGTCCGCACGGCACTTACGAAACTGAAAGCTTTTCAAAAATGACAGCAATTATCCTGGATATGGATGGCGTGATCATCGAATCGAACACGATGCACGCGGAGATCTGGAAGGAATATCTGGAGGAACACGGCCTCTATCGCGACGGCATCATGAAATGGATGCATGGCAAGCGCAACGATCAGATTGTGGCGGAGGTTTTTGGGCGGGAGATCGGGGCGGAGGCCATCTTCCAGCACGGGGCGGATAAGGAGGCGCGGTACCGGGAGCGCATGCGGCCGGTGCTGGAGCAGCACCTGGTGCCGGGGATCCGGGCGTTCCTGCAACGGTACGCGAGCCTGCCGTTAGCGGTGGCGAGCAACGCCGAGCCAAAGAACGTACATTTTGTTTTGGACGAGGCGGGGTTGGCGCCGTTCTTCCGGGTGGTGGTGGATGGGCACCAGGTGCAGAATCCAAAGCCGGCCCCGGACCTGTACCTGCTGGCGGCCGAGCGGTTGGGAGTGCGGCCGCAGGACTGCATTGTGTTTGAGGATTCGCCGGGAGGCATCACGGCGGCGCGAACGGCGGGGGCGCGGGTGGTGGGAGTGACGACGGTGCCCGGAGCCGTGCTGCCGCCGACGGACTTCACGATCGCGGACTTTACTGACCCATCTCTCCCAGACTGGCTATCCCCTTACACGGAAATATAAGGTTCCCGCGCCGTTCTGCCGATAGGGAGATTTACTGGCAATGGATCGGCAGCTCACCAGCTACGGGGCGAACTCGCGCCGGGGATTGACCCTGTTTGTAGGGCTGTTCCTGGTGTCGAGCGGGCTGTCCGCCCAGGTGACGTTATCGCTGGCGGAGGCATCGGCGCGACAGCAGGATCTGACTCCCGCGCACGAGGGGGAGGAGATTGTCGTCGAGGGCGTAGTGGCGTGGCGGCCGGTGCCGTTCGGCACTTATTCGCAGCTGCCGTTGCGAGATAAAGATGGCGGGGTGCTGACGCTGGAGGCGCCGGACTTCATGTTCGAGCGGCTGGCGCCGGGCGATGTCATTGAAGTCAAGGGAAGGCTGAAGCAGCGGGATGGGATGCCGGTGCTTCAGCCGGCGCAGTTGCACATGATCGGACAGGAGCCGGCACCGCTGCCCGAGAGCCGGAAGATCGAGCAATTGCAGAACCCGAAGGCGGTGGGCCTGACGGTGGAGGTGGAAGGGCGCGTTGTCGCCATCGGGGAGGATGCCGGCGGCAGCTACCTGATGCTGGATGACGGGCAACCGGAGCCGTATGCGGTGTATCTGCCGAAAGAGGCGGCGCCGATGGGGTCGGGGCTGAACCGGTTCATCATTGGGGATCGCGTGCGGGTGACCGGGGTGGCCAGCCAGGACGCGGCGGAACCTCCGGCGGCGGAGCGCTACCGGCTGAACATCCCGAGCGTTTCGGTGGTGCAGTTGCTGGAGCGGGAAGAGGCGGTGTCACCGCTGCTGCTGCTGGTGTTCGGCCTGGCGGTGACGCTGCTGGTGGCGCAGACGGGGTACCGGCATTACCGGAGCCGCGAGTTGCGACGGTCGGTGCGGCGGATCCACGCGCTGTGCGAAGACCTGTTGAACTGCGAGACCCGGGAAGATCTGACGCGCAAGCTTCGGACGCTGGGGCCTCGGGCGCTGGATTGTACGGATATTGAGATGTTCCGCTTTGACCGGTCGAACCAGAGCCTCCGGCGGACGCTGAATCCGGAGACGGGTGAGCCGATTTTTGTGAATCTGTCACAGACCTCGCGGAATGCCGATCATGCGGTGGCGCTGTGTTTCCGGAACCGGACAGCGCTGGCGATTCCCGATGCGCGGCGCAGCCCGTTGTATTGGGGCGTGCAGAGGGATGCGATTCCGCGGAGCATTGTACTGCTGCCGGCGCTGGCCAATGAGGAGTTGACGGGCGTGGTGCTGGTGGCGTCGCAGCGCAAGCGGAGGCCGTATCCCACCGAGGAGTTATTGGCGCTGCAGCATCTGGCCAACCAGGTGGCGATCGTGAACAAGCTGATCGACGGGCGGATCCGGAAAGAGCAGATGATGCGGAGTGAACGGCTGGCGGCGACCGGTCAGATCATTTCGGGGGTGGCGACGGAGTTGCGGCAGCCGTTGGAGTCGATTGTGAATCTGGCGCATCACCTGATGGAACATCGGAGTGATCAGGCGGCACGGTCGATTGTGAACGAATCGCTGCGGGTATCGGCGATACTGTCGCGGTATTCGCAGGTGGCCGGGCGGGATGAAGAAGAGCCGACGCCGATTGAGCTGAATACGCTAGTGGAGGAGATCACGACGGCCAGCCGCAAGGAGATAGCGCCATTCCATTTGACGCTGGACGTAGGGTTGTCGGCACAGCCGCTGTGGGTGGTGGGATCGGCGGCGCAGTTTGAGACGGTGCTGCGGAACCTGATTCTGCTGGCGGCGCGGTCGGCACGGACGACGCTGGATCCGCGCCTGTCGGTGGAAGCCGGACTGCGGGTGCGGAACGTGGTGGTGACGATCCGGTATGGGTCGGTGCTGTTTGATGAGTTCCCGCAGGGCGAAAATGGCGAAGGGCTGGGCTTCAGTGTGTGCCGTGGGATTCTGCACGGCATGGGTGGAGACTTGAAGCTGGCGCGGGCG
This sequence comes from Bryobacterales bacterium, assembly GCA_016789745.1. GTDB lineage: Bacteria > Acidobacteriota > Terriglobia > Bryobacterales > Bryobacteraceae > CADEFT01. The sequence goes on from JAEUQF010000168.1 coordinate 10,027, forward strand.
GGCGAGGGTGTCTGCCGGATGGAGATTGAGCTGCCGGCGGCGTTCCCGGAAGAGCTGGCAGCGAACCAGCCACAGCGGTCGAGCACGCGGACGTTGACGGCGGTAGTGCTGGAGCCGGATCCGGCCGAGCAGCGGCGGTTGCTGTCGTTCTGGTCGCGGCGGGGGCACCGGGCGATGCCGATCCAGGATGCGTCGGAGGCGTTGGAGTTGTTGCGGCGGCTGCGGATCGACGTGATTTTCTGCGCGGTGCGGGTGGGGCAGAGCACGTGGGTGGAGTTTTTCGATTCGGTGCGCGACCAGGGGCCGACGTTCGTGCTACTGGCCGATGGCATTGATTCGGATGCTTCGGAGCTGTTCCCGCAATCGGATGGGCTGGTACTGCGGAAGCCCATTGAAGCAGGCGAGTTTGACCGGCTGCTGGAGAACATCGAGCAGCGGTCGGAGTTGATCGAGACGGCTTGAGGTAACCGGCCGGCGTTGCCGCACGTACAATAGGGTTGAGGGGATTGATGCTGCGAAGCCTGCTGGTTGCCACACTCTTGGTTCCTGCGATCTGGGCGCAGAAGTACACTGGGCCCAAGCCGCCCAAGCCCGACACGCTGTTTCTGTTGCATGCCACCAACCTGGTGCCGGCCGAGATTGCCGAGGCTAAGGAAGAAAAGCGGAAGAACGAGGTGGCGTACGTGGTGGACGGTGCCGCCAGCCAGGCACGGACGCCGATGGCGGAGCCCATCTTTCTGTTCGAAAGCAATCGCATCAAGGCCGATCAACTGCAGCTTTACCGTTTGGAAGTGAAGAACGGCAAGCGCGAGGTGGTGTTTCCGCCAGCCGGGAAGAAGCCGAAGGAGTCGTCTCGGCCGCTGCATTTGAGCGTGAAGCCGCTGGGCGGCGGGCTGTACCGGGTGGAAGCGAACGAGTTCCTGCAGAACGGGGAATACGCGATAACACCGGAAGGTTCGAACCAGGTGTTTCTGTTCCAGGTGTACTGAGGCGCGGTGTTGCCGACGGGCAACGCGCATCAGGCGTAGGGCAGGCCGAGGCCCTGCATGACGCCCTTCATGTAGCCAATGGCGAAGATCTTGCCCTGGATGGCATAGCCGGGACGGTCGTTGGTTTCTTCGTCTAGGGTGGGGGCGTGGTCGGGGCGGATAGGGCCCTTGAAGCCGACTTCATGGTAGGTCTTAAGCATCTTGACCATGTCGGTCTGGCCTTCGTCGTGGAAGGTTTCGGTGAAGTGCTCGCGGGTGCCGGCGATGTCGCGGAAGTGGACGAAGAAGATCTTCTTCTGCTTGCCCCATTCCCGGACCAGCGAGACGCAGTCCTCCCCCATCGCGATGAAGTTTGCCTGGCAGAAGGTGACGCCGTTGACGGGACTGGGCACAAGGTTCATGATGCGGCGGTAGTTGGCGGCGCTGGTGACGATGCGGCCGATGCCCCGTAACGGAGAGAGGGGCGGGTCATCGGGGTGAAGGGCCATCTGGATGCCGGCCTTTTCGGCGACAGGGATGACGGCTTTCAGGAAGTATTCGATGTTCTGCCAGATTTTCTCTTCGGGGATTTCGCCCCACTTGGTGAGGCCCTGCGCCTTGGCGGCGGTGAGGTCGAAGTCGGTGAGGAGGGAGTTGCCGCGGCCTTTTGCGTCGACCTGCGTGCGGTACCAGCCGAGGCCGGCCATGAAGTTGTAGCAGAGGACGCGGATGCCGACGTTGGCGAGGGCCTTGATGGCGTGGATGTAGTTTTCGATTTCTTCGTCGCGGCCTTCGATACCGAGCTTGATCTTCTCGGCGGGGACGGGGTGGCTTTCGACGCCGGCCACCTGCATGCCGATGGAGGCGAAGTCGGCCTTCATCTTGGCGAGGGTGGCTTCGTACTCGGAGGGGGCCACGCGGCCGAGGCCGGGGCCGCAGATGGCGTAGTTGACTCCGATTTGCTTACTGATGCGGGCTTTGTGGTCGACGCGGGCGCCGTTCATGGTGGCGAACTGGAGGCCGGTGCCGGTGCGGGGGATGCGATGTGGGGCGCCGAGGAGGCTGCCGGAGGGGTCCTTGGCGGGGGCGGCGTTGAGGGAGGCGGAGGAAGCGAGGGCGAGGCCTGCCGCGGTTTTTAGGGATTGGCGCCGGGTGATGTCCATAGGGCTATGGGGAGCATTTTGAGGGCCGTGGAATTGGGGCGATTGTGGTGGGATTTGTGGCGGGGTTCGGGTGAGTTGCCCCAGCGCGGCGGGGATTCTGGCGCTGTGGGCGGGCGACCGCGATTGGAGTGCGGCTAGTTACGCGGCGAAGGGGTCTGCAACGGCTGGCGGCAACCCGCCCCAGATCACGACGTCCGGGCAAAAGTCGGCACCGCCCGGCCAGACCAGGTTCCATGTTCGACCCGAACCTGACGGAACTGCAAATGCGTCGAGTCGAATCGAATGAAAGAGCGGCCCAGTCAGAAACGGGGTAAGGTCTCGCCGCACCACTTGGCCGGTTGTCAAAGTGAGTTCCACTTGGAATTCGCCTGATGGCTTTACACTCGAAGTCCGGACCAATGCCATGGTTCTACTCCCTGCTTCCTGGTCTAATGGTTCGATCGGAACTGGAGGCACACCATTTCGAGCGCTTTCCCAGTTCGCCCGAAGTTCGGTGCGGCGCAGAGCCGCCCACTCTAAGACCGATGCCATCGCCCGCCGTGGAAGTTCACCCCGAAGCACGGCAAGCGAGTCAATCTCGACCAAAGCTTCATGTTCCCTGTAAGAGGCGGGGCAATGCGCAGGTTCATTATCGTTGTAGTAGAACCACCATGCAGGGCGCGGCCAGTGTGACGCTGGCCCCGTTCCCCACGGCCCACACGCGACTAGCACGACTAGTCCTGGGTCTCGCCGCGCGCGGTGGTGTGCCGTGGACGTCGTGCGCAGACCTGGAGGTCTGCCCTACACGGGGAGGGGGTGGGTGCGGGTGTTGAGGGGGAGGGTAACGCGGGTGCCGGATTGTTGGGCGTGGTAGACGCTGTGAACCATTTCGATGGTCCAGCGTCCGTCCTCTTCGTTGCAGGCGGGTTTGCTGTTGGATTCGATGGCTTTGAGGAGGTCAGCGACCATGAGGGCGTTGGCGATCTCGTGGTTGCCGTGGAGTTGCAAGCCGGTGGTATCGGGCTTGGGCTCAAGGCTCTGCCACTGGGTTTTGGCGTCGGGGATCCAGGCCGGTGACTTGAGGATGGAGAGGCCGCCGCCGGGATAGATGGCGTTGGGTAGGAAGAGAACTCCCTTGCTGCCGTAGATCCAGGTGCCGAAGCGGAGCGGGTCGGTAGTGGCGGTGGCCTTGGAGGCGAAGAAGCCGTGAATGCCGTCATTGAAGGCGAACATGGCGCTGACCTGGTTGCCGGCAACCGGACCGATGGGCTCGGTCGGCTGGCGGACGTCGCGGGGGAGGATGCCGGCGCCGTTGTGGGTGACGTGAGCGGTGACCCATTGGGGGTTGCCGGCGAAAAAGCGCATCATATCGAAGAGGTGCGAGCCGAGCACCATCATGTCCTCGCCACCGGCGCGGCGGTCTTCCTTGCCGCGGCAGCGGATCTCCTGGATATCGCCGAGTTCGCCTTCCCGGACCAGGGCCTTGGCGGCGACGGCATAGGGGGAAGTGCGCATCTGGTGGGCGATCTGGACCTTGACCTTGGCCTTCTGGACAGCGTCGACCATCCTGTCGGCTTCGGCGAGGGTCATGGCGAAGGGCTTCTCCATGTAGATGTGGGCGCCGGCCTGAGCGGCAGCGGTGACCATGTCGACGCGCTGGTCCATCCAACGGGGTCCGATGCCGACGAGGTCGGGCTTTTCGGCGCGGAGCATTTCGCGGTAGTCGGCGTAGGCCTTTTTGGCGCCGGTGCGGGGGAGGGCGGCGGCGAGGCCCTTCTGGTCAGCGTCCGCGACAGCGACGACTTCAATGTTGGGGAAGGCACTCCAGACGGTGTCTATGCCGTGGCCGTAGTTGCCGCGGCCGGTGTGGCCGATGATGGCGGCGCGGTACTTCTTTGAGGAGGGCGCAGCGGGGAGGGATGCCGCGACGGCGAGTGTGGAGAGGAAGGAGCGGCGGGAGGTGTTCATGGGACTCAGACTCCTTTCGGGGTGGACCAGTGCTGGCGGTACTGACGGCGGACGAGGGTGTTGGCTTCTTTGTCGCCGAGGACGGTTTCGGTTTTGGGGTCGAAGCGGATGGGGCGACCGGTGCGGGCGACGATGTTGCCGAGGTGGGCGAGCGCGGTGGCCCAGTGGCCTTCTTCGATTTCGACTTTGGGGGCTTTGCGGCTGCGGACGCAATCGAGGAAGTTGCGGGCGTGGGGGTTGTCGATAGAGGAGGTGCCGTGCTCCTGCTGGTGGATAACGGCGTTCTTATCGTCGAAGACGCGGAAGCCGAAGGTATGTCCACGGAAGCGGCCGATTTGCGCCACGCCTTGGTCGCCGAGGATGGCGACTCCGTTGTCGGTACCTTCCTGGCCGTAGGGATTCCAGAGGCGCTGTTCGAAGCTGATGAGCTTGTCGCCGAATTCGTAGGTGAGGTTCATGGTGTCCGGCGTTTGCTGGTCGTCATCGAAGTACATTTTGCGGCCCATGCCGGTGATGCGATCGGGGAGGGTGACGCCGAGGGCACGGCGGGCCATGTCGAGTTGATGGACGCCATCGTTACCGATATCGCCGACGCCGTAGTGCCAGTGCCAGTTGACGGTGCTGTGGAAGCGATTGCGGTTGAAGGGCATGGATAGGAGGGGGCCGGTCCAGATGTCGTAGTCGATGCCGGGCGGCACGGGCTCGTCTTCCTTGTGGCCGATGTTGCGGCGGAGTTGGACGTTCCAGACCTTGGCCATGAGGATGCGGCCAAGCTTGCCGGATTGGACGTAGCCTTGGAAGGCGTCGGTGACCGGGAGACTGGGGAGTTGGGTGCCGGTCTGGACGATGCGGCGGTTGCGGCGTGCGGCGTCCACCATGAGGCGGCCTTCGCGAATGTTGTGGGAGATGGGCTTTTCGACGTAGACGTCCTTGCCGGCGTCGCAGGCGAGGATGGTGCCAGGGGCGTGCCAGTGGATGGGCGTGCCCATGACGACGGCGTCGACGGATTTGTCGTCAAGACAGCGGCGGAGGTCGGCGACGAGCGGGGGTTTGGGGCGACCGGAGGCTTCGATGATTTAAAGGCTTCGGCGACGACGTTCTGGTCGATGTCGCAGACGTGGGTGATGTTGACGTCGGGCTGGTCGCAGAAGGCTTTGGTGAGGCTTTTGCCTCGGCCGCGTACACCCATGAGGACGACATTGATTTTGTCGGAGGCAGCGACGGCGCGGCGGGTAGCGGCGAGGGCGCTGAAGGCGGCAGGGAGGACGTAGCGGCGGTTCATGGGAACTGAGTATATAGCAGCTTACGGAAGGGTGGTTAATCGGCTGTACGGAAATGCACTTCTGATGAAAATTGGCGCAACTATCAGAGACCAATCGCGATTAAATGCTAGATAACGATGCGGAAGAAAGGGACCACAGTACCGGTTGCGATCTTGTGCAGCGTACTGTGTTTGCCGTACTGTTCGTCGAGCCGGAACACGCAGGTACGGTTGGTCGAAGTGCCCGTCTCGATGGGATATGCGAAGGCGGCCGAGAAGGGCGCGCTGCAATGGGCGTGTGCCGGAGCGACTGAGCCGCTGGCGGCCTATTTCGACTCACGGCGGCTACGATACCAGTCGGAATTGGTACGGAAAATGGGCGGGGATTTGTGCCACATTCTGTACGAGCCGACCGTGGCGGGGTTTCGGGCGTCGGCGGACAACGCGGCGGTGAGCGAGATTTTCGCCAACGTCAATACGCTGGCGTTTCTGGCCAAGCGGCGCGAGGATGCAGGAGATAGCCTCGGGGTTTTGAAGCGGGTATTGCGGGACAGCGAGAAGCCGCTGGAGGTGACACTGGACCTGAGCGTGAGTGGGGAGGAGAGGCAGGTAGCCGAGGCGCTCCGTTTTCATTTCGGGAGGGGACCGCACCGGTTTCGGATTCATCACGATGGGCACGGGGATGTGGATCCTTGGGTGCAGGACTTATTCAAGTACGGCTACACGCAGGGGCAGCGGAGGGTGTTGGTGACGCGGCAGGCGTACGAAGGCAGCGCGGAGAATGGTGCACTGTTGGAACCGATGCTGGGGAGCTTTACGGGGGACCCGTATGTGCGGAGCAAGCTGGCGTTTGAAGGCGGGGACCTGCTATTCGCGGTGGTACCTGGGGCGAAGGAGCGGGTGGTGTTGTTTTATGGGACGTCGGCAAAGCCGTACTGGGGGGAGGCGCTGACGCGGGAAGAGTTCGCGTATGTGTTGCAGGCCGAGTTTGGGGCAGACGAGGCGGTGTATTTCGGCGATGTGACGCCGCACGTGGATTATTCGCTGGCGTTATTGTCGGATGGCGTGACGGCACTGGTGGCGGAACCGCAGTGCGGGGACGCCCGCGTGGCGGCGAGCGTGACGACGTTGCTGGAGGAGTTGGAGGAAGCGGGCGGCGGTGCGAAGGAAGAGGCGCAGCGGCTGGAGGTGACGGCGTATGTGAGCGAGCACTGTCCGGGCAAGCCGGGCGAGTGCGTGGCTCCGGAGCGAATGCCGGAATTGGTGGAACAGGAACCGGCGCTGGTGAGGACCTGGCTGCGGTTGGGGAATGCGGTGCAGTTACGGAAGGCGCTGGTACCAAGGCTACGGGAGATCCTGCGGCGCCAGGCGGCGGGTTGCGACCCGGAGCACAGGCGGAAGTTGGATGAGAACGCGGCGATGCTGCAGCGGATGGGATTCCGGGTAGTGCGAGTGCCATGGCTGGAAGGGGAGGCGAGTTCGGATTCGCGGTGGCCGGGGATCAGCTATGTGAACGCGGCGGTGATCGGCGAGTCGATTTTTGTGCCGGAGTTGGGGTTGGGGGAGGTGGAGGAGGAGTGGTTTGGGGAGTTGCAGCGGGAGTTGCCGGGGTTCCGGGTGGTGGCAACGCCGGCGGCGAATTTATTGCTGCAGAATGGCGGGATTCATTGTGTGTTGGCGTTTGGGCGGGTGAGATAGGGAGAGCGAGCGCGACGTGGACGTCACGCGCAGGCGGGGACGCCTGCCCTACTTTTGGGCGAGCCAGGCTAGGAACATGCCGTCGGGTTCGACGTCTTCCCAATAGGAGATGAAGCGGCTGGTGGCGTCGCGGCAATCGCGGCGGAGGAGCTTTTCGAGTTCCTCGCGTTGGAACCAGCGCTCCCATTCGGGGGTTTTGAGTTTGCCCCAGTGTTCGGCGTTTTTGTCGATGATGACGAGGCGGCCGCCGGGCTTGAGGACGCGGCACATTTCGGCGACGGCGACATCGATGTGGACGGCGTGTTCGAGGGATTCGGTGGCATAGACGCAATCGAAGGCGGCGGTGGCGAAGGGGAGATGCGTCATGGTGCCAGAGCAGGTGTGGATGGCTTTAGGAACGAAGCGGAGCATGGCTTCGGAAAGGTCGAAGGCGACGATGTTGGCCTGGGGATAGCGTTCGAGGAAGATGCGGTCGAAGCGGCCTTTGCCGGAGCCGACGTCGAGGACGCGGCGGTGATTGAGGTCGCCGAAGGTATCGAGCAGAAGTTGGACGTGGTAGATGCGCGGGTCGATGGTGGAGGGAAAGTGCTCCTCATCGCCGGCGGCCTCATCAAAGGAACGGCGGATCTCGCCGAGAGGGACATCTCTCTTCGAAGATCCGCCGAGTAGTTTGCGCAGCCAGCCGGTCACGGTTTAGGGACGGGTGAGGAACAAGGGGAGGCCGGCCTTACCGGAGTAGTTGGGGCGATAGCGCTCGGTATTGTACATAGACTCGATATCGACCTTGCGTGGGCCTAGGCCCGGATCGGGGATGGGCACGACGGCGAAGGAGCCGTTCTGGATGGCCATCATGACGCCGGACTGCTTGTTGATGAGGCAATCGAGGGCCATGTTGCCGAAGGTGGTGGCGACGAGCTTGTCGACGAAGTCGGCTTCCCCGCCGCGGAGGTCGTAGGTGAGGTCGCTGACGATGGTTTCTTCCTTGACGCGGCGCTTGAGCTGGTCGGAGAAGTCTTCGGCGACGCTCATTTTCTTGCGGTGGCCGTAAGCGTCGGGTTCGCCGTACTCGCGGACGGTGTAGCCCTTCCAGCGGGCGCCTTCGCTGAGGATGACCAGGGAGTAGGCGCTGGGGTTGTGGCGCTTGTCGGCGACAAGGAGGTCGATCATCTTGTCGAGATCAAACTCATACTCCGGGATCGCGCAGCGGATGGAGGTGACGTAGGAGGTATAGAGGGCGGTGTAGCCGGCGTCGCGGCCGAAGACGCGGAAGACGCCAATGCGTTCATGGGAGCCGACGGTGCTGCGCTGGCGCTGGATGGAATCCATGGCGCGGGTGATGGCCGTGGAGAAGCCGATGCAGTACTCGGTGTTGCGCACGTCATTGTCCATGGTTTTAGGGATGGCAATGACTTTGAAGCCTTCCTTGTCGAGGCGCGCGGCATAGCTGAGCGTGTCGTCGCCGCCGATGGCGATGAGGTGCTCGATGCCGAGCTTTTCGAGGTTCTTGAGGGTCTGCGACGTCATGTCGTAGACGGTGGACGAGGAGCCATCCTTGCCCTTCTTTTCGCGGGTGGGGAAGGTGGAGCCGGCGAGGAAATCGGGCACCTTCTTCATGGAGGAGGGGTTGGTACGCGAGCTGTGCAGGAACGTGCCGCCCGTGCGGTCAATGGTGCGGGTGTTCTCGCGGTTGAGGGGGAGCACATAGCGAGCCACGCTGGCCTGGTCCTCAAAGTTCAGATGAGTCAGACCCTCCCATCCGCGGCGGATACCCACCACGTCGAAGCCGATTTCGCTGCCGCGATAGACAACGCCTTTGATCACCGAATTCAGGCCCGGAACGTCGCCGCCGCCTGTCAGGATTCCGATTTTTTTATTCGCCATCGATTCCTTTCACCTTCACTTCCACGGGAATACCGTCGGCTACGCTTTGCGTCACGGTGCAGAAACTTTCGAAGACGCCACGCGCGGCCTGGGCCTTTTCCAGTGATTCGGGCGACAGCTTCGGGTCGATGGTGACCTCCATTTTGCCGATGCGCAATCGCCGCTGTTCATTGCGGACCACCTGTGTGGTGACCTGCGTTTCGATCTCACCGACCGGAACACCCGCTTTGCGAAACGCAAACAACAGGCTTGCCGAGAGGCAATTGGCCACAGCCGCGGCAAGCATACGCGAGGGAGTCGGGCCGCTCTCCTTACCGAGCGGGAGGGTCTCATCCGTCTGGAGCGTGCCCATGGATTCCTTGTCGAAGGTGACCAGGAATTGATAGTCCTGGACCTGGCGCACGGAGACGGAAAACTGGCTGACTACTTCACTCATGGAAGACTTTCAGGATAGCGCAGCGGGGTGATAGAGTCGTGCTGTGCTGATGCCAATGCTGATGCCGTTACTCGCGGCGGTGACCATATCGACGGATTTCGAAGGGGGCAGTCTGGGGCGGCGACAAGCCGTCAGCGAGACGCACTGGCGATTGGGGTCGAAGGGGGAGAAGGACCAGGACGGGCGGAACCGGCAGGCGAACTGGTATGCGTTCCGGGTGGATGGGGCGAAGGCCGGGCAGGAACTGACATTCGATATCGTCGACTTGCCGGGCGAGTACAACTATCGGCCGAATCGCGGGGCGATCACGAAAGACACGCCCCCGGTGATCAGCGCCGATGGGCGGGCGTGGCGGCATCTGACGACGGTGGAGTACGACGCGCAGGAGCCGCGGCTGCGATTGAAAGTGACGGCGCCGGCGGCACGGTTCTGGATTGCGCATGTTGCACCGTACACGAATGAGAACCTGATGCGGCTGCGGGGACGGCTTGCGAAGACGCCGACATTCCAGGAAGAGAAGATCGGAAAGACGGTGGACGGGCGGGATCTGCTGTTGTGGACGCTGGGGACGGGGAAGAAGACGATCTGGCTGATGTTCCGGCAGCATAGCTGGGAGGCGGGCAGTTCGTGGGCGGGCGAGGGCGCGCTGCTGGAGCTGGCGAACAACGCCGAGTTGCGGCGGCGGTATACGTGGAAGGTATTCCCGCTGTGCGATCCGGACGGAGTGGCACGCGGCGGGGTGCGATTTAATGTGCATGGGTATGATTTGAATCGCAATTGGGATACGCGGGATGCGGTGAAGATGCCGGAGATCACCGCGCAGCGGAACGCGGTGGAGAAGTGGCTGAAGAGCGGGCGGAGTGTGGACCTGTTCTTTTCGCTGCACAATACGGAGACGGCGGAGTATCTGGAAGGGCCGCCGGAGGGGAGCCCGTTCCGGGGCTTGGCGGAGCGGTTTTTCGCGGAGTTGAAGCAGACGACGTTCCATCCTTCGCGCCCGCTGTTTTACGCGGCAGTGAGTACGACGGTGGGCAAGCCGGGGCGGATGAACGTGTTGCAGGGGCTGTATCACGATTACAAGCTGCCGGCGTTTCTGATGGAGCAGCGGATTGCATACAACGAGAAGCTGGCGCGGCTGCCGGGGCCGGAGGACCGGCTGAAGTTCGGGGGCGAACTGGTGCGGGCGATGGCGCGGTCCTTACAATAGGGGCGTGACGCGGCGCGAGTTCGAGGGGTTGGTAGAACGCGGGATGGAGCGGATACCGGCGCGGTTTCGGGCGCGGTTGAAGAACGTGGTGTTTCTGGTGGAGGATGAGCCGCCGCGGCGGGGGCTGCTGGGGTTGTACCAGGGCCGGCCGCTGACCGAGCGGAGTGTGTCCGAACCGTTTGCGATGCCGGATACGATTACGATCTACCAGGGACCGCATGAGCGCACGGCCGAGGAGGACGATATCCCGGTGGCGCGTCTGGTGGAAGAGACGGTGTGGCACGAGGTGGCGCACTACTTTGGACTGAACGAAGAGCAGGTGTTACGGGCCGAGCGGCGGCGGGATTTGCAGGGTAGCAAGCGGGCCCGGCGGCTGCGGGGAGTGTAAGGGTGTTTGCAACTTCCGGGCGCCGCGCGCGTCTATTTGGTAGAGTCTCGATAGGACAAGACGCAAAGGACTATGAATAGCATTAAGACAGTTCTGCTCCTGGGGTTGATGAGTGGCGTGCTGCTCGCCGGCGGACAGGCGCTGGGCGGTCAGCGGGGTCTGACGATGGCCCTGTTCATGGCGATTGCCATGAACTTCCTGAGTTATTTTTTCAGCGAGAAGATCGCGATTATGTCGAGCGGGGCGCAACGGGTATCGGAAACCGAGCACCCGCAGGTATACCACCGCATTGCACCGATGGTGAAGCGGCTGTGTGAACGGATGAAGCTGCCCATGCCGAAGCTGTGGGTGATTCCGGAGAGCGCGCCGAATGCGTTTGCGACCGGGCGTAACCCGAGCCACTCGTCGGTGGCGGTGACGGTGGGGTTGCTGGAGTTGATGGATGACCGCGAAGTGGAGGCCGTGATTGCGCACGAGTTGGGCCACATTCTGAATCGCGACATTCTGATCAGCTCGATTGCGGCGACGCTGGGCGCGGCGATCACGTTCCTGGGCCGGATGGCGTTCTGGTTCGGCGGCAGCCGGAGCAGCGACGAGGAAGAAGGCGGCGGCAGCATGGTGGGCGGCCTGGTGATGATGATTGTCGCCCCGATTGCGGCGATGGTGATCCAGATGGCGATCTCCCGTACGCGCGAGTACGGCGCCGATGCGGCGGCTGCGAAGTACACGGGGGATCCGAGTTCGATGATTTCGGCGCTGCGGCGGCTGGAAGGCTACTCGAAGCGGATTCCGATGGATGTGTCGCCGGCGCAGGCGCACATGTACATCATCCAGCCGTTTAGCGGCGAGGCCCTGATGCGGCTGTTTTCGACGCACCCTGCCACTGAACAGCGGATTGCCCGGCTGCAACAGTTGCAGGTACGCTAAGCTGGCCATTTGGCCCTTCCAGAAGTTAAAGTCAATCGAAAAGCAGCGTCACGGGTGGCTTCCGGCCACCCGTGGCTTTTTTCAAGCGATGTTGTGCATCGCGGAGCGGCGCAGCCCGGCGATGTGGTGCGGGTAGCGGATGCCGGCGGGCGGCCGCTGGGCGTGGCGCATTACAGCTCGACATCGCAGATCACGCTGCGGCTGCTGTCGCGGCGCGTGGAGCCGGTGGACCGCGCGTTCTACGTGCGGCGGCTGGAACGGGCGCTGGCGTTTCGCCGCCAGGTGGTGCGGGAGTCCGATTCCTACCGGGTGGTGTTTGGCGAGGCAGACCTGCTGCCGGGACTGGTGATCGACTGCTACGGCGGGGCGCATTACGTGGTGCAGACACTGACGCAGGGCATGGACAAGGCTTTGCCCGTCATTCTGGATGCCCTTGGGGAGGTTTGCGCACCGGCGAGCGTGGTGGCCCGGAATGATGTGGCGGTGCGGGAGAAGGAGTCTCTGCCGTTGGAGACGCGGGTGCTTTGGGGCGAGGCGCCGGAGCGGGTGGAGTGCCGGTTCAACGGACTGACGTGGCAGGTGGACCTGCTGGGCGGACAGAAGACCGGAATTTACCTGGACCAGCGGGAGAACTACGTGGCGGCGGCGCGGTGGGCGCGGGGTAAGGCCTTGGATTGCTTCACGTCGACGGGTGGGTTTTCGCTGCATATGGCGGGGCGGTGCGAGGGCGTCGAGGCGGTGGATTCATCGGCGGGGGCGCTGGCGACGGCGGCGGCGAATGCTTCCCGCAATGGGATTGGAAATGTGCACTGGCGGGAGGCGAATGCGTTCGATGTCCTGGCCGGGCACCACTCTGCTGGGCGGCATTTCGACACGATTGTTCTGGATCCGCCGGCATTCACAAAGTCGCGGGATGCGGTGGAGGGGGCGATCCGGGGGTACCGCGAGATTAACCTGCGAGCCTTGAAGCTGCTACGGGCTGGCGGGGTGCTGGTGAGCTGCTCGTGTTCGCATCACGTGAGTGAGGCCATGCTGCTGGAGGTGATTGCGGAGGCGGCGCTGGATGCCGGAAAACAACTTCGGGTGGTGGAGCGCCGATCACAGGCTGCGGACCACCCGATACTACTGACGGTTCCTGAGACGCTGTATCTGAAGTGCCTGGTATTCCAGGTGGCGGAGAGCTATTAGCCCGCACGCTTACGGCGGGGCAGCCTGCTAGAGCAGCGCGTTGCGTAACGCTTCCTTCATGGCGGCTTCGGGGGCTTGCTGGCCGGTCCAGCGTTCAAAGCCGATCACGCCCTGGTAGACGAGCATCGAGAGGCCATCGAGAATCGGCAGGCCGCGGTCCTTGGCGAGCGCGAGCAGCGGGGTCATGGGGGGATTGAAGACGGCATCGCAAACCAGCAGGTCGCCCTTGGCGGCGGCGAGGCTGACGTCGGGCATGTCGTTGACATTCGGATAGAGGCCGATGGAGGTGGCATTGACGAGCACGTCGACATCCGACGGGACCAGATACGTGCCGGTCCAGGCTTCGAAGGTGATCTCTTTGCCGGTGCCTGCCTTGAGATGGTCCACCATGGCGAGGCCGCGCTCTTCGCTGCGGTTGACGATGTGGAGTTGGGCAACGCCGGCGAGCAGCAGTTCGGCGGCGATGGCACGCGCGGCGCCGCCAGCGCCGAGGATGACGACGGACTTGCCTTGGGGATTGATGCCGGCGTCCTGCCTGAGGCCGCGCAGAAAGCCTTTGCCGTCGGTGTTCTCGCCAATGAGCTTGCCGTCGCGGTTAATGACCGTATTGACCGCGCCGATGAGCGCGGCTTCGCGCGAGAGTTCATCGAGCAGCGGAATGACGGCCACCTTGTGCGGAATGGTGAGATTGACGCCTTTCATACCGATGGCGCGGAGGCCGCGGAAAGCATCGGCGAGGTTGGCGGGCGAGACCTCCATGGTGAGATAACGCCAGTCCAAACCGCAGGCTTGGAAGGCGGCTTCCTGCATGACGCCGGTGGGATTCTCCGCCACGGGCTGTCCGAAAACGCCGGTCAGTTCGGCTTTGTAGTTCTTGGCCATTCACTCCATGCTACAATTCTGCCTGTTCCATGGCTCGAACGCAGTTGCAGGAGGCGTACACGCGGGAGCAGATGCTTCGCGTCGCAGGCGTCTCCGAGCGCCAGTTGCGAATCTGGGAACGCGCCCAGCTTCTCTCCCAACGCGACGCTTACGCGATTTCGGATGTGAAGGCACTTCAGACCTTGTCCCGGCTGCAGCAGGCGGGGCTGGGGCCGAAGCGCATTCGCACGCTTTTTGACGAGATCGGCACGAAGCTGGCGGGCAAGGATCCGCTGACGGAAGTCACGGTAATGCTGGATCACGGCGATGTGCAGGTGATGGTGGACGGGCAGCGGATGCAGGCCACCAGCGGGCAGTTGCTGTTGAATTTCGACCAGCAGGAGATCAGCCGGCTGCTGGCATTTCCCACGGATCGGAAGTCGGAGAAGGAACAGGCGCGGGAGCAGCGGCGCGAAGTGGAAGCCGCGGAGTGGTTTGAGCGCGGCCTGGAATTGGAACAGAGCGGTCTGAACCAGGAAGAGGCGGCGGCAGCTTACGAGAAGGCCCTGGAGTTGGATCCGCGCTGTGTGGGCGCACTGGTGAACCTGGGCACGCTGGCGTTTCATGAACGGCAGTGGAAGAAGGCCGAGACGTTCTACAAGCGGGCGCTGGAACTGCAGGCGGACTACGCGCTGGGGCATTTCAACCTGGCCAACCTCTACGACGAGCGCGGGGAGTTGTCGCAGGCGATGACGCACTATGCGGCGGCATTGAAGACGGCTCCGAACTACGCCGATGCGCATTACAACCTGGCGCTGCTGTGTCAACGGACGGGGCAGATCATGCGTGCGGTTCGACACTGGCGGGCGTATTTGAAGCTGGATCCGGCCAGTTCGTGGGCGGAGATTGCGCGGCGGGAGTTGGAGAAACTGCGGGCGGCGTCGGTGGTAAAAGGGCACGGGCGGGAGGCGCTGTAGCGCTGCGCTAAAGCGCAGACAGGGGTGGTACTCCTGCCGGAAAAGGCGGGAAAATGGCTTGCCACTCGCGGTGGCAATGCGCCAAACTGGAAACGGTCCATGGGCCCGGTTCCTAAGCAATGGCTGCGACGCTCCTTTATCTTACGGAGTTGCTTGGTCTCCCCGTCTACGATCTGAAGAGACGGGCGATCGGCCGCGTCAAGGAAGCGGCGCTGGTTCCCATTGAAGATCCTTCGCGCATTGACCGATTCCTGGTGGGCGCGGGAAACACTTGGCTTACCATTCGTTACGAGCAGGTGCGGTCCATCAGCCTGGATGGGATTGAGCTGGGCGATGAGCTGCTGACTCCGTATCATTCCGATGAATACATGCTGCGCATGGTGCGTGACCTGCTGGATCAGCAGATCATCGACGCGTTTGGGCGCAAGGTGGTGCGGGTAACGGATGTCACGTTTGAGATTCGCGATGCGGGCGCATATACCGGGCTGTATGTGACCGAAGTGGACATCGGGATGCGGAGCATCTTCCGGCGTCTGTTTCAAGGTGTGCTACCTCGTACGTGGATCCGGCGGCTGCAGGAGCCGATTCCGGTGAACTCGATTGCCTGGTCTTACTGCAACATTATCGAAGTGGATCCAATGCGGAGGCTGCGGCTGAATATATCGCCGGCGCAGTTGGAGAACATGCATCCGGCGGACCTGGCGGACATCATGGAGGAGTTAGGGCCGGAGGCACGCGAGGCGGTGATCACGTCACTCGATTCCGAGTCGGCGGCCGAGGCGCTGTCGGAGGTGGATCCGGAGATCCAGGCGAGCATTCTGGAAGGGCTGGAGACGGAGAAGGCGGCGGAGATTCTGGAAGAGATGTCTCCGGATCAGGCTGCTGATGTTTTGCAGGAGATGGAAGAGGAGACCTCCGAGGGACTGCTGGCGGAGTTGGATGCCGAGGATAAGACCGAGGTGGAGGAGTTGCTGGAGTATGACGAGCACACCGCGGGCGGCATGATGAACACCGAGTATGTGGCGCTATCGAAAGAGGCGACCGTGGCGGAGGCGATTGGGTCGCTGCGCGAGGCGAGCGATTGGATAGAGGGACTGAACGCGCTGCTGCTAACGGGTGAAGATGACAAGTTGAGCGGGCAAGTCTCACTGGCGCGCCTGCTGCTCGCAGCCCCGAATACGAAGCTGATGGACATCGCCGAGGATGGGGCGCCGATCAAGGTTCATGTGAAGACACGCGAATCACGGGTGACCGAGACGTTCGACCGTTACAATCTGCTGAGCCTGCCGGTGGTGGACGACAGGGACAGGCTGGTGGGTGTGATTACGGCGGATGATGTGATTGCTGTGTTGCGAGGGCGGCGGTAAGTGCTGCGGCGGCTTCGGTATCACATCGCGGTTTTCTTCAGCGTGATTGGGCCGGGGTTCATCACGGCGGTGGTGGACAACGATGCTGGCGGTATCTTCACGTATTCCCAGGCAGGCGCGCGCTATGGTTATCTGCCGCTGTGGACGCTGCTGCCGATTACGATTCTATTGATTGTGACGCAGGAGATGTGCTCGCGGATGGGCGCGGTTACGGGCAAGGGGCTGTCGGACCTGATTCGCGAAGAGTTCGGGCTGCGGACGACGTTCTTTCTGATGGCGCTGCTGCTGTTCGCGAATTTGGCGAACGTGATGGCGAACTTCGCCGGGGTGGCGAGTTCGCTGGAGTTGTTTCATATCAGCCGGTATATCTCGGTGCCGCTGGCGGGTGCGGCGGTGTGGCTGCTGATTGTGAAGAGCAGCTATGAGCGGGTGGAGCGGATTTTCCTTTTCGCCTGTTCGTTGTATGTGTGTTATTTGGTGTCGGGGATTCTGGTGAAGCCGGATTGGCGCGAGGCGGCGATCTATAGCGTGAAGCCGGTGCTGGTGTTCGAGCCGGGGTATCTGCAGATGCTGATCGGCATGGTGGGCACCAGCGTCGCCCCGTGGATGCAGTTCTTTCTGCAGGCGGCGGTGGTGGAGAAGGGTGTGACGGCGAAGGAGTATGCCGAGTCGCGGATTGAGGTGATCGTCGGCTGTATTGTCATGTCGGTGATTGCGTTCTTCATCATTGTCTCGTGCGCGGGGGCGATCTGGTCGGTGAAGCCGCGGGATATTACGGATGCGACGGACGCGGCGCTGGCGCTGAAGCCGTTTGGGCCTTATGCGTATCTCCTGTTCGCCGCAGGGCTGTTCAATGCGAGTCTGTTTGCGGCGTGTATTCTGCCGCTGTCGACGTCGTACACGGTTTGCGAGGGGTTAGGGTTTGAGTCGGGGGTGAACCGGACGTTTCGCGAGGCGCCGATTTTCTATGGGCTGTTCACGGGGCTGGTGGTGTTTGGCGGCGGGCTGATTCTAATTCCAGGTTTCCCGTTGATCAAAATGATTCTGCTGAGCCAGGTGGTGAACGGGGCGCTGCTGCCGCTGGTGCTGGGCTTCATGGTGGCGCTGGTGAATAAGAAGCGGCTGCTGAAGGAGTGGACGAATTCGGCGGTGTATAACGCGATTGCGTGGGCGGCGGTGATTGTGATGAGCGGGCTGACGCTGGCTTTGGTGGGGTTGAGTTTGCGGCAACTGGCGGAGGGGTGATGCGGCGCTTTATGGGGTTTGGGGAGAGTGATCTGCCGGAGTGGTTTCGAGCTCCGGAGGGCAGTCTGTTGCGGAGTTCGATCGGATCCTGGGGTTGGATCCCATGGATGGAAGACCGCAGTATGCAGGGCTCCACGGAGGATGTGGTCGATCACTACCTGGATTGCTGCCGGGCGGGCGGGTTGGCGATGCGGGGCGAACCGGAGGTGGGACGTGCGGCGGCCGGATTTCAGGCGGGCAGTGACGAGTACAGCTTCTCCCTGGATGTGTTCGCACGCAACGGCCTGTGCTTCTGGACGATTCAGCTGAGTAGGAGGAACCTGCCCCAAGTTCCGCTGGATGTGGAGAAGACCGACAGCACGCCTGCGGCTCCCATTGTGCGGCCACCGCCCCGCAAGGAGTATGTCGAATGGGCTCGCCTGCCGGATTGGGTGCAGTTCGGGATTCCGCAGGGAACTGAGGGCGAGATATATATCGACATCGAAGAGGGTGGGCGGCAATGCAGGGCTGAGAATATGTGCGACATGCCGGAGGCTTCGCCGGGCGCTGTACTGGAGTCGTGCCTGCGGAGTTTGGACGAGCATGGTTTTGATGGGAGCGGCGTCGAGAAGCCAGAGCATAGCTACTACCTGTCGGTGTTGCAGTGGGGGCATTCGGTGACGGTTCGTGTTCGCACGGAAGCCGGGGAGGAGGGGACCGTGTGTGTGCTGAACACGTTTGGGTATCTCACCTTGCTCGTCCGCTATTCGGGGCCGAATCCGTTAACTTGCGGGAGAGGTTAACGGTGGCGCAGTTTAGGTGGGACTCGCCGGCGGTGAACAGGCGTCGGGCAGCCGCCAGACGCCGAGGCTTTTACTCCTCGTCACAGTGAAGTGGGCGGCTAAGCGAGCCATTGTTCACCATCCGGAATAAGTAACACTATCACGTTAATTAACGGGCTATGGATAATTAGCGCGGGCGTGTTAAGATGGAGACAAGAGAGATGAGATGCTTGAGGCGCAACAGAGCAGTGACCACTTTCGCGAGGCCTTCCAGCGCTCCGGATGGCTGGCGAAGAAGCCGCGTTCCGGCGCTCCCGCCCACGCCAGCCTGATTGTCGAGCGTGAGGGAAAGGCCTATGTCGCCGTGCGCAAGGTGGCGGCGGATGGGCGCAGCAGCCTGGTGATTCCGTTGCTGGCACAGTCGATTCTGGAGGCGCGGCTTTCCGCCGCCGAGATGGCGCCAGGGGCCGTGCCCGTTGCCGTGGTGGAAGGCCCGAAGATCATGGCGGGCGTGGTGGCGGCGGCTCGGGAGTTTGCGGCGCGGGTGGCTCCGGATGTGGCCATTGGGCTGATCGATGCAGAGGGCCTCCGGGAGTTTTCCGGCCATGGGTTGGAGGTGTTGAACGCGCGGCCGGCGGCGCGCGAGCGGCGCCTGGCGCGAAAGATCGGCAGCAGCCGTCCGCTGAATGTTTTCTCGGACCGCAACCAATGGATGCTGAAGCTACTGCTGGCCCAGAGGCTTCCAGAAGGCTTGCTGTCGGCTCCGCAGGAGCCGTATCGCAATGCCACGCAACTGGCGCGCGCGGCGGGCGTGTCGATCATGAGTGCGTTCCGGCTGCTGCGGCAGTTAGGCAACGACGGCTTCGTAGACTCCAACGAAGAGGAGTACGTGAAACTGGTGCGGGTTCCCGAGTTGCTGCATCGCTGGGCGGCGCAGGCGAGCCCTGTGCAGGAGTTGCCGGTGCGGTGGCTGATCCGGCGGGATCGCGGGGCATTGGCGGCAATGTTGCAGGCTCATGCGGCGGAGCGTCCGGGGCGTGGGAAGCCGGCGGCACGCGCGTGCCTGGGCCTGTTTGCGGCCGCCGATGCGTTGGGTTACGGCTTCGTCCATGGCGTGCCGCCGCATCTCTATGTGGAGCATGTGGATGGAGCGCTGCTGCAGAAGTTCGGGATGACGCTGGATGGGGCCGAGCAGCGGCCCGATGCCTATCTGCGTATCCCCGCGAATCCGGAGGCGGTGTTCCGGGCGGCGGTGGTGAAGGATGGTGTACCGGTGGCTGATATCCTGCAAGTGTGGCTGGATGTGCAGAGTCATCCGTCTCGCGGCAAGGCTGCCGCCGCCGAGATCGGCCAGCGCGTGTTAGCGCCGCTGCTCAAAAAGAAGTGATCGCATGACGGCGGACCATGCCGGGTTCGGGCGTCTGGTTACCGCACTGGGACCATGGCTGGAGCAGGTGGTGATTGTGGGCGGCTGGGCGCACCGGCTGTATCACCTGCACCCGTCGGCGCAGGCTTTGGAGTTTGCACCGTTGATGACGTTCGATGCGGATGTGGCATTGCCGGGGCTTGCGCCGGCGCGGCTGCCTTCGATTCGCGAACTGCTGGTCGACGCCGGATTCCGGGAGGACTTTCTCGGCGATGACCGCCCACCGGCGACACACTACCGGTTGAAAGACAGCGGCAGCGGCTTCTATGCGGAGTTTCTGACGCCGCTCATTGGGAGTGAACTCACCCGGGATGGGAAGCGCAAGGCGACGGCGCATGTGGCTGGGGTGAACTCGCAGCAGTTGCGGTTCATCGAACTGCTGCTCGACAACCCGTGGCAGGTGCCGCTGCAGGCCGGCGAGTTGGGGCTCAGCGAACCGCGAACGGTGCGGATCGCAAGTCCGGTGGGCTTTCTGGCGCAGAAACTCCTGATCCACCGCAAGCGCGACGCGGCCGACCAGGCCAAGGACATCCTTTATCTGCACGACACGCTGCAGGTGTTCGGTGCGCGCTTGGAGGAGTTGCAGCAGGACTGGATCGGGCAATTGCAGCCGCGGCTGCATCCGAAGGACGCCAAGCTCGTTTCCACTGCGGCGAACTGGCTGTTCGGCGAGGTCACGGACACAATTCGGGAGGCGGCCGCCATGGCCGCGGATCGTGATCTGGATCCGCATGATGTACAGCAGGCGTGCCGCTACGGACTTAGTATCGTGCTGGCGGCAAAGAAAAGCGCCCGGGCTTTCCGCGCCGGATTGTCCGGGCTTTGTGGCGCGTTCCACCTTGCCCCACATCTGCCCGCCCTTACCGGCGTCGTTGGCCCAGTAGCCGGCGTAGTTATTGCGATAGATCAGCACCCGCGCGGTGAACTTGCCCATGCCGGGGATGGTGGCATCGGTCAACGTGATGACGGGCGTGTCGCCGGCCCATTTGACCCTGACCGGCACCGGCACGTTCACATCGTGCGTGCCGTACTGGATGCGGGTATGGATGAGCCAGGTATCGCCGGCCAGCCGCGATGCCTTGCTGATGGTGTACTTATCCTCGCTCACCTTTTCGCCGAGCGAAAACTTACCGGCCAGTACGGCACCGGTCATGGTGGATTCGAACTCGCGTTCGAGGCGTGCCTGCTCGGACTCGCCGGAGGAGGAGCGCGAGCAGGCCGAAAGCGCGACAAGAGCGAGCAGGGCAGCCAGACGGGCGTGACGCATCACCCGATTTTATCCAAGGCCTGCTCGAAATCGGCAAGCAGGTCGCGCCAGTCTTCACAGCCGACGGAGATACGCACCAACCCATCGGTGACGCCGGCGATTTCGAGTTCTTCGGCCGAGACCGAGGAATGGGTTGTCGAGCGCGGATGGGAGACCAGCGTCTCGACGCCGCCCAGCGAGACGGCGTTGCGCGCCAGTTGCACACTTCGCAGGAAGGCGAAGGCGGCGGGCTTGCCGCCCTTGAGCACCAGCGACATCATGGCGCCGGGGTAATCGCACTGGTCCTTATAGATCCGAATCTGTTCGGGGTCGTCGAACAGCGAGGGGTAGTAGATCTTCTCGATATGCCGGTGGCCGTTGAGCCGTTCGGCGATGCGTTGGGCATTCTTGCTGGCGCGATTCATGCGCAGGCGCACGGTGGGTAGGCGCGAATCGAGCATCCAGCATTCGTCGGGCTGGAGGATGTTGCCGAACAGGCCGCGGCGGCTCTTGATGGGGCGCATCAACTCCGGCGATGCGGTGAGGGCGAAGCCGCCGAGCAGATCGCTGAAGCCGCCCAGGTACTTGGTGGCGGAGTAAAGGACCACATCGGCACCGAGTTCGAGCGGATGCTGGAAAGCGGGTCCGAGGAACGTATTGTCCACCATCACGAGGGGCTTATCGGGGTGCGCTCGGGCGGCTTCGGCGGCACGGCGGATATCGGCCATGACCAGGGTGGGATTGGCCGGCGTCTCCAATAAAACAACGCGCAGGTTCTTTGTTTCGGCGATGGCGGTGGTGAGAGCTTCGGTCTGGCCGGCGCGGACGGCAGTGCCGCTGATGCCGAAGGGTTCCAGAAACTCATGGATGAGGTGCTGGGTTCCGCCGTAGAGGGGTACCGTGTAGACGATGTGGTCGCCGGGTTTGGCGAAGGCAAGGATGGCGGTCATGATGGCGGCCATGCCGGAGTTGAAGACGGCCGCTGCCTGGGCGCCTGGTTCCAGCGGGACGATCTGGTCCTCCAGGATTTCGGCGTTGGGGTGATTGAATCGGGAATAGATGAGGCCGACCTCTTCGCCGGCCTCGCGTTGGGCGCGGCCGCCCATGATGGCGAAGGCGCGTTCGGCAGCTTCGGGGGTATCGAAGACGTAGGTGGAGCTGCGGAAGACGGCGGGGCGCGCGGAGCCGACACTGAGGGCCGGATCGAAGCCGCGCGTCAACACCGCAGTTGGCGGACGTAGGGAGTGTTCTTTTTTGTTGCTCATACCGCTCACTTGGAGTGTAGCGCCGCGGCAAAACGCAGACAGCTACCGCCTCTCCCCGGTACTCCTTAGGAAGGCGCAATGGGAACATTCGCGGTGCATCTAAGAACATCCCCTGATTGGGCGATGCCGGGCGTCCCGGTATGATTTAAGAGAACAAGGGTTACTAGACGTACTATGAGTCCTACACCGACGAACCGTTCCGCCAAGAGCCATTACACCGAATCGGAAGCAGCTGTTGCGCTCGGGGTCTCGGTGGAACAGCTGCGAACGTTGATTCGCAGCCATATTGTCAAGACCGACGAAGACATGGCACACGTGGCGGCGGCGACCTATCAACCGTCGGACCTGCTGGTGCTGCGGATGATCCTGAAGGGGATGTCCACGGCGCAGTTGGAGAGCGTGCCGGCGGCGACGGTCTGAAACTGGTCCGATACCGGACGTGCCACCAGCTTCCGAATTTGGAAGATTGGAGCGGGGGCGTGCCAGCGGTATACAATGGCCTTTCCCGAACCTGTCTATACCTTAGGAGGCAATAGTGGCGAAACTGGGATTTCTCGGGCTGGGCATCATGGGCTATCCCATGGCCCGCAACCTGATCCGCGCCGGTCATGATGTGGCGCTGTGGACGAATTCTCCCGAAAAAGCAAAGAAACTGGCCGCTGACGAGAAGAGCGGCTTCGTGTGCGAGACGCCCAAGCAGGTGGCCGAGCATGCCGAGTGTGTCTTCCTCTGCGTCGGCGATACGGCCATGAGCGAGAAGGTCATCTTGGGCGAAGACGGGTTGCTGGAAGGCGCCAAGCCGGGTATGGTGATTGTCGATGCCAGCACGGTAGCGGCCTCACAAAGCCCGAAAATGCGTGATTTGCTGGCTCCCAAGGGCGTGCATTTCCTGGATGCCCCCTGCACCGGGTCAAAGCCGGGAGCCGAGGGTGGCACGCTGACCTTCATGGTGGGCGGCGACAAGGAAGTCTTTGAAAAGGTGAAGCCGTGGCTGGAGCCGATGGGCAAGCAGTTGTTCTACTGCGGTACGCACGGCATGGGCATGAACGCGAAGCTGACGCAGAACCTGGTTCTTTCCAACATCCTGCAGGCGTTTAACGAGGGTATGGTGCTGGCCACCAAGGCTGGCGTGGAGCCGAAGCTGATGCTGGAGATCCTGGACAAGAGCGCGGCCAAGAGCGGGCTGATCAACTTCAAGGCGCCGTTCGTTTTCGCCCGCAACTTCGAGACGAACTTCTCGGTGAAGTGGATGCATAAGGATATCGGGCTGATGCTGGAGTCGGCGCGGGAGTTGGGCGTGCCGCTACCGCTGACGGGGCTGACGCAGCAGATGTTCCGGGCGGCAATCGCCAAAGGCCATGGCGACGAGGATATCTGCTCGACGATCAAGGTTCTGGAAGACTGGGCAGGGGTCGAAGTGAAGGGCTGAACATCAGCCCTACATTTTTTTGTTGCATTCCAGAATCCCGTATTCTATTATTGGAAGTAAGCCGGGGAGGCAACTCCCACCAAAGCGAGACTAACCTCATAAAGACCCCTGAAGCAAACCTCCCCGGCGCCCGCAAGGGTTAACTTCTCCGAAAACGAAAAACCCCCAACACCAAAGACGAGAGAACGCGGCGAGGCCGTACGCCCCCCTGTAGGACCAGCGCGAAAGCTGCTATCATCAGCATGGGTGAAAGACGTTACGGTTCTAGGATCTACGGGATCCATCGGCACCAGCACGCTTGATGTCATCCGGCGCCGGAGCGAGCATTTTCGGATTTTTGCGCTGGCAGCCGGACGCAACGTGGAACTGCTTACGGAGCAGATCCGGGAATTTACACCTAAGGTAGTTTGTGTCGGAACTTCCGCCGACGGGGAGCGTCTCACGGATTGTCTCCGGGAAACGGGAATTCCCCGGGAGTCGTGGCCGGAGATCGTAAGCGGCGCCAAAGGTCGTGTACAAATTTCCATAGATCCGGAAGTCGACTTCGTGATGTCGGCGATTGTCGGGGTTCCGGGCCTGGAGGCGACCTACGAAGCTGTTCGGCGAGGGAAGCAGGTCGGATTGGCCAATAAGGAAGTGCTGGTGGCGGCCGGGAGCCTGGTGATGCAGGCGGCCCGGGAGTCGGGAACGGCTCTGCTGCCGGTGGACAGTGAACATAATGGGGCGCACCAGTGTCTGCGGGCCGGACGGCGGGACGAGGTGCGCAAGCTGATCCTGACGGCTTCCGGTGGCCCCTTCCGGCGCACACCGGCGGCGGAGTTGGAATCCGTAACGCCGGAGCAGGCACTGAATCATCCAACCTGGAAGATGGGACCGCGCATCACCATCGATTCGGCGACGTTGATGAACAAAGGCTTCGAAGTCATTGAGGCCTGCTGGCTGTTTGATCTGCCCCCCGCACAGGTGGAAGTGGTGGTGCATCCGCAATCCACCATACACGCGATGGTGGAATATTCCGACGGCAGTGTGATCGCACAGGTATCGGCAACGGATATGCGAATGCCGATCCAGTACGCCCTGACGTACCCGGACCGTTGGGAAGCTCCGGTGCCCCGGCTGGACTGGACCGAAGCGCGGCGATGGGACTTCGAGTCTCCGGATTTTGGAAAGTTTCCGCTGCTGCGGCTGGCCTATGAAGCTATGGCGGCAGGAGGCTCCTCCACCTGCACGCTGAACGCTGCTGATGAGGTGGCGGTCGGGGCATTTTTGCAGGGAGAAATTCCATTTCCGGGGATTGCCCGTGTGGTTGAGCGTACGCTGGACCGCATGGGGGTACGGCACCCGGGGACGATCGCGGAATTGCTGGAGATTGACCGGCAGTCACGCGAGGTGGCCCGGCAATTGTGTGACGCGGGGCGCCCGGCGGCGGCAGGCCACGGCGCGGGGAAAGTACGGAGCGAGAGCTCCCCGAACTTGAATTAAGGCGATATCTATGGGTGTTCTCGAGAACGTTTGGTGGCTGCTGGTCCTGATCGGGGTGATGATCCTCATCCACGAATTGGGCCATTATTGGGCGGCGCGCTTCTTCGATGTGAAGGTGGAGGCGTTCAGTTTCGGCTTCGGTCCGCGGCTGTTCGGCTTCAAGCGCGGCGAGACGGATTTCCGGTTCTCGTTATTTCTGTTTGGCGGCTACGTGAAGATGGCCGGCGAGCAGGCGGGCGATGAATCCGCGGCAGACCCGCGTTCGTTCCAGGCCAAGCCGCGCTGGCAGCGTCTGATTGTGGTGGCGGCCGGCCCGATCATGAACATTGTGCTGGCGGTGGCGCTGGTGACGGGTCTGTACACTGTTCGGTTCCCGAAGGTGCCGGAAGTCAAACAGCCGGTGATCGGGTTTGTGAAGGAAGATAGCGCGGCGGCGAAGGCGGGCATCAAGGAAGGCGACCGCGTTCTGGCGATTGAGGATATCCAGGCGCCCACCTGGGAAGACATCACGGTGAAGGAGATCGCGGCGGCGAACCGGGCTGTTCCGGTGCTGCTGGAGCGCGCCGGAACCAAGGCAGAGGAGGTGGTGCAGGTCACTCCGGTGCTGGACGAGAAGAATGGCATAGGGGTGATTGGCTGGTCCGAGGCGATGCCCGTACAGGTGGCGAGTGTGGAGCCGGGAATGGAAGCCGAGCGTGCGGGCCTCAAGAAGGGCGACGTTCTGATTGCGGCCGATGGGCAGCCGGTGCGGTCGACTTTGAAGTTGCACGAGATCATGAAGCTGAGCCAGGGCAAGCCGGTGGAGTTGACCTACGTGCGCGACAAGCAGGAGCAGAAGGTGCAGGTGAGTCCGCAGCAACGCACCATTGACGGGCAAACGCGGTGGCTGATCGGCGTACGGCTGGAGAGCCCGGTGACGCTGGTTTCGCTGTCGATTCCGGATGCCTTCCGCGAGTCGGTGAAGGCGAATACGCGAAATGCGGGGCTGATCTTCGGATTCCTGAAAGGCATTGTGGAGCGGCGCATGTCGCCCAAGAGCCTGGAAGGGCCAATCCGTATTGCGCAAATTTCCACCGAAGCCGCCCGCGAAGGTCCCACATCGTTCATCAGCCTGATGGCGATGGTGAGTCTGAATCTGGCGATCTTCAACCTGCTGCCGGTACCGATTCTCGACGGCGGCGTGATCGTCCTGCTGCTGATCGAGATGCTGATGCGGCGCGACCTGAGTCTGACGGTAAAGGAAGCCGTGTTCAAGGTTGGCTTCGTGTTCCTGATGATGTTGGTGGTGTTCGTGCTCTACAACGACTTGACGAAGGTGTTGCCAGGGTAAAGGGGCAGTTGCAGCGGAGGCGGCGTTACGATAGAAGCTAGCCGCTTATGAACAAGCGCCTCGCCTTCGCAACCGGATTGGTGTTGCTGGCCATCTCGTTCTCGCTGGTGATCTGGCAAAGCTCATTCAGCTTCGGCGAGTTCGGGCCCACCACCATGCCCCAGGCCTATGTATTCTGGGCGGTCTCGATCCTTGTCTTCCTATTAACGGTAACGCTGAGCTTCATGCTGCTGCGTACGGCGTTGAAGCTGTATGTGGAGCGGCAGCGTAGACATGAGGGGTCGCGCATCAAGTCGCGGCTCGTGTTTGGGGCGCTGGCGCTCAGCTTCATGCCGGTGCTGTTCCTGGTGCTGTTCAGCGTGTCCATTCTCAATTTCAACCTGCTGGCGTGGTTCACGCGACCGGCGCAGAATATGCGTTGGAGCCTGATTGAAGTTGGTAACGCCATGGACCAGGAGGCGCAGAAGCGGGCGGCGCTGCTGGCGCGCCTGGTGGCGTCGCAACCCAAGCCGTCTGACGCCGAGTTGAAGAAATTCTGCGCCGAACAGCACGTGTTGGAACTGTGGGTGGAGGAGTCCAAAGGCAAGCGGACGTTCTGGTGTGAACCGTCCGATAAGGAGCCGCGGCGATCAGTGGAAGGGCATGCGCCGTTGGGTGCCGATGCGATGCTGGCGGTGCGCCTGGTGATGCCGATGGATTTCGCCGAAAAGCAGCGCGAGATCCAGCGCGAGGTCGCCGAGTTCGATCAGTTCGCTAAGCAGCGGAAGGAATTCCGGAACCTCTACCTGCTGCTGCTTTCCGTAATCACGCTGTTCATTCTGTTTGTGGCCACCTGGATCGCGCAGTTCATGGCACGGCAGCTGAGCGATCCGATTTCGGCGCTGCTGATTGCGGCGGGTGAAGTGCGGAAGGGCAACCTCTCTCACCGCATTGCCCACGATGCCATTGATGAGATGGGCGCGCTGGTGCGGTCCTTCAACGAAATGACCAGTGACCTGGAGGCGAACACGCGCGAGTTGGAACGGCGCCGGCGTTTCACCGAAACCATCTTGGAGAGTATTCCGACGGCGGTGTTATCGCTCGATAGCGACGGGCGCATCCAGCGCGCGAATCCGGCGCTGCGCAAGCTGTTCCCGCACTTGAAGGCCGATACCGCGGTGCGCATGGAAGATCTGTTGCCTGCCGAGGAGATGCAGGAATTCCGCTATTTGGCCAATCGTGCGCGACGAACGGGGGTGTCGTCGCGGCAACTGGAGTTCCGGCGCGACCGGCGCACCTATCACCTGGGCGCCACCATTGCGGCCTTGGACGAAAACGCTGGCTTTGTGGTGGTGTTGGAAGACACTAGCGAAATGCTGCGAACCGAAAAGGCGGCGGCCTGGCACGAGGTGGCCAGCTACGTGGCGCATGAGATTAAGAATCCGCTGACACCGATCGCGCTATCGGCCGAACGCATTCTCCGGCAGATTGACCGGCTGCCGGTGCCGCCGGAATCGACGCGCGTGATTCGCGAATGCTGCGTGACCACGCTACGAGAAGTGGAATCGGTGAAGACGCTGGTGAACGAGTTCGCGCAGTTCGCCCGCTTCCCGGCGGCGCAATTGACACCGTGCGATGTGAACGAAGTGGTGGAGAACGCGTTGACGGTGTTTCAGGGGCGGCTGGAGCGCATCGACTTCCGCAAGCAGTTGGGCGAAGGGCTGCCGCCGGTGAATCTGGATCGGGAGCAGTTCAAGCGCGTGGTGGTGAACCTGGTGGACAACGCGGCCGAGGCGATGCAGGATTCGCTGGTGCGGCGGCTGACCGTAGTGACGCGGCTGGTGACTTCCGATACGATCGAGTTGACCGTAGCTGATACGGGGCATGGTGTATCGCCGGAGGATCGCGAGCGGCTGTTCCTGCCGTACTTCTCCACCAAGGGCCGGGGCACCGGTTTGGGCCTGGCGATTGTGAGCCACATCCTGAATGAGCACCACGCGCAGATCCGCGTGGAAGACAATCAGCCGGCCGGGGCGAAGTTCATTGTGGAACTGCGAGCCCTGCCGGTGACGGAGAGTGAATGGAAGGCAGTGGAAGTGAATACATGAGCCGGGACCGCATATTGGTGGTGGATGACGAGCCTGGCATTCGGCAGTCGTTATTGGGAGTGCTGGAGGACGAAGGCTACGCCGTAAAGACCTTGGAGACTGCCGAGCAGGCGTTGGAAGACCTGCAGCAGCATGCCTATGAAGTCGTGCTGATGGACATCTGGCTTCCCGGCATGGACGGGTTGGAGGCGCTACTGCGGATGGAGGAACTGCCGCTGGAAGACCGGCCGCAGGTGATCATGATCTCCGGGCACGGCAACATCGAGACCGCCGTGAAGGCGACCAAGATGGGCGCCTTCGATTTCCTGGAGAAGCCGCTGACCATTGAAAAGGTCTCGGTGACGGTGAAGAACGCGGTGGAGCAACTGCGCCTGCAGCGCGAGGTGCAGCGGCTGCGGGAGCAATCGGGGCCCGGGCCGGAGATCATCGGCGAGAGCGTTCCAGTAAAGGCGCTGCGCCAGCAGTTGAAGCTGATGGCGGGCACCAACGGCCGCGTGCTGATCTATGGAGAAAGCGGCGTCGGTAAGGAGTTGGTGGCGCGCGCGATTCATGCTTACAGCGCGCGTGCCAAGGAAGCCTTCGTGGAGGTGAATTGCGCCACCATTCCGGAAGACATGATCGAAAGCGAGTTGTTCGGCCATCGCAAGGGAAGCTTCCCGGGCGCGGCGGAGGACAAGATCGGCAAGTTCGAAAAGGCGCACGGCGGCACGTTGTTTCTGGACGAAGTGGGCGACATGAGCCTGAAGACGCAGGCCAAGGTGCTGCGTGTTCTGGAAGAGCAGCGTTTTGAGCCGCTGGGCGCGGTGGATCCGGTGCAAGTGGATGTGCGGGTGATTGCAGCCACGAACAAGAATCTGGAAATGGAGATTGAGCGCGGTAACTTCCGCGAGGATCTCTTTTACCGGCTGAACGTGATCCCCTTTTACGTGCCGCCGTTACGGGAGCGCGTGGAGGACATCGGGCTGCTGGCGAATCACTTCCTGAAGAGCTTCGCGACTGCCTATGGGCGCAAGCCGAAGGAGTTGACGAGCGAGGCCTATCGAACGCTGCAGGATTACCACTGGCCCGGCAATGTGCGCGAGTTGAAGAATCTGATGGAGCGGATTGTCATCATGAATCCGCAGTCGAACATCGATGCCCGGCATGTGCCGCTGCATCCGGCGAAGCGATCGGTCTTCGAGCGGCCCATCGACTTTTTCGGCAGCCTGGCGGAGGTGCGGGAAGCCGCCGAGCGCGAGTACATCCTCAAGAAACTGGAAGAGACGAAGGGAAATATCTCGCGCACGGCAGAGTTGCTCGGCATGGAGCGCAGCAATCTCTATCGCAAGATGAAGACGTTGGGAATCGCGACTAAGGACGCTGCCTACTGATAGGAGAGCGGATAGCGGGCGTCTTCCTTGACGTTCAGCTTCTGCTCATTGCTTTTGTGGCCGTCGGCGAAGATGACCCAGATGGTGTGATCGCCGGGGGAGACCGGGATGCTCACCGGAGCCTGGCGATTCCAGGCCTTGCCGTCAATGTAGACCGTGGCGCCCTGCGGTCCGGGCACATCCAGCCAGCCGACGCTGGCTTCGAGTTTGATGGCCACTTCCATTTGCGCCGGGACGCTGACGCGCTGATAGCTGGTCTTATACCCGCTAAGTTCGGCCTTGATGTGTTGTTCGCCCTTGGGCAGATCGAGCGAGCAGGGTGTGTTGCAACTGGCGTCCTTGAAACTAACCCGCGCATTGGGTGGGATGGTGGCGATCTCGATGGGCGTTAAGCCGTTGGCTTTCGTTGCAGGCTCAGCGGGAGCACCCGTGGCCGCCTTGGCGGGCTCCTTGGTCTTCGGTGCCGCTGCCGGGGCCGCGGCGCTTTTAGACGCGGTGTTCGAATTGCCTGCCGGCGCGGAGGGCGTGGTGCCGGCGTTCGGATCCACCAGCGGCGG
>JAEUQF010000196.1 GCA_016789745.1 Bryobacterales bacterium
GTTATTCGTCACGAACACGCTCACCGCCCCGTTGTTGCCCGCCGGCACGATCGCCGCGTTCGCCTTCACCCGCCCATCGAACGAGTTCAGCGTCGACACCAAGGGCTGCGTCTGCCCGGCCGGAAACAGCGTCAGGTATGACAACGCACCGGTCGGCACCACCGTCATGTTCAGTGAGTACGCCCGCGCCGTGGCCGGAATGTTGCACGCGCTCTGCGTGATGTTGAACTCGCGCGACTGCCCGCCCGCCAGCACCGGACCACCAAAGGGGCCCGCCGCCAGCCGCGTATCCGCCACCCGGCATGGCGCCACCGGAACGAATCGCAGCGAGATCCCCGTGCCGCCCCCGGGATTGTAGTTCGGGGCGTTCACTTCCCCCGACCCGCTGATGCTGAAACTGGCCGTGGTCTGCCCGGTGGTCGTACCGCTTGCCACAAGCGACGGGAATGTCCCGGTGGCGTTCACAAACGCCCCAGCCCCAGTGGTGATGACCGCCGACCCCGTCCCCCCCTGCGGTTGCCCGAGCATGGGGAATAGACTGCTTGCCGGCAGCGCCAGATCGCTCGTCAGCGTATTTCCACTGCCGAACGTCAGCACCAGTTGCCCGACGGCGATGTTCGTCCCGACAGGCACCTGACCGTTGAACGTGAAGTTCCCGTTCCCGAACGGGCTGGAGGTAACTGTGCCGCTCGACACAAATGGCGTGCCGCCAGCGGTGATGGTTTGCAAGGTGCCGTTCCCAACAAGGGTCATGGAAACGGAAATGGCGTAGCTCGAAGGAGTTACAAGAATGAGACCAGCGAGGAGAGAGAGTGCCCGCATAGAGATGTTATACACCTCTATGGGGGCAAATGTGCGGTTTTTGTCTTACCCGGGAGCGGAAAGCCTATATTCCTCTTAGGTGTGGCACCGTATTGCAGGTGCAATACACCACATGATACCGTCAGACCAACTCAACTTCTCTTCGGAGGTTCTCAACACCGTGTCCCTTTTCCCTCGCTTCGCCCCACCGTTGGCGACGCTCCTGTTTCTCGCAGCCGCGACCCTCGCCCCGGCAGCCACCTTCGACGCTTCCAGCGTCGGCTGCTCCAGCGATACTTCCACCCTCACCACCGCCCCACTTGCCTCCAGCAATGGAAACGTGGGCGCTAAGCTCTACGGCCAGTGCAGCACTTTCTGGGAAAGTTCCAGTGAGGGAGGCGACACCTCCACCCTAACCGCCGGCATGGGCGGCTCCCTGGTGGGCGACCCGGGCTCCGGTCTCGTTCCCATCGCGTGGCTCTTTTCGGTGACCGAAATCTTCGAAGCGGACTTGGCCGACTCCTTTTCCTGGCAGGTTTGGGTCGAGCGTGACGCCATCCGCACCGTGATCGGAAGCGGCAGCCTGACCCCGGATCAGCCGGTGGAAGGCTCAACTTCGGTCAGCTTCGCCGGAGTCTCCACCTGGGGCGCCGGCATCACCATCATCGCCAACCTCCCCATCCTGGCCTTCGGATCCTTCGTCCTCGACATTCCGGAAAACTCGCTCGACGTGAATGCGCTGGTGAATACGGCAGGTGTTCCCGAACCTGGCTCCGCCGTGCTGCTCCTGGGTGGCGCCAGTGCCCTGCTCCTGCTGCGCCGTCTCCGCGCCTGAGTCGAAACCCACCCCCATTACCACGACCTCACCAAGGCCGGGCTTGCCCTCAAGGGCGGGCCCGGCCTTCTCTTTCCTACCGGGATCGCTGGGTCCTGGGTCCGATTCCAGTACTTTAAGGCGACTCCAGGGCTCCCGGTCCTGGTTCTTTTTGAAACCCGTAATTGCAACTATCGATGCATAGGCGCCTTCTCCAGCCACGGGATACATTCGGGTTGTCCCAATTTCCCGGAGGTTCTGCATCGTGGCTTCTCTTCAATTTACAAAGGCGGTTGTTGCCGTCCTGTTGGCATTCGGCACCACTTCGCTGGCGGCCGGTGCCACGTTTGACCCATCCTTCAACGGCTGCACCGAAGGCGGAAACATCAGCGTCGATGTCATCTCGTCGCATAACGGTAACACCGGCGCTAAGCTCTACGGCGACTGCGCTTTATTCTGGGAAACTTCCTGGGAAGAAGGAAGTATGGTATCGCTCTCGGTCGCCATGGGCGGCCCCCTCGACAGCGACCCCGGCCCCGGCCTGATTCCCATCTCCTGGCGCTTCTCCCTGGCCGAAATCGGACTCGTTCCCGCAACCCAGTACTTCTACGAAGTCTGGATGGATCGTGACTGGGATCACCTCACTCTCGCCACCGGCGAAATGGTACCCGGCGTCGAAGTGAACAACTACGCGCACATCAGCTTCGAGGGTGCCACCTTTTGGGTAGCCGGAATCACCATCACTGCGGACGTACCCGCCGCTGGCAACGGCGCCTTCCGCCTCGACATCCCCCAGGATTCCCTCGATGTGAACTCACCCTCCACGCCACCCCCGCCCCCCACGGGAACCGATGTCCCCGAACCAGGCTCCGCCGTCCTGCTGCTCAGCGGCGCGACTGCCCTGCTCCTGCTTCGCCGCAGACGCTAAACCGTAACTTCCGCCTTAACCCCCAACGCCAGCAGCGTCTCCAGGTGCGGCGGCTGTTCTTCTCTGTATACCCGGGAGGTTTCTACCTCCCGGAATCCTGCCCCCTTCAAAAACTGCTCCAGATCCACCTCGGCAAAGCCAAGCCACAAGTCCGCATACAGTTCCCGCGCTTGTTCAAAGTTATGCTTCACCAGGTCCAGCAGCATCACCCGCCCGCCTGGCCGCAGGATCCGATACGCCTCCCCAACTGCCCGGGCCGGATGCGGCGCGTGATGCAACGATTGGCTGAAGATCGCCAGGTCAACCGACTCATCCGCAATGGGTAACGCCTCCAAATCTCCATGCCGGTAATCCAGGTTCGCCAGCCCGTGCCGCTGCGCCAGTTCCCGCCCAAACGCCACCATCTTCTCCGAGTTGTCCACCGCGATCACCTGCCGCGCCCGCTGCGCCAAAAGCTGCGCCAGAGTTCCCTCCCCCGCCCCCAGATCCGCCACCACCTGCGGCGGCAGCAGCTTCAACAAAGCCTCGGCCAACGCCTTCCACGACCGCCCCGGCACATAATCCCTCCCAAACTTACCCGCCAATTCGTCAAAGTATAACCTCATGCGATCCTGACGTTTGCGTAATAACAGTTCGAGTGCCTGTTGATCCGATGTCGCCTCCGGCATCTCCGCCGCTGCCGCCGCCAGTACGGCCCGCAACTGCGGATGCGCCTCTGCCGCCGGCTGCAATCGATAGAAACTGCTCTTCCCCGTCTTCCGGTCCTCCACCAGCCCCGCTTGCCGCAATTCTTTCAGCTGCATCGAAATGCGGCTCTGCCCCATATTGAGGATCTCCTGCATTTCCGCTACGTTAAGCTCCTCGGATTGAAGTAACAGAAGAAGCCGGAGACGGCCTTCATCGGCAAGCGCGCGGAGCCATTTCAGTATTGACGAGGGCATTGGGTTCGGGTATCATCAACATATCAAGATTCGTTGATCCAATCAACTTTGCACACTATGTCATCCACTACCCTTCTCGCTACCGACTACAAAGTCGCCGACATGGCTCTGGCCGACTGGGGACGTAAGGAGATCAACATCGCCGAGCATGAAATGCCCGGCCTGATGTCGATCCGGAAAAAGTACGCCGCGGAGAAGCCGCTGGCGGGCGTCCGCATCACCGGCTCCTTACATATGACCATCCAGACCGCCGTCCTCATTGAGACGCTGGTCGATCTCGGCGCCAGCGTGCGCTGGGCGAGCTGCAACATCTTCTCCACCCAGGACCACGCCGCAGCAGCCATCGCCGCCGCCAACGTCCCGGTATTCGCCTGGAAGGGCGAGACGCTGGAGGAATACTGGTGGTGCACCTACCAGGCCGTCAGCCACCCCGGCGGCCTCGGTCCGGAACTTGTCGTCGACGACGGCGGTGACGTGACCCTGCTCATCCACAAGGGCTATGAACTGGAGCATGGCTCGGACTGGGTGAACACCCCCTCGGACAGCCACGAAGAGAAGGTCATCAAGGACCTGCTGAAGCAGGTTTACGCCGAGAACCCCACCCGCTGGACCGAGATGGTCAAGGCCTGGCGCGGCGTCTCGGAAGAGACCACCACCGGCGTGCACCGCCTCTACAAGATGAAGGAACAGGGCAAGCTGCTGGTTCCGGCCATCAACGTCAATGACTCGGTCACCAAGTCGAAATTCGACAACCTCTACGGCTGTCGCGAGTCGCTCGCCGACGGCATCAAGCGCGCCACCGACGTGATGATGGCCGGCAAGGTCGCCGTGGTCTGCGGGTACGGCGACGTCGGCAAGGGCTCGGCCCACTCCCTGCGCGGCATGGGCGCCCGCGTCATCGTCACCGAGGTCGATCCCATCAACGCCCTCCAGGCCGCCATGGAAGGCTTCGAGGTGACGACGGTGGAAGACACCCTCGGCCGCGGTGACATCTATGTCACCTGCACCGGCAACGTCGACATCATCACGCTTGAGCACATGCGCCACATGAAGGATCAGGCCATCGTCTGCAACATCGGCCACTTCGATAACGAGATCCAGGTGGATCGCCTCAACACCCTGCCCGGCGTCAAGCGCACCAACATCAAGCCGCAGGTCGACATGTACACCTTCCCGGAAGGCAACAGCTTCTACCTGCTCGCCGAAGGCCGCCTGGTCAACCTCGGCTGCGCCACCGGCCACCCCAGCTTCGTCATGTCGAATAGCTTCGCCAACCAGACGCTGGCCCAGATCGACCTGTGGAAGAACAAGGACACCTACGCCATCGACGTCTACACGCTGCCCAAGAAGCTGGACGAAGAAGTGGCCCGCCTGCACCTGGAGAAGATCGGCGTCAAGCTGACCACGCTCAGCCAGCGCCAGGCCGACTACATCGGCGTCCCGGTGGAAGGCCCCTACAAGCCCGACCACTACCGCTACTAACTTTTCCCTAACCTCCGAAGAGAGAAACGCGTTGCCCGGGCCCGGCTCAATAAGTCGGTGACCCGGGCGATTTTTTCCCCGCGGCCTTCGGGCACCCACCCTAGGAATCTGCTGGCTCCAGAATCCCGAAATCCACCATTCGTCGCACCAGATCCGGCATCAACCGAAGTCCCGTTTTCTCTCGGGGGGCGCGGTGACAGGATCGTACGGACTGTAGGTTGTCAGCTGCAGTTTCCCGGCTGGACCCGGACTAATCTGGACCAGTCCTGGCGCCAAACGTGGTGCAATTGCGTCCGATTGAAGCTCCCGAAACAGGGAAACGGTTTGTGCGGCCGCTAGCCGCACTGCTTGGCCACAGATCGACTGAACCGCCGCCCAGTCGGGCGCGGCGGCCAGCCCGGCGCATTGCTGGTAGTACTCCTCTTCCCGGTCACACCAGATTCCCCACCGTTTGCGGTATAAGCCCGGGGAGGAGCGGCCGCCTAGCTCCTCGGCGATACTTGCGTCCGGGGACTCGGCCCGAAGCCCGTGGAGCGGGATACCTAACTCGAGGGCGCACCATGTCGACAAATTCGTGGTCGATCGCAACGAAGAGATGCTCGATGGCTCGCCAGAACGCGTAGCCCGCGCGCCCACGGTTGTGCTTGCAAAACCAAGTCGCACACGTGGCCGGACGGTTCGCCCAGATATCACCACGGCCGCCGCCCGACAGGTGTGGACATCGCAAACCCGGTGCCGTGCCGAAACTACCGGGAGCCCCATGAAGCTGGTGAAAGACACCGCCCGCCGCCAATGTTCTGGTCTTCGTTCTGCATCTGTTCCTCCTGGCGATTTATCCGTAGCGCCGGCTTGAAAGGCAGCAATTTGGGGTCTACTGCGTCAACCCTCAGCTCGGCTTGGGACCGGTCAACGTCGCGGCTGTCCCCCCACCCGCAGGCGGAGCGGACTGCTTTGCTCGGATCTCCTCGATCTTGTCCCGGTAGTCGTTGGTACCTCCCGAGACGCTCTCCAGTGCCTCCACCGGAGGTTCCTGCTCCTGATGATGCTGATCCATGAATACGTATGATTCGCGGGTTTTCCGTGGATCGCAACCCGGTCGCCACCGTAGCATGTAGACTGTAGCGATATGAGGATGCCTGCCCTGTTGTTCGCCGCCGCGGCTGGAGCCGTGTTTGTGATGACCGCCGCGGACTCCGTAGAGACCGGCTACTGGCCCCAGTGGCGCGGTCCAAACTTCGCCGGCCATGCCCCAAAGGCGTCGAATCTGCCGGTGAAGTGGTCCGAGACCGAGAACATCGTCTGGAAAGTGAAGATGCCGAGTTGGAGCGCGTCGACCCCGGTCATCTGGGGCGACACGGTCTATGCCCTGACGGCCGAGGCCGGCTTCGTCAACCCCACCTACGACACCAAGAAACTGAGCCGGGCGCCGGAGAAGGCGGCTGACAAGATCTTCCTGCTGGCGCTCGATCGCAAGACCGGTGCCGAACGCTGGCGCGCCGCTGTCGACACTGGCAACGAACTGCACCGCAAACAGAACTCGTCCTCGCCTTCGCCCATCACCGACGGCAAACACATCTGGGTCATGACCGGGCACCTGCGGTTTAG
This sequence comes from Bryobacterales bacterium, assembly GCA_016789745.1. Lineage (GTDB taxonomy): Bacteria > Acidobacteriota > Terriglobia > Bryobacterales > Bryobacteraceae > CADEFT01. The sequence goes on from JAEUQF010000196.1 coordinate 6,572, forward strand.
CTGTTATGACGCCAAGGGCAAGCAGGTCTGGAAGCGCGACCTGGTGGAAGATTACGGCGAGGTGGGGATGAACCACGGCTACGCGTCGACGCCGCTGCTCGACGGTGGCCGGCTCTATGTGCAGGTCGTGCACGGCTATCGTTCCGACAACCCCTCCTACACCGTGGCCATCGACAAGGCCACTGGCAAGACCATCTGGAAGAAGCTGCGTCCGGCGCCAGGAGAGCTGGAATCGAAGGATAACTACGGCACGCCGCAGATGGCCGTCGTGAGCGGCAAGAAGGAGTTGGTGGTGTTCGGCGGCGACATTGCCACTGGGCAGGATCCGGACACGGGAGAGGAGCTCTGGCGTCTGGGCGGCTTTAACCCGCCGGCGTTCAAGATGAACCGGACGATCTCGTCGCTGGTCGTGGTGGGAGACATCATCGTGGTGGGCGGCAATCGCGGGCGTCCCTATATCGGCTTCAAGGCGGGCGGGCGCGGAGATGTCACGGGCAAGGCCGAACTCTGGAACAACAATCTGGGACCAGACGTGCCCACACCGGCGACGGACGGCAAACTGCTCTACGTGCTGAATGACAAGGGCTACTACAACCTGCTTGAAGTCGCGACAGGTAAGGCGATCTACGAAGGCCAGCGCATTGAGCTGGGCTCGTACAGTTCGTCGCCCCTGCTGGCCGACGGCAAGGTTTACGCCATCAACGAAGAGGGCACCACGACGGTGATCAAGGCCGGGACGGTCTTTGAGGTGCTGGGCGTGAATAAGCTGGACGGCTATACGCTGGCGAGTCCGGTGGCGGCGGGCAACCAGCTGTTCATCCGCACCGGTGAGGCACTTTACTGCATTGGGAAGAAATAGGCAACAGAGAGCCCAGGCCGAGACTAACCTCGGCCTGGGCGTGCTACGGCCGTTTGCTGTGGCCTTTTCTGGTCAACGGGTGAATGCGATCTACGAAGGCCAGCGCATTGAGCTGAGCTCGTACAGTTCGTCGCCGCTGTTGGCCGATGGCAAGGTTTACGACATAGGGCGGCGGGCAACCAGCTGTTCATCCGTACCGGCGAGGCGCTCTACTGCATTGGGAAGAAATAGGCAACAGAAAGCCCGGGCCGGAGACTAACCTCGGCCCGGGCGTGCTTCTGACGGGGAGTCGGGTACAAGTTGCGGCGAGTTACGGCCGTTTGCCGGTGGCCTTTTCCCAGCCGTAGCGAACCGCGCCCTTCACGTTATCCCAGGTGCTGTTGGGGTTATTGCGGAGGTAGTCGGTACGCATCGTGTCTTCGATGTCTTCCCAACTGCGGTCGCGGTAGGTGGAGTTCTGCGCTGAAGATGAGCCCCAGCGATAGGCCGGTTCGTAGGTGCTGTAGTCGCCGTAGCGGGAACCGTAGTTCTTTTCCCAGTGATTGCGGTAGTCGGGGTCGTAGCTGGAGCCGAGGCCCAGCGTGCCGGTGTCTATTCCGGCGCCACCGGACGCTCCGGCACCCATCCCCGATCCTGCGTTGGTTCCCCAGCCAACACCGGAACTGGTGGCCTCGCCGTAGATGCGGGAATAGCGGCGGCTGGACTCGCCCGAGCCGTAGTCGAGGTTGCGCTGGGACTTGGACGAGGAGCGCGAGGCCGAGCTGCTGGTCGAGCCGGTGCCGGAAGTCATGCCCGCACCAGTGCCTGCGCCGGTGCGAGTGCCCTTGCCGGAGGTCGACGTGGTGCTGGTGCCGGTGCCGGTGCCGGAGCTGCCGGTCGTATAGGTGCCGCCAGGGCCGGAGCCGAGCGTGGTGTCGTAGGGTCCGGCATCCTGATCGAAGCGGCTCCAGCCGGACTGGCGATAGGACTGGCCACGTTCTTCCACATCGACGGCGCCGTTGCGGTCCAGGATCCGGGATATCTCGTTGGCCCGATCCGAGTCACAGTGAACGGTCACGAGCGTGCCGCCGCGACGGACGGATTCGGCATAGAGGTCGGCTTCGTCATCGGGAACGCCGGCATCTTTGAGGGCTCCGATAATGCCGCCGCCGGCAGCACCGATGGCGGCGCCGGCGAGGGTGGTGGCGAGGGGCCCGGCGGCGACGACGGGGCCGATGCCGGGGATAGCGAGGGCTGCAAGGCCGAGGGCTAAGCCGCCGAGGCCGCCGAAAAGCGCGCCACCGGCGACGTTCTCGCCGACCGTGGTGCCATCAGTGGTTTTGCGGTCGCCGGTATCGAAGCCGGTAGTGGATTCGTAACGCTTGTCGCGATCATGAGCGATGACGCTGATGTCGCTGCGGTCAACTCCTACGGAGGTCAGTTCACGAACAGCGGTATCCGCGCTAGCGGGTGTGTCGAACACCGCCAGAACTGTCGTGCTTTTCGTCAAGGTTGCCATTACGTTGGGTCTCCTTCGGGTTCCGGTCGTGCTCAGAGCACGCCGGACCTACGCCCGTTAGAGCCCAGGGTCGGCATAGGCCGTTACACTGGACGAAAGTGCGGCTGTGGAGGGGGATACGCCTCGCAAGCCTTAGCGCTTGGCGACGCTAGCCAGCTTGTCCACGTACTGTTCGAGTTCTTTCACTTCCTGCTTGACGCGGTCCGGAACCACGGTGCCGTTGGGTCCAGGGATCATGGCCAACTGCAGGAGGCTCAACTGGAAGTTAACGTGGGAAGGCTGTTCGGTATACGACAGGTTCATGCGTGTCTTATCGGTCTGTATTCGCCAGAAGTTTAGAAGCGGATGCCGAGAAGGAAGTCGACCTGCTGTTTGTATCCGGGCCCCTGCGGTTGGCCACCCCAGCGCGTGTAGCGGAATTCGGGCACCAGGCTGATCCTGCCCACGTTCCAGCGCAGGCCCAGGCCCACGACGGCTCCGATGTCCAACTGCCCCCAGCGCGACGACTTGCCCTGCGGGTTCTCCACGCGGCCATCGGCGAACTGGAGTTGGGCCGAGTACTCGTTGGTCTCCCTTATCTTACGAAACGAGTAGCCAGTGGAAACAAATGGACTCATCTTCTTATCGTGCCGGAAATAGTACTTCCCCAGGACTGGCACTTCAACGACATCGTAGCGCGACCGCGTGTCGTTGCTGACCACCACCGGGGTATCCTGGCCGGGCTGCTCCAGGATGTTGTAGCGAAAGGAGGACTGCTGGCCCAGGCGGCGGTAGAGGAAATTGCCTTCGACGGCGAAGCCTCGCCAAAGCCGCGCCTCGACGCCGCCTCCCAGGATGTAGCGCCGCGATTCATCGTTACAGCAGCGCGTCTGATTAGTTAAGGGAACGCCAGCTTTCAGATCGAAATCGAGGCGTTGCGCCGAAGCGACACCTGTGCTCGCCAGACACAGACAAAACAAACGAAATCTATAAGATACAGAGATCATGGGGTGCCGGTTGCACGTCAGGCACCACAATCGATCAGGCCAGGATGTCCTTCATGATCCGGCCTTCGTTGGTCGGCCCGATCAGGCGTTGGTTGAGTCCCTGGAACGGAAAGCTGAGCTTATAGGGATCGAGGCCGACCAGGTGCAGGATGGTGGCCTGGAGGTCGCGGACGGTCATCTTGTTCTCGACCGCGTAGTAGCCGATTTCGTCGGTGGCGCCGTAGTTGAGGCCGTGCTGGATACCGCCGCCGGCCATCCACATCGTGTAGCCGTGGGGGTGATGGTCGCGGCCGACGTAGCCGCCGGGGGAGTCGGGTCGGATCTCGCGCATGGGCGTGCGGCCGAACTCGCCGCCGAAGACGATCAGGGTTTCGTCGAGCATGCCGCGCTGTTTGAGGTCCTGGATGAGGGCGGCGATGGGGCGGTCGACGGCCTTGATCTTCTTGGGCAGGTCGTAGCGGATGTCTTCGCGGAGGCCGGAGCCGTGGTGGTCCCAGCCCCATTGGTAGAGCTGGACGAAGCGGACGCCCTTTTCGACCAGGCGCCGGGCTAGCAGGCAGTTGTTGGCAAAGGACGCTTCGCCGGGTTTGCTGCCGTACATCTCGTGGATGTTGGCGGGCTCCTTGGTGATGTCCATGGCTTCGGGGACGGACATCTGCATGCGGAAGGCGAGCTCGTATTGGGAGATGCGGGATTGGGTTTCCGGGTCGCCCATTTTGGCCTGTTCGATCTCGTTGAGGTCGCGGATGGCGTCGAGGGTTTTGCGGCGCAGGGGGCGGGAGACGCCGTCGGGGTTGCTGAGGTAGAGGACGGGGTCGCCGGAGGTGCGGCACTGGACGCCCTGGTAGACCGAGGGGAGGAAGCCGCTGCCCCAGAGGCTCTTGCCGCCGTCGGGGTTATTGCCGCCGCCGAGCAGGACGACGAAGCCGGGGAGGTTCTGGTTCTCCGAGCCGAGGCCATAGGTGATCCAGGAGCCGAGCGCGGCGCCGCCGAAGCGGGCATTGCCGGTGTGGACAAATAACTGGGCCGGGGCGTGGTTGAACTGCTCGGTGGTCATCGAGCGGATGATGGTCACGTCGTCGACAACTTTGGGGAAGTGCTCCCAGAGTTCGCTGAGCCAGGCACCGGATTTGCCGTGCTGTTTGAACTGGAAGGGTGTGCCCAGCATCTTCGGGACGCCGCGAATGAAGGCAAAGCGCTTGCCTTCGAGATACTGCTTGGGGCAGTCCTGGCCGTTGTACTTGACCAGTTCCGGTTTCCAATCGAAGAGGTCCAATTGTGACGGCGAGCCGGGCATGTGGAGGTAGATGACGGCTTTCGCTTTGGCGGGCAGAGGCGGCTTTTTGGGGGCGAGCGGATTGATGGAGTCGCCCGTGGCGGCGCGTCCGGCTTGCGAGGCCAGAAACATGCCGCCGAGGTTGAGGCCGCAGGACTGCAGGAAGTGGCGGCGCGTCTTGGTGCGGAGCAGGTCGAGTTCAGGAGATAGCTTCACGGGTGTACGAGGACCTCGTCGAGATTCAGGAGCGCATTGGCCACCATGATCCAGGCGGCGCGGGTGACGGCGGTGTTGGTCTGCTCGCCCTGGGCGACGGGGCGGGCGGCGAGCAGGCCGGCGTCGAAGACCTGGCCGCGAACGGGCTCATAGCTGCGCTTGGCGTGGATGGCGAGGACATTGCGGCCGGGCTGGATGGCGGCGAGGGCTTCCTTAGAGAAGGTATAGCCGTAGTAGCCGCTGCGGTTCATGTCGGTGGCGGCGGCCGGGACGCCGTTGACGTAGGCTTCGAAGGCGGCATCGGTACGGACGAGCAGACGGACGGCGTCGACGCCCTGTTCGGGGACCGTGAACTCGCGCCGGAGCCAGAGCTCTTCGGTGTCCCACTTGGTGCGTAGCAGCGGTTCGGGCTTCTTGGCGGTGGTGGCGAGGAGGCCGAACTGGCCGGGGCCGGTGCTCCAGGCGGCGTCGGAGAAGTCGGGTTTGAGCCATTCGTCGGTGGCGGGCTTTTCGGTGACGTAGCGCCACTGGGCGCCGTCTTCGCGGCCGTCGCCGAGGAGGGTAGATTCGCGGTCGCGGGAGTAGAGGCGCTGACCGTAGTTCAACAGCCGGTGGGTGGCTTCGGCGTCTTTTTTAAGGTCGGCGGCGGCGTCCTTGTAGAGAGCGACGATGCGCTTCTGTTCGGTGTCGGAGGGCTTGCGCAGGGTGAGGCGTTCGAAGAGGCGGGCAGCGCGGTCGGCGTCACTTCCCTTCTCTTCCGCGGTGCGCAGGCCGAGGTTCTGGGCGGCTTCCATGAGGGCCGGGTCGTTCAAGGACGCGAGGGCCTGGAGGGGCGTGTTGGTGCGGATGCGGCGGGCGGTGCAGACTTCGCCACTGGGGGCATCGAAGGTCTGCATGGCCGGGTAGGGAGTGGTGCGGCGGTTCATTGTATAGATGGCGCGGCGATAGCGTTCCTCGCTGTTGCCGGTTTCCCATTGGGCGCCGCTGTAGACCACCTGCCAGATGCCATCGGGCTGCCAGGGCATGACGGGCGGGCCATAGAGCTTGCGGTTGAGGAGGCCGCTGAGGGCGAGGGCCTGGTCGCGAACCATTTCGGCGTCGATACGGAAGCGGGCGCCGCGGGCGAGCAGGACGTTATTGGGGTCCTTGGCGCGGAGCTCCGGGGAGGCCGCCGCGCTTTGGCGGTAGGTGGCTGACATCACGATGGTCTTGAGAGCCGCTTTCATGTCCCAGCCGCGCTCCATGAAGTCGACGGCGAGCCAATCGAGCAATTCGGGGTGGCTGGGCAACTGGCCCTGGGTACCGAAGTCCTCTTCGGTTTCGACGAGGCCGCGGCCGAACATACGGGCCCAGTAGCGGTTGACCTGGACGCGGGCGGTGAGGGGGTTGTTGCGGTCCGTGAGCCATTTGGCGAGGCCGAGGCGGTTTTTGGGCGCGTCGGGGGCCATGGGATGGAAGGCTTGAGGGACGGCGGCTTCGACGGGCTCGCCGGGGTTGAGGAAGTTGCCGCGGTCGAAGATGCGGGTCTGGCGGCGTTTCTCGGCGGGCAGTTCGCGGAAGATGGGGGTGGAGCCATTGGCCAGCTTCAGCACGGGGCTGTCGTCGGGCTTGTCGGCATCTTCGGTCTGGTTGAAGAAGGCGTAGAGCTGGTAGAACTCGCGGTGGGAGAGGGGGTCGTATTTGTGGGTGTGGCACTGGGCGCAGCCCCAGGTGAGGCCCATGAAGGCGACGCCGGTGGTGGCGACGCGATCGCGGACGGCGATGTCGCGGAACTCTTCGTCGTCCGTGCCGCCTTCGGTGTTGGTCATGGTGTTGCGGTGGAAGCCGGTGGCGATGAGATCGCTTTCGGAGGGGTTGGGGAGGAGGTCGCCGGCGATCTGCTTGAGGGCGAACTGGTCGAAGGGGAGGTTTTTGTTGAGGGCGTCGATGACCCAGTCGCGGTAAGGCCAGATGGTCCGGAGGGCGTCTTTTTCGTAGCCCTGGGAGTCGGCATAGCGGGCAAGATCGAGCCAGATGCGGGCCCAGCGCTCGCCGTAGTGGGGCGACTCGAGGAGCTTGTCGACCAACTTTTCGTAGGCGGCGTCGGAGGGGTTGCGGAG
>JAEUQF010000197.1 GCA_016789745.1 Bryobacterales bacterium
CGGTTGCGCATGTGGTAGTAGCAGTAGATTTCGACATGGCCGATCTTGCCGAGCGCGCCGCTGTCGAGATACTTCGCCTTGGCTTCCATGAGGTGCGGCGTACTGCGCCGCTGGGTACCCACCTGCACCACGCGATTGTACTTGCGCGCGGCGGCCAGCATGGCCTGCCCTTCGGTGACGTCCACGCTGATGGGCTTCTGCACGTAGACGTCGGCGCCGGCTTTCACGGCTTCGATCATGGGCAGCGCATGCCAGTGGTCCGGAGTTGCTACGAGCACGATGTCATGGCCGCCCTGCTTGAGCATTTCCCGGTAGTCGGCATACAACCGCGGTTTCTTGTGATTGCGCTGCCGTTCGGCCACCATGTCGGCGGCCTGGCTCAGCATTTTCTTGTCGACATCGCACAGCGACACCACCTCGACGCCGGGATCCACCTGGATCAGGCGGAACAGGTCGCATTTGCCATACCATCCGGAACCGATCAGGCCCACACGGCGGGTTTTGCCCTGGGCAAAGGCTGTCTGGTCCAACGCGGCGGCCGCAAGCGAAGCGGCGCCGGCACTCACGAAGCTGCGGCGGTTCATGATATTTAAGGTACACGAATGACTCGCCGCAATTTCCTCTCCACCGCCGCCGCCGCACAGGCGCCCGCCGTTCTGAATGCGCAATCGAAGCGCCGCAACATCGTTTTCATCCTCACCGACGATCATCGTTATGACTTCATGGGCTGCGCCGGCCATCCGTGGCTGAAGACCCCTCATCTGGATGCCCTTGCGGCCGGTGGTGTTCGCTTCGAGAATGCCTTTGTCACTTCGTCGCTCTGTTCGCCCAGCCGCGCGTCGATCCTCACCGGCCTCTATCCGCATGCGCATAAGGTGAACGATAACTTTTCGGAACTGAATCCCAACCTGCCGACCTTCGCCCAGCTACTGCAGAAGAACGGCTACAAGACAGGCTTTCTGGGAAAGTGGCACATGGGCGGTGCCTCGGATAATCCGCGTCCCGGCTTCGACCATTGGGTCAGCTTCTACGGCCAGGGCGAATACCATAACCCGGAAATCAACGACAACGGACGGCGCCAGAAGAAGTCCGGCTACATGACCGATATCCTGACCGATGAGGCCGAACGCTTCATTGAGAAGCAGTCGGCGCCCTTCTGTCTGTATCTCTCGCACAAGGCCGTTCACTCGCCGTTTGAACCGGCGCCTCGCTATCGCGACCAGTATGCCAACGAGCGCATGCCCCGGCCGAAATCGATGTGGCTGCGGGATGACTTCAGCCAGGGCAAGCCGGAATGGGTCCGCCGCCGCAGGGCGACACGACACGGCGTGGATGGCGCCATCGGGCAGATTCTTCCGCTGGAAGACTTGTATAAGGGCTACGCGCGCAGCCTGTCGGCGATCGATGACAGCGTTGGCCGGATTATGGATACGCTGCGGCGCCGCAACTTACTCAATGACACGCTGGTGGTGTACATGGGCGATAACGGGTATCTGTGGGGTGAGCATGGGCTCATCGACAAGCGCTCCATGCATGAGCCGTCGATTCGCATCCCGATGCTGGCCCACTGCCCGGATTTGTTCCGCCCGGGTACCCGTGCCGAGTATGTTCTGAACCAGGACATAGCGCCGACGTTTCTGGAAGCCGGGGGCGTTACGCCGCCTGCTTCGATGCACGGCCGGTCCTTCCTGCCCTTGCTCCGGGGGCAGGCGAGTAACTGGCGTACGGATTTCCTGTATGAGTATGAGTGGGAGCGGGATTTTCCCTATACGCCGACCATATACGGGTTGCGGACTAACCAGTACAGTCTCGCGCAGTATTACGGGGTCTGGGATATCGACGAACTCTACGACATCCAGAAAGACCCCGACCAGATGAACAACCTGCTGGGCGATACCCGCATGATGGCGCATGATCGCATGCGTACGGTGATTCGCCTGGATAGCCAGCCGGAGCGCAAGAAGCTGCTGGCGGGGCTACAGGACCGCATGGCGCGATTGCTGGCCGAAACCGGGGGCGATCCGCGGTATTCGGGTAAGGAGCCGGAAGGCGCGAAAGCGGCGATGTAAGCCAATGGTGTAAGTGGACGCTTGTGTGAAGAACTAACACCCGGCGGGTTGGTGTAATTTATTGTGGTATCGATCATAGTTCGCCCTGAACTGCCGATAAAGCAACTGAGTGACACGTCCTCCGCATCCCCGTGTCTTAACGCGTCGATGCGGCAAACCAGCGGCAGTTCGAACCAACATAGAGAGAGCACATGAAGGCGGGTAAGCAGGCGCCGGCACGCAAGGCGAGTTCCGCGCCGAAGGCCGTGAAGGCCAAAGGTAGGCCGGTCAGAAAGACGGCCTCGTCGCCAGTGAAGGCGAAGGGTAAAGGGGCGCCGGAGAAACCCGCCCGCGGCCGTACGATCACGCTCGATCCGGTGATCGCCCTGTCCATGCTGGACAGCGTACCTGTGAATGTCATCCTCGCGGATAAGGCATTCAAGATTCGCTATCTGAACGAAGCGTCCTTAAAGACACTCCGGCAGATTGAACACCTTCTGCCCGTGAAGGCCGACAAGATTGTCGGGCAGTCCATTGATATTTTCCACAAGAAGCCGGCCCATCCGCGGGCGGTCGTTTCCGATCTGTCGCGGTTGCCTCACCGTGCCGTGATCCAGGTGGGCCCGGAGAAACTGGAACTGCTGGTGGCGCCGGCGTTTGACCTGAAAAAGCAGCACATTGGCACGATGGTGACGTGGTCGGTGGTGACCGAACGGCTGAAGTTGCAGGCGCAGAACCTGGACTACACCAGCCAGATCCAGGCTATCGGGCGCGTGCAGGCCGTTATCGAGTTTGAAATGGACGGGACCATCCGGCACGCCAATGACGTGTTTCTGCAAACGATGGGCTACCGGCAGGAAGAGATCAAGGGCCGGCACCACAGCATGTTTGTCGGCTCGGAAGAAAAGAGTAGTCTGGAGTATCGCGAGTTCTGGGCGGCCCTCAATCGCGGCGAGTACCACTCCTGTGAGTGCAAACGGGTGACCAAGGACGGCCGCGTGGTGTGGCTGCACGCCACCTACACCCCCATCCTCGATGGGGACGGGAAGCTGGTGAAGGTGGTGAAGTTCGCGTCCGACATTACCCGGCAGGCACAGGCCCGGGAAGAAATGGCGCGCGTGGTGACCGTGCTGGCCACCTCTTCCGAGGAGATGAGTGCGGTCAGCCAGCAGATGGGCAGTTCGGCCGCGCAAACCTCCGGGCAGGCGGAAGTGGTGTCGGCCGCCAGCGAGCAGATCAGCAAGAACATCGAAGTGGTGTCCACCAGCGCCGAGGAGATGAGCGCTAGTATCCGGGAGATTTCCAAAGGCACCAATGAGGCGGCGCGCATGGCAACCACCGCGGTGGAAGTGGCGCAGGCGACCCACACCACGGTGGCGAAACTCGGCGACTCGAGTCTGGAGATCGGCAAGGTGATCAAGGTCATCACCTCCATTGCCCAGCAAACAAACCTGCTGGCTCTAAACGCGACGATCGAAGCCGCCCGCGCCGGAGAAGCCGGGAAGGGTTTCGCGGTGGTTGCCAATGAAGTAAAGGATCTGGCCAAGGCCACCGCCACGGCTACCGAGGAAATCGGTAAGAAGATCGAGGCAATCCAGGAAGACGCGAAGTCCGCGGTGGCGGCAATCAGCGAGATTGACCGCATCATCACGAACATCTACAACGCGTCGACCACCATTGCCAGTGCCGTTGAGGAGCAGACCGCGACGACGCATGAGATTGTGCACAGCGTCGCCGAAGCCGCCAAAGGCAGTGTCGAGGTAACGCGCGGGATTCTTGCCGTCGCCACGGCCGCCAAGGAAACCGCCGGCGCCGTGGAGGAGACGCAGCGCTCGGCCAAGGAGCTGTCGCACCTTGCGGCGGATCTTCACGCCACGGCGCAGAAGATGAAGGGCTGAACACTCGGGCCTTTTTGGGCTTCCCGAATGCCGGTAGGGGGAAGGCACCTCTGCCGGCATTTGCTTTTCCAAGCGGAAAAACTCTGCAGCGTGCGGCGGCGTACAGCCACAGTTAAACCCACATTGTCGTGTTTGCGTTCTTTGGTGTCAAATTCCTGTACATGAGGGCCGATAAGCGGACTGTGGCGGCAGTTTCTTCCGCTACGCCAGATAAGGAAGCCTACACGTATCCTGCTTGGCAGTTGGGTGCCGTTGCACCTGGCCGAGTGATGCCGAGGTGCCATTCCAAGTCTTACAGACATTCATCCCGTTGTCTTCGCACGAGAGTTCAAAGGAGAAGAGAGTAGTGAAACAGATAAAGTCAGGTCCGGCGGCCAACCCCAATCGCAGAGTAGCGCGGAGGACCTCTTCGGTACTGTCCACCGAAGTTCTTGACCACTTAAGCGAGAACATCATTGTTGCGGACGCGGATCTCCGCATCCAGTTCCTCAATGCCGCCTCGCGGCGCACACTCCAAACGCTGGAGCGGTTGCTCCCGGTGCCCGCCACCCAGTTGGCAGGCAAGGGGCTGGAGACGCTGTGGGGTGGTGCTGGCGCTGGACAGGGTACCGCGCTGGACGCTCGCAACCTGCCTGCAAAGCTGGCCGTTGACCTGGGTTCGGAGAAACTGGAGTTGCGCTTCTCCCCCATGGATACGGAGGGAAAACCGTCCGGCGTTCTGGTTAGCTGGGCCGTTGTCACAGAGGCCGTGGCGCAACAACTGCGCGCCCTGGAACTGGCCGCACAGGTGGCCGCGATCGGCAAGTCGCAGGCGGTGATTGAGTTCGACCTGCAAGGCACCATTCTGCATGCGAACGCGAATTTCCTGGAGACGCTGGGCTATTCGCTGGAGGAGATCAAGGGGCGCCATCACAGCCTCTTCGTGGACGAGGCCTATCGGAGCAGCCCGGAATACCGGGAGTTCTGGGCGAGGTTGAACCGCGGCGAGTATACCGCGGGCGAGTACCGGCGCATTGGCAAGGGCGGGAAAGAGGTCTGGCTGCAGGCTTCTTACAACCCGGTATTGGACCAGGCCGGCAAGCCGTTCCGGGTGATCAAGTGTGCCGCCGACATCACCGCCGCGAAACGACAGAGCGCCGAGCATGCCCGGCAGATAACGGCCATCCGCAATGCGGTGGCTGTTCTGGAACTCGATCTGGAAGGCATCATTCTGGATGCGAACGAGAACTTTACGGGCATTCTGGGGTATGAGCTCCAGGAGGTGAAAGGCCGACACCACAGCATGTTCGTCGAGGAAGCCACGAAATACAGTCCGGAGTACAAGGCGCTGTGGGCCAAGCTGAGCCGCGGTGAGTACCATTCCGGCGAATCGAAGCGAATTGGGAAGGGCGGGAAGGAGGTGTGGTTCCATGCTTCCTATAACCCGATCTGCGACGCGGCGGGTAGACCCATGAAGCTGCTGATTCTGGCCACCGATATCACCGCGGCGAAGAGGAAGAATGCTGACTATGCCGGTCAGATTGCGGCGATCGGCAAATCGCAGGCGGTGATTGAGTTTGCTCTCGACGGCACCATCCTGGATGCCAACGAAAACTTCCTGAAGACCCTGGGCTACCGGCTGGAAGAAATCAAGGGCCGCCATCACAGCATGTTCGTGGAAGACGGCTACCGCGACAGTGGCGCTTATCGTGATTTCTGGGCTGCCCTTGGCCGGGGCGAATACCAGGCAGCCGAATACAAGCGCATCGGCAAGGGTGGCAAGGAGGTCTGGATCCAGGCTTCTTACAACCCCATCCTTGACCTCAACGGCAAGCCGTTCAAGGTGGTCAAATACGCCACCGACGTCACGGCGGAGAAACTGAAGAACGCCAACTATGCCGGCCAGATTGAGGCGATCGGCAAATCGCAGGCTGTGATCGAGTTCGATCTGGATGGCAAGATCCTGGACGCGAACGACAACTTCCTCCAGACGCTGGGCTACCGTTTGGAGGAGGTCAAAGGCAGGCATCACGGCATGTTCGTGGATGAGGCGTACCGGCACAGTTCGGAGTACAAGGAGTTCTGGGCTGCACTTAAAAGGGGCGAGTATCAGGCTGCTGAGTATAAGCGCATTGGCAAGGGCGGCAAGGAAGTCTGGATCCAGGCCTCCTACAACCCCATCCGCGACCTGAACGGGCACCCGTATAAGGTGGTCAAATTCGCCACCGATGTCACCCGTCAGGCGCGGGCCCGCATTGAGATGACCCGCATTGTGGAAGTGCTGGCGAGTTCGTCTGAGGAACTGAGTTCGGTGAGCCAGCAGATGGGCAATGCGGCGCAGACCACCTCCACCCAGGCGGGCGTGGTTTCCGCCGCCGGCGAGCAGGTGAGCCGCAACCTCCAGGTTGTGTCCACCAGCGCCGAGGAGATGAGTGCCAGCATCCGCGAGATCGCCAAGGGTACCAACGATGCCGCGCGCATGGCCACCACTGCCGTGCAGATGGCGCAGTCTACCAACGAGACGGTTTCAAAGCTCGGCCAGTCGAGCGAAGAGATCGGCCAGGTCATCAAGGTGATCACTTCCATTGCCCAGCAGACCAATCTGCTCGCGCTGAACGCCACCATCGAGGCGGCGCGCGCCGGAGAGGCCGGAAAAGGCTTCGCGGTCGTCGCCAATGAGGTAAAGGAACTGGCCAAGGAAACCGCCAAGGCCACCGAGGAGATCGGCAAGAAGATCGCCGCCATCCAATCTGACACCAAGAGCGCGGTGGAAGCCATCTCGCAGATCGACCAGATCATCAGCAACATCAATTCGGCGTCTTCCACGATCGCCTCGGCTGTCGAGGAGCAAACCGCCACTACCAACGAAATCGTGCGCAACGTCGCCGAAGCCGCCAAAGGCAGCAGCGAAATCGCGCAGAACATCACCGCCGTCGCTTCGGCGGCACAAAGCACGGCAACGGCCGCGAGCGAAACGCAACGTTCCGCCCAGGGCCTTTCCGGCCTGGCTTCCGACCTCCAGGTGGTTGCCAAGGATCTGCGGGCGTAAATCAACCTCCGGTACGCGGCTCCGCCGACGGGGAGCCGCGTACCGCTTAGCTGCCGCGCGTTCCTAAACCCAAACCGAGTCCAACCCCATCCCTTGGTGACACAGGTCGCAAGTGTCGGCGTCCTTGAAATACAGCGAATCCAGCTTTGCCAGATAATACAGCGGAATGCTTCCGAAATCCGGCGTATGCGGCGTCGGCTGGTAGACGATCACTGCTAGTCCCACCACTTCCCCGCCGTTGCTTTCAATCAGGTTCTTCAATTGGCTGAGCTTGCGCCCCGAGCGGAAAATATCGTCCACCAGCAGCACCTTTTCGCCGGGCTTCTGGAAGAAGTACTGGCGGAAGTGCATGGGCGTATCCACACCTTCGTTCTCGGCCCAATACACCTGCTTGGCGCGCAGTGCTTCGCACACACCGTAGGCGACCGGCAGTCCACCGCCCGATGGCGCCACGATCGACAGTTCGGGGATCATGGCTCGCAGTTCCGAGTTGGCCCGCACCTTCCGGCTCAACCCGACGCTCAAGGTCTTCAGGTGCTCAAAATGCCGCATGGCCAGCGCTACCTGTAAGTACTCGCTGGCGTGCAATCCGTTGGGATAAACGAAATGCCCGTGACGCCATGCACCCGTCTGTTTCAGAAGGCTGCAGACATCTTCTTGAGAGGGAATCAGGTCCATACCTTCAGTGTGCGCCTTTTCCCAGCAGAACGTACGGGATTGTCCGCAACAGGATCTTCCAGTCGAGCGTGAGCGACCAGTTGTCGATGTACTGCATGTCCATCTTCATCCAGGTCTCAAAGTCCAGCTGATCGCGTCCCTGGACGGCCCACAGGCACGTCAGCCCCGGGCGCATCCGCAGCCGCCGCCGCTGCCAGGGCTTGTAGCGCTCCACTTCTTCCGGCACGGCCGGACGCGGGCCCACCAGCGACATGTCGCCTTTTAAGACATTCCACAGCTGCGGCCACTCGTCGATGGAGAACTTGCGCAGCCAGCGGCCGATGCCGGTCATGCGCGGGTCATTCGGGATCTTGAACACCACCTCGCGCCGGTTTAGGTGCGTCAGCGACCCCTTCAGCGCCTCGGCGTTATCCACCATGGAACGGAATTTGTAGAAGACAAAGCGCCGTCCGTTCAGCCCGCAGCGCACCTGCCGGAAAATGGCGGGTCCGGTGCTGGTGACGCGGATGAGCAGCGCGATGGCGCCCATCACGGGCATCAGCAGCAGCAATGCCGCCGCCGCGATCAACACGTCGAAGGCCCGCTTCACCCACAGCCGGATCTCATCGTGAGGCGCGGCGGCGAATGTCAGCAGCGGCAGTTCGCCGTAGCGGTCCAGGTACACGTCGCTGTTTACATGCGGGAAAAAGTCCACCGCGACGCGCGTCCGCACGCCTTCTTCGTCGCAGGTCAGGAAGACGTCTTCCAGTTCCGCCAGCCGGTCACTGCCTACCGCGAACAGGATCTCATCGATCACGTCCTTGCGCAGCAGGGCGGGCAACTCCGCGATGGGATATGTGGGATACTGCCGCTCCAGGCTCGTTACGGGCGGCTCGCCGGGATCCAGGGCCAGAAAGCCCAGCAGCCGGATGCCATGGTCGGCGCTGCGTTCGATCATCCGTCCCAGCCGCACCGCACGGTCCCCCGTACCCACCAGCATCACGTGATGCGGTGCCGCGAACTCGCGCCGGATAATCCCCACCAGCTTCCCTAATCGCCAGCGGAACAGCAGCAACAGCAGCCAACTGTAGAACACGAACAGGCCCAGGAACGAGCGGCTCAGGTCCAGCCGCAGGGCGAACTCAAACAGCACCAGCGACACGGTCCCGAACAGCACCTGCTTGGTGGCATCGCGCAGAATCACCCACGGATGCGCCGAATCCAGCCGCTCGTAAACGCCCAGCCACACCCCGGCCAGCACCCACTGGAACAGCGCGCACAGCAGCAGCAGCGCGCGCACCTGCGGCGTCAGTTCAAAGAATCGCTCCAAGGGCAGCCAGGCACGGGTCTGGTAGGCCAGTTCAAAGGCGATCGCCGTCAGCAGTACGTCGCTGGCGCCGAACAGCACCCGGGCCCGTCTGTGGTGGCGGCTGTACATAATCCCTGGATTATGTTTTACGACATGTACATCCCGCCGTTCACGTTCAGCACGTGCCCGGTGATGTAGCCCGCCTCTTCGCTTGCCAGGAACCGCACCGCCGCGGCAACGTCTTCGGCGCTGCCCATCCGCTTCATTGGAATCCCCTGCAGAATCCGCTCCTTCACTTCCGCGCTGAGGACAGCGGTCATGTCGGTTTCGATGAAGCCGGGCGCGACGGCGTTCACCGTCACGTTCCGGCTGGCGATCTCCTGGGCGAGCGCCTTGGTCAGCCCGATCAATCCGGCCTTGGACGCCACGTAGTTCGACTGGCCGGCGTTGCCTGCCTGCGCCACCACGCTGCTGAGGTTGATGATGCGCCCCCAGCGTTCGCGCAGCATGGCGGGCGTGACCTGCTGTATGGCAACGAAAGCTGCCGTCAGATTTGTATCCAGCACGGTTTCGAAGTCGGCGCGCTTCATGCGCATGGAGAGGCCGTCTTTCGTAATGCCGGCATTGTTGACCAGAATCTGGATAGGGCCGCCCAACTGGTCCGTCGCGTTCTTGAAGCTGGCTGGAATGCTATCCAGGTCCGCCAGATCAAGTTTCACGACGAAGGCCGTTCCGCCCGCCTCGCGGATCTGTGCGGCCACTTCCTCCAACTTGGTCAAATCGCGCGCTGCGAGCACCACCCGGTGCCCCGCCGCCGCCAGCGCCAGGGCGCAGGCCTTGCCGATTCCTCGGCTCGCCCCGGTGACCAGGGCATTGCGTTGCGTCATAAGGTATTCAGGATCCCAAACTGTTCATCATAAAACTACCGCGACAGGCATGTACCGCGCATCTTGCTTCATAGTAGAAGAGACATGGCATACACGGACCTGCGCGAGTTCCTTCGCGCCCTGGAAACCAAAGGCGAATTGAAGCGCATCAAGGACGAGGTGGATCCCTACCTGGAGATCACCGAACTGGCCGACCGCGCCGTCAAGAAAGGCGGCCCGGCCCTGCTGTTCGAGAATCCCAAGGGCAGCAAGGTGCCGCTGCTCATCAACGCCTTTGCCAGCGACAGGCGGATGCAGATCGCGCTCGGAGTGGACTCGGTGGACGAAATCGCCAAGCGCATTGCCGAGTATCTGGAAATGCGCATGCCCGAAGGCCTGCTGAGCAAGCTGAAGATGCTGCCCAAACTGGCCGAGATGGGCGCGTTCTTTCCGAAACAGGTATCGGGAGGGCCCTGCAAGGAAGTCATCCGCAAGGATAACTTCTCGCTCAAGGAATTCCCCGTCCTGCACTGCTGGCCCCAGGATGGCGGCCCGTTCATCACCCTGCCGATGGTGTTCAGCCACAACCCGGTTACCGGTAAACGCAACTGCGGCATGTATCGCATGCAAGTCTATGACGACCGCACCACCGGCATGCATTGGCAGACCCATAAACAGGGCGCCGATCACTACCGGCGCCTGCTGCAGGAGGGCAAGCAGACGAAGATGCCCGTGGCGGTTGCGATTGGGTGTGACCCGGCAACGATGTACTCCGCCATCCTGCCGTTGCCGCCTGACCTGGATGAGATGATGATCGCCGGCTTTTTGCGCACCAAGCCGGTGGAGATGGTGAAGTGCGAGACAAACGACATCCTGGTTCCGGCGCAGGCCGAGATCGTGCTGGAAGGCCACGTCAACCTCGGCGAACTGCGCCGGGAAGGCCCTTTCGGCGATCACACCGGCTTCTACTCGCTGGACGATGACTATCCCGTCTTCCACGTCGATTGCATCACGCACCGCAAGAATCCGATCTACGCCACCACCATCGTTGGTCCCCCGCCCATGGAGGATTACTACATGGGCAAAGCCATCGAGCGCATCTTCCTGCCGCTGATGCGCCTGCAACTGCCCGAAGTGCGCGACATGGCCATGCCCGCCGAGGGCATTTTCCATAACCTGATGCTGGTGTCCATCCGCAAGACCTATCCCGGCCACGCACGAAAAGTGATGCATGCCATCTGGGGCCTGGGCCAAGCAATGTTCACCAAGTGCATCGTGGTTGTCGACGAGGACGTCAATGTCCAGAACTTCAGCGAAGTCGCCTGGAAGGCGCTGAACAACATCGACCCGCAGCGCGACATCGAGTTTGCCATGGGCCCCATCGACTCGCTGGACCACGCCAGCCGCCTGCCCAACTACGGCTCCAAGATGGGTATCGACGCCACGCGCAAGTGGCCGGAAGAAGGCTTCACCCGCCGCTGGCCCGATGTCCTCACCATGCCCGCTGACGTGAAGAAACGCGTCGATGACCTCTGGAAGAAAGCCGGCTTATAGCTTACTCTCTAGGGATGCCCATCCCTCTGATCAAGCTCTCCGCCGTACAGGTGCTGGGGATTGCTTGCTTCGGTGTAGCCCTGGGCAACTGGCTCAAGCACCGGTTGCCCGTCTTCGATAAACTCAACATTCCCTCTTCGATTGTTGGCGGCCTTGTTTTCGCCGTTACCACCTTGTTGCTGCGTGACCGGGTCGTGAATTTCGAGATGGATCTGGTGCTGCAGGCCATCCTCATGAACGCGTTTTTCACCACCATCGGCATGGGCGCCAGCCTGCGCCTGGTGAAGGAAGGCGGCATGCAGGTTCTCGTCTTCTTCGGGATCGCCACGCTGGGTGCAGTCCTCCAGAATGCGGTTGGCATTGGCTTGGCGAACGTTCTCAACGTCAGCCCACTGCTCGGCATCATCTCCGGATCCGTTGCTCTCACCGGCGGTCCCGCCACCGCGCTCGCTTTCGGCAAAACCTTTGAAGACATGGGCGTCGCCGGCGCCTCTGCTGTCGGTGTGGCCTCCGCCATGTTCGGCATTACCGCCGGCGGGCTCATGGGTGGGTTCATCGGCGGTCTGTTGATCAAGCGGGATCACCTCAAAGCGAAGATCCCACCCCCGCCCGCTCCGGATCCAGAAGTCGTGGCCTACCACAATGAGCCTACCGTCGATACCGGCGTCAGCAAGATGCACGACGAAAGCGAGGCCGAGGAGAATCACCTGCTGGGCAGCGTCATCGCCATCGCCGTCGCCATGGCACTGGGCACCCTCATCAGCGGCTGGTTTACCAGTATGAACCTCGTCCTGCCGTCGTATGTCGGCGCCATGATCGCCGCCGCCATCATCCGCAATGTCGACGACCACACCAGCTTCCTCAAACTCAGCCAGCGCCATATCGATACCATCGGCAACATCGCCCTCTACATCTTCATCGTTATGGCCCTGCTGACCCTGCAACTCTGGCAGATCGCTACCCTCGCCCTGCCGTTCCTGATCATGCTTATCGGGCAGATCGTCCTGGTCTTCCTGATGTGCGTCTTCCTGGCCTATAAGAGCATGGGCAGCGACTACGAGGCGGCCGTCATGGCCGGCGGCTTCTGCGGCTTCATGCTGGGCACTACCGCCAATGCCATGGCCTGCATGGACGTCATCACGCGCAAACACGGTCCGGCCCCGCGTGCCTTCATCGTGGTCCCGCTGGTGGGTGCGTTCCTCATCGATTTCACCAACGCGATCATCATCACGGGTATGGCAAACTTCTTCAAGTAAGTGGTATGCTGAAAGAACCGAATGCGGTGGCTATAGCTCAGTCGGTAGAGCGCTGGATTGTGGTTCCAGATGTCACGGGTTCAAATCCCGTTAGCCACCCCAACCCCACCTTCTTACCTAAACTCACCCACAACTTAACGTTTTTCACGGTACGCTGGTTCCAGTTGACGTTTTTCATGAGTTGTTAGCGTTTTTCATGGCCAGATCGCCCCACGTACCATTTTCAGGGCCCGTTACCTCTCTGCTGGAGCAGGCGCTGCCAGAACGCGCTACACCGGCCGGCTATGCCGCGCTCATCGACGCCTACAGCCTGCGAGTCCCACACCCCAGAACGCTGTTTGCCACTGGCGGGCACCATCGCATCCGGGAAGCATCGGGATGGCGGATCCTCACTCCACGGCATGCGCCCGCCGCGACGCTGGAAGGCCACCTCACCTTTGCGCTTCGCTACGAAGGCGTTGATTTGGCCGTCCTGAAGCGACTGTTCCTGCAAGCCGGTCCGAAGCCCATCGAATCCCTGGTTTCGGCCAGCCCCAACAGCAAGTACGCGCAACGGTTGTGGTTCCTGTATGAATGGCTGCTGGGACGAACCTTGGACCTGCCAGACGCCCGCACGGCAGCTTATGTGCCTGCACTGGACCCGGCGCGTCAGTTCAGTGCCGCCGCCGCGCGCAACTCATCCCGGCACCGCGTGCGTATCAATCTGCCCGGCTCCCCGCAGTTCTGTCCGCTGGTGTTCCGGACTCCCAAGCTCGACAACTTCATCGGCCTCAACCTTGATGTTCGCGCACAAGCTGCCATCGCCGCCGTCCCCCGTGATATCCTCGCCCGCACGGCCGCCTTGTTGCTTCTCAAGGATTCAAAGTCTTCCTACGCCATTGAAGGCGAGCGTGCGCCGCAGGATCGAATCCAGCGTTGGGGCCGTGCGATCGGCCAAGCCGGACGCCACCCGCTGTCAGTCGAAGAACTGCTGCGACTGCAGGCCATGGTCATCGGCGATGCGCGTTTTGTAAAGCTCGGACTGCGCCAGGAGGGCAGCTTTGTCGGCGACCATGATCGCGACACTCGTGCGCCGTTGCCGGACCACATCAGCGCCCACCACCAGGACCTTCCTTCCTTGCTCGAAGGATTGCTTGCCTTCGACCATGCCGGTGGCTACGGTTTGGACCCCGTGCTCGCCGCCGCTGTGTCTGCCTTTGCCTTTGTCTACATCCATCCGTTTGCCGACGGCAACGGCCGCCTGCACCGCTACCTGATCCACCACGTGCTCGCCTCGCGGGGGTTCCATCCGCCCGGTATCGTCTTCCCGATCTCCGCCGCGATTCTGGATGGACTGCCCGCCTATCGGGCGGTCCTGGAAGATTACTCCCGACGCTTGCTACCCGCCATCACCTGGAAGCCAACCATGGACGGTAACGTCGATATCCTGAATGACACGGCGGATTTCTACCGCTTCTTCGACGCCACACCCCACGCTGAGTTCTTGTTCGATTGCGTGCGTAGGACCATTGAAGTAGATCTGCCCCGCGAAACGGCGTTTCTCGAGAGCTATGACCAGTTCCGCTCGGCCGTCGCCGCGATCGCCGACATGCCCGATCGCACGGCAGACCTGCTGTTTCGCCTCCTGCGGCAGAACAACGGCCAGCTCTCCACTCGCGCTCGCGCCCGTGAGTTCGCTGCTCTCACCGACGACGAGGCCGCGCAGGTGGAGCAAGCCTACCAAGAGGCCTTCCCTCCCGCGTTAGCATAATCCTTATGTCGCTTCGCGTTCTTCTGCTGCTGGCTACCGCCCTGCCCGCCTTCTCCCAAACCTTCGACCTCGTTGTTGCCAACGGCCGCGTCCTCGACCCCGAATCCAACCTCGACGCTCCCCGCCATATCGGCATCCGTGCCGGCAAAATCGCCGCCGTCAGTGCCACTCCGCTCAAAGGCACACGCACCATCGACGCCAAGGGCCTCGCCATCGCCCCCGGCTTCATCGACCTCCACGCGCACGGCCAGGACCTCGAAAACCAGCGCTACCAGGTCCGCGACGGCGTCACCTCCGCCCTCGAACTGGAAATCGGCACCTACGACATCGACGCCTGGTACCGCGAAAGGGAAGGGAAGCGGCTGATCCACTCCGGCGTCAGCGTCGGCCATGTGCCGTCGCGTATCCAGGTGATGAAGGACCCGACGCCCACGTTGGTCCCCACCGGCGATGGCGCCCGGCGCCGCTCGTCCGACGAAGATGTGACGGTCATGAAGCGCGCCATCGAGCGGGGCCTGCAGCAGGGCGCTGTCGGGGTCGGCTTTGGCATTCAGTACACCCCAGCGGCGTCGAAGTGGGAGATTCTGGAGATGTTCCGCGTGGCCGGCCGCTTCAAAGCCCCCGTTTTCGTGCATATCCGCCACATGGGCGACGTGGAACCGGATGCCCTCACCGCTGTCGAAGAGGTCATCGCCGCGGCCAGCGTCACCGGCGCTCCCCTGCACATCGTGCACATCACATCGAGCGGCCTGGCCCAAGCCCCCAAGCTCCTCCAGACCATCGCCGAGGCCCGTGCGCGCGGTCTGGACATCACCACCGAGTGTTACCCCTACACGGCCGCCATGACCGAACTCAGCTCCGCCATGTTCGACGCCGGCTGGCAGAAAGTGCTGGGCATCACCTACCCGCAGGTGGAATGGGTGGCCACCGGCGAGCGCCTCACTGAATCCACCTTCAACAGCTATCGCAAGCAGGGCGGGATGGTTATCATGCACATGATCCCCGAAAAAGTCGCCGAGCAGGCCGTTGCCCACCCGATCACCATGATCGCCAGCGACGGCATCATCCAGAACGGCAAGGGCCATCCGCGCGGCGCCGGCTCTTACGCCCGCGTTCTGGGCTACTACGTTCGCGAGCGCAAGGCCCTTTCGCTGCTCGATGCCGTCCGCAAGATGTCGCTCATGCCCGCCCAGCGCCTGGAACGCATCGTCCCCGCCATGAAGAACAAAGGCCGCATCAAAATAGGCGCCGATGCCGACCTCGTCCTGTTCGACCCCGCCACCGTCCGCGACCAGGCCACGTTCCAGAAACCCACGCTGCCTTCCACCGGCATTCCGTATGTCCTGATCGGCGGACTTCCGGTGGTGGAGAATAGCCAGGTTGTCGACGGCAAGTTTCCCGGCCGCGCCCTCCGGGCCGCCGTGCAGCAGCCGTGATCTATCTGCGCTTCTATAAGCCCTACGGCGTGCTCAGCCAGTTCACCGACCCGGACCGGACCGGCCACCCCACGCTGGCCCACTACATCCAGACACCCGGCGTGTACCCGGTTGGCCGACTGGACCACGACAGCGAAGGACTCCTGTTACTTACCGACGACGGCGCCTTCCAGCATCGCTGGAGCGACCCGAAGTTCGATCATCCCAAAACCTACTGGGTGCAAGTGGAGCGCATACCGGGTGAGGAGGCGTTGCGGCAATTGAAGGAAGGCGTCGTGATCCAGGGCCGTAAAACCCGCCCCGCTGGTGCCCGCCTGCTAACGGTGCCGCCAACGGTACCGCCGCGCGATCCGCCCATCCGTTATCGCGCCAATGTGCCCGACGCGTGGCTCGAACTCATTCTTACGGAAGGCCGCAACCGTCAGGTCCGGCGCATGACCGCGGCCGTGGGACATCCCACCCTTCGCCTGATCCGTACCGCCATCGCCGGGGTTACCTTGGAAGGTCTGCAACCGGGCCAGTGGGCGCCATTGCCCGGTCCGCCTCTCGCGGTTTCCGAACGGCAACCGCTTTCCCCTCGCTCTGCGCGTCCAACTCGGCGGAGTTGATCAGCAGGCTCCGGCAGGGCACCTCCACGAACTGGTAGAGTACAAACGCCGCGAAGGCCGCTATTCCGAACACCGCGGGCATGGCCAGCCAGTACGCCGCGGCGGGGAATTGCCGCAACGCCATCCAGGGAAACAGCAGATGTGCCGCCACCTTCACCACGGGCCCGTGCAGCAGGTAGAAGGAGTATCCGGTTCGCCCAAACTTCGCCACCGGGCCCAGCCACGCGGTGTGCTCAATCAGCATGTGCCGGTGCTGCAGCAGCAGCCCCGACGTCAGTACAGCCGAGACCGTCACCAGGCCGCTCCCCATGTACGCCCCCCGGAACAGATCGCCCGCTTCGATCCGCACCAGCTGCCCGTCCAGCATCACCCGCACTACCAGCGCGATGGCTCCCAGCGTGATCGCCTGCCAGTACAGAAAGGGGCTCCGTTCTTTCATCGCCAGGACCTGCGCTTCGTAAATCAGGCAACCCATCGGGATGTACGTCGCCCGCGTTGCAATATGGCCTTCGGCGGCGAATAGGAAGGTAATCCCTACCACTCCGGCCCAGGTCATGATCCGCTGCCGTTCGGTCGCCTCCACCTTCTGCAACCAGATCACGATGGGCGGCAGCACCACGTATCCCGCTACGATGTAGCTGAGCGTCCAGGCCACCGTCAGCACTGGCTTTTCCGGGAAAAGCCCCGGCCATAACAGCAATTGCTGCCCGAATAATGCCCAACTCCAGTCGCTCCACCGCACCCGCGATTCACCGGGCGCGACCATGGCCCACACCACTACCAAGAACAGCACCAAGGCGTACGGAATGTAGATCCGGATTAGTCTAAGTAAGACGAAATGCGGATACGTAAAACGGCGGCTTGCCAGATTGTGGGCGACGAAGTATCCGCTCAGCAGTAACAGCAGATTCGTGCCCAGGCTTCCCAACCGCAGAATCAGCCACTCGCCTTCCTCAATGAAGGCTATCCCCGATGTGGCTGGGCCCGCAAACGAGTTGTAGTGGTACAGGAAAACCAGTATGGCCGCGGCGGCGCGCAGCACATCAAATACCGGCATGCGCTCCTTCCGGCGCACCCCGGAGGCCACCTGCAGAGTGGAAGTGGACACGGCAGACTCCCGTTACGTATCGATCTATACGGGGAGTAGTGTCTTACTTATAACACAGCCGTCGACGCGGATAGGATAGCGAGTCATCAATTTTTCAGTTCCCCCTGGAGAATCTGCCCGGCCGGCACCGGCGTTCTCCTATCAGAAGTAGTGCGTTCACTGCGGGGTTTTTCTCTGCGAGCCTTCCGGGGCGACATGTTTCTGGTACACTCGCCGTCGTGCTCTTTGCCGGTCTCGTTGCGTTGGGGGTGGTGCTGGCGCATGCCGTCGTGCTGCGCCGCGCCGGTGTCCTGCGTCTGCGGACGGCGGCGGTCAACCAGATGGTGGGCGCCGCGCTGGCTGCTGGCTTTCTCACCGCTTATCTGGTGAAGTTTCTGTATAATCCCGCGGGCTTGGCGGGCAATCCCGCCGCGCTGCTCGCTAATTCCACGGGGATTTCCTCATTCGGGGGAATTGTCGGCGGCCTCTTAGGAGCCCTTGCCGCCCTGCGCGGCGCCCGCCCCTCGCCTCTCGCCTACCTGGATGCCCTCGCCTTCGCCTTCCCCTTCGGCTGGATCCTCGGACGCACTGGCTGTGTCCTGGTGAAGGACCACCCCGGCCTCCCCGCCAGCGGCCCCTTCGCCCGCGACTTCGCCGGCATTCTCCGCTATGACCTCGCCCTGATCGAACTGCTGGCGTTTGCCCTCCCCATCACCCTGCTGTTCTCCTGGCTCGCCCGCCGCCCGCGCCGCTCCGGTTTCTTCCTATCCACCTTCCTAATAACGTACGGGCCGTTTCGCCTGCTGCTGGATGCTCTGCATGACCAGCCGCCGCGCTACGGCCCGCTTACCGTCGATCAGTGGTTCGGACTTCTGCTTACCGCCGCTGGCCTCGCCTTCTTCCGATCGCTACCCCCAGCAGCCCAAACGCCGCCAGCAGCAGCGACGACGGCTCCGGAACGTCTGTCAGCCCGACACTGAAGTCGTCCGCCAACGGATCGAACGTGAACCCCAGCGAGGCACTGTCCAGAAACGCATTCCCGTCGTTCCCCGCCGGACTCCCCACCGCGCTGCTCCCGCTAGTGGTGGCCAGCAGCGCCACCACATCGCTTGCCGTATCCGCGATCGGACGGATCCCCACCCAATACTCCCCAGCCGCCAGCGCCACCGCCGCGCCCACCTCCAGCCGGAAAACCCCCAAGTCGCCGTACGACGGGCTGTTAAACGTCGTCGCCAGATCCACCCACGAAAAGCCGGATGTCACCGACCCCGACGCCACCAGCGTCCCTCCATTCCCTCCCGACACCCCGGAGCGGATCTCAAACTCCGCCCCCAGCGGCGCCGTGCCGGAATAGAGAAACGTGCCGAACACGCCCGTCACGCTCTGGCTGCTGCCCAACTGCACGTTCTCATAAACGTAAGCATCAATGTCCAGCAGCCCAAAGCCGTGCCGCACCGATACCGTGCCGTCACTGCCGTTGAAATCGCCGTTATACCAGATGGTGCCCCCTTGGGCGACGCCTGCCAGCAACAGGCCAAACAATACTCCGATTTGTGCTTTCATCTTCGTTCCCCGCTTATTGGAAATTCACCGAGACTTGCATGACGGTGGTCCCGCCATTGACGGAGACCGGCACCAGGGCGCCCGGGTTGTTGGAGACGACATAGCTCACGTTGCCACCCGGCCGCGGAATCATCGGCTGCGACGGCCCGAAGTACCACGATCCTGAACTTGCCGTACCGCCAACGGAGCCCCACACCGTTGCGATGAAATCGCCGCTTCCCGCGGTGGGTGCCGTCTGGTTCAGCGTGACCCGCAACCCAAAGCCCGGCGGCAGCGCCGTTAACGGGCATCCCGTCCCGCCCGTCGTACAGCCCACTTGGACCGCGCCGCCCGCCACCATGGTGGGCGCTACCGCACTCCCGGACGCACCGGCGAACGACAGGACCACGTCGCCGATCGTCACGGTATTGGTCCCGCATCCGGGGAACACAGCGGCGGAGCACAGGAAGACGCCCGTAGTCGAGTAAGTGAATGGCCCACCCGGTGCCGCCGAGCTAAACGTCACGCCCACTGTCCGCGGCGCGTTCATCGTCACATTCCCCGTATTGCCCGACGCTGTGTCCGTGCCCGTGAACGCCGTGCTGAAGCCGCCGCTCGGTACCGCCGTGATCGTCACCGGCGTCCCCGCGTTATAGTAGCCGTCGCCCCCTGGGGAAACCGGCGACGCCGATGCCGTCCCGTTCGCCCCCACGTTCAACGTCAGTAAATGCTGCGTCGTATAGTTCGCCGTCAAAAGGATGGACGCGCCCGGCACCGTCAGCGTCCGCGCCGCGCTCGTATTGCCGTCGGCCCACTGCGTGAACTGTTGCCGTGTGCCTCCCGCCGGCGCCGGCGCCTCCGCCCGAACCGAATGCTGCGACCCCGGTACCATCGGGAAGCTCTGCGTGCTGTTGTAGAGTTGTCCGTCCACCTCCAGCGGCAGGTTCGGCGGATTCGTCTGGATGGTCACCGTCACCGGCGCCGCAGGCGCGGTCAGCACGAGGTTTCGCGGCTCGGCCAGCGCCACCGGCGTCGACGCCGTAGCCGCCGCGCCCGACCCGTCCTGGCAGGACACCCTTCCCAGATTCCGCTCCGTCACAAACGTGCCGCTCGACCCGGCCGAGTACAGCAGCCCCGCCGGCCTCTGGCTATAGGTAGCCAGTACCGACAGGGTCGCAAGCGGGTCCACGCTGGCGAAGTCATAGTCCTGCAACTCGTATTGCAGCGTGGAAGCGTTCTGCGAGACCACGCGGACGTGCAGGCCCTGTGCCGCCCCGATCGCTTCCACATTGCGCAACGCCGGTGTGGCGAACGACGCGGTCGGGGTGGTGTTGGTGGTATCGAACGTCGTGGCATCCACACCCCACAGATTCGCTCCCGCCGACAGATTCGAGACGAACAGCATCTTGCCGTCGCGGCTCATCGCAATGCGTGGGAAGGTCAGCCCTGGCAGATTCAGCCGGCCCAGGAAACTCAGGTTCTGATCCAGTACCGCGATCGTGCCCAACCCCCCATCGCCGATCCAGACCTCGTCCTGGTTGGTCTTGTTCTTGCGGATGGCAATGTCCGTGGGGTTCACCAGACCCGGCGACACGCCGATGGCCGGTGAGGCTGTCAGATCCACCGCGTTTGTCTCCAGATTTACGCGATACACCGGTCCCCCGCCCAGCCGGATCACATACGCCCGTTTCGTAGTTGTCGATAGCGCGAGGGCCTGCGCCTGGCCCTGAATCGGGATGGACGCCAGCACCGCCTGATCTGACTCGCGAATGACCATCAGCAGGTTGCCGTTGCCCCCTGGCGACGACACCAGCGCATAGTAACGGCGTTCGGAACCCCCACCGGTCACCGTGACCTCCGCCACCTCCAGATCGCGCACCGCCTTTCCCGCCAAGGGTGCCAGCGTAATGGCCGTGGACGTGCACCCGTTCTGCGAGTGATACTCCACCTGATAAATCGGCGCGCCTGCGTTCAGCTCATGAGAAGCGTAGACCGTAGCTTTTACGCTGCTATCCCCGCATCCCGTGATCCCGGCTACCGCTAACGCCCCGAACACCATAACTCCGCTCAAGAAAGCGGGTGAGTACGTAGCTGCAATTCTGTTCATCGTCGTGGCTCCTTACTGCAGACTCACCGGCTTCTTGGTGGTGTTCGCCAGAAATAGCGCCCCCAGGTGCAGGCCCGATGCCGTGAACGTCGATGGCCCGGCTCCCGCCAGCGCCCCAACGCTCAACAACGCGCGACCCTCGGTGTCACCGGCGACCGCGGGCAGTAGCGAGAGGATCTTCGACGGTACGGTGAACGAGGTCGCATTCCCCGGCGCTACGCACAGAAATACCGCCGAGGCATCGGCCGCTGCCGAGTAGGCCGTTCCGCTAACAAACACCTGCCGGCCCGCCACGCCCGTCCATTGCACCGTCAGGTCGCTCGCGCGATTCACCGTCGTGATGGCATTCGCGTTCGTCCAGGTCGGCGCCACGCCCAGCAACGCCGCGATCGAGAAGTTACCCGACGCCCCACCCGCTCCGTTCAAGGTGAACGTGTCCGGCGCATTCAGAAACGGCGCCGGGGGCGTGGGGATAATCCCCGAGTTCTGCGCCCCCAGATAGGCAAAGTAAGAGTCCGGATTTACGAATGGGATCGCCCGGCTGGCGCTGGACGACTGCACCGTCAGCGAGCCCAGCGATAGGTTCGCGCCTTTGCTCAGCTTGATGGCCGTCTGCAACAGATTTCCACTCTCGGTATACGCAGCGCAGGTCCCCGCCGGCGGGAACGACACCAACCGGTCAAACGCAAACTCATCGGCGGCCATGCTTCGTCCCGAAGCCGCTGCCTTGTCGATGATCGTGTTCGCCGGCGTGTTCGCGATATCGGACCGCGAGATGGCCGCCACCGCCACCGTGCCCCCTGTCCGCATCTGCGAACTTACGGGGTTTGTGCCGTCCGCGCACGCCGCGCCCGTCGCGCTTACTGCCATTGTTACGACGTTACTTACCGCCCCATTTACGGTAACCTGTACCGGCACATAGCAGCCCAGCGCCACCCCTGCCGGAATCCGGAACGTAATCAGGTCCGTCCCCGGCAGCGCCGTCGACCGGCCCGCGAATAACTTCACCGCCGATATCCCGCCCACCGTCACGTCGACTGTGTACGGCAGGTTCTGCTGCGGCGGTGCGGTGTCATCGCTGCCCGTTCGCGCCCCGAATCCCGTTCCGTGCAGCGTCGCCACCAGGTTCGGCCGCCCCGGCCGTGACAGCGAACTGAACAGCTGCGTCGCCGACGCGAAGTTGAAGATTCGCCCAGGCCCCGATCCCGTTCCGCTGACGGTATAGATACCCGGACTGTGGTTGGAAACCGTGACCGTTACCGGATTCCCGGGCTGCCCCTGATAGAGGACGCGCACCGCCGCCGGACCCGCCGGAACCGTCGACGGTAGTACTGCACGTACTAACCCCACCGACACATACACCGGCCAGCAGTTATAAGTTACGTTACCCACCTGTGCGGTGACGGAAACTCCTCCCAGCGTTGCTGCCAGCGGGAATGTCTTCTGTTCCAATACTCCCACCGGCCCCAGATTCACTCCGGTGATCTGGAATCGCGAGCCTCGGGCGATCGTGCCGGCGGGCAATCCGCTCGCTATCTGGCTGGCATCATTGACGATTCCATAAGGCCCCACGAATGGGGGGGAGGGTTGTGCCCATAAAGGCACACTACTGGCTATAAGCATCAGGAGCTTTCGCATGCTGCGGTCCTTTCGTTATCGATTACAGGCGCGCTTGGTCACTACTGAATGCGTAGTTTTTGCGGCACGCGGGTCAGGAAAGGTTAGGATGGATCCCGCCCGGCCGGCTGGCTTCCCCACTGTCGTTCCGCCATACGGCTCACCGGCGTCGTATTCGATCGTTTCAATCGCGATCCGGGCATCGGCTGGCTGCGGCCGCCTCGACGACGGCGAAGCGCACCGGTGATGCATCGCCCGTTTGGTGGCCGGTCTGCGACGCCAAACGGTGGCGCCAGAGGTAGAACGTGCGCTGGTGAAGATCAAACTGCTTGCAATAGGCGGTGATCGTCAGCCCGCTTTGACCATGACCCTGGGTGTGCTCCCGCCAGAGTGGTGGCCAATTGCCGAGCCCAGGCCACCGAAGGCACCTCCAACCAGAAGCTTCAGTGGGTCAATCATGTCAGTTGATCGGAATGGGCGTAATCCCAATCCGCCGCAGCACATTCCCCTGGTAATCCCGGATCACCACCCGGCCGGCAGCCGCAACTCCAACCCCTTCATCCGCGGGTGCGTGATCACCGTATCCCGTGTCGTCGGCGACGGAATAGTCACCTCCTGCCCCCTGTCAATCGTCGTCATCCAGATCGTATATGGCAGAACATTCGTCCGCCCCGCCAGCACATCGCCCACGAGGTACCACCCGTGCGCCCGCCCCCGCTACTGCGCCGTCGTCGCGTCGATCTCCAGGGCGCAATGTCCGCCAGGCAAGCCCACACTGAGAAAGCGTCCCAGCGAATCCGTCTGCGGATTCACCGGACCCAGCGCCCGCTCCCCACTCTTGTCCGTCGCCGCCGGTGGTGCTGTCTAAAGCGAATCGTCACCGGCAGCATCGCCGCCCCCGACACCGCATCCGCCACACCCACCGTCACCCTCGCCTCCAGCGGAGCCCCTGGGCTGGACGTCGCCGTCAGTACCGTATGCGGTAGCGTTGGAAGTACGGGTCTGTGCGGGGTGCGACTGGTAACGGCTGTCCCTACCGCGACGGTTGCCGAAGCATCCCACGAGTTCGTAAACCGTCGTTTACCGCGAGTTTCGTCCCGCCTGGCCATTCTGACCAACCGGCCATCGGATCTCAATCAAGCACGCGGCAGCGACAACCAAGAACAATACGATTGGGGCAGCCAAATCGTACAGGTACCGTGCCGACTCCGTCGAGACAGAGAATGCGACGAGATTTCCTGTGGCTAGCACAAGTACGTAGCTGAAACTCATCAAGCGGGTGAGTGAGTTCCCAGCGATGACGCTGGCCATGAGTATTACTCCGAACGTCGTTGCCACCCCTTTGCCGGCAATCGCATGCCCCGGAACTGCCAATGCAATTGCATAGGCGAGCAAGATGGCCGCGCAGCAAAGGAAGAAGGCACCAATCACAACCGCCGGCGGCGGAACGTCAGGTGGATCGACGTCTGCTTGTTCATGCGGCTGAAGAGGACCCAATCGGTCTCCCACGCGTCGGCGCACCTCGTCCAAGCCCCCTTTGAACTCTGCTATCTCCACCCAAACAGTATGGTTAGCGCTCTTGAGGCGCACCCAGCAAGGCACCGAGGCCTTTCCAGCATAGACGTAACGAAGATGCGCGTGCGTGACCTCGTGCCAGCGAAGCAGTGCTCCGGGTGGTAGGCCGAACCCTCGCAGACCATCCTCGGAGACGACGCCGCCAGATGGTAGCGTCAGGTCCGTCGGAATGCGCTTCTGTATCTGCCTTCGGGTCTCAAGAAGGAAGCTAACCAACACAGTACCAGCAGGCAACGCCATCGGGAGAACGTTGTTATTCGCCGCCAGCAGGAGGACCGTGGCCATTACGACCACGTTCATAGCAACCATCGTCACGAGAATTCCCCAGGGCATCTGCGAGTCGGACCTCACTAGGGAAAGATCACTCGCTCGTTGAAGTTATCGATAAACTCGCCCACCCAGGCCGACATGAATGGCGCGAGTTCTTCGCTGCCCTGTCTGATGACCCGGGAACTGCTTCCGAGCAAACCTGTTGTCATGCCACCAAGCATGCCGAGGTTCGCCGCGAGCAATAGGTCACTCAAAAGTTGTTGTTGCTCCTCTGGGCTCAATTCCGCAGTAAGACCGCGGTCCCACGTCGTAGCCGCCAAGCTCTCGAGCATATTCCCGATCATCCCGACAATGCCCGACCAAGCCATGAGAGAGAACCACTTGAGTTGCATGGGCGCTATCTGGCTGGCAGTGTAGATGGCCATCAGTGCACTGAATGCACCGTTCACAGTAGCACCCACAAGTGTTGCTTGTTGGCGGCGGGCGTTCAGGGGATCCTCAGAAGCCGCACCTCTCCAACACGCCACTCCTTGCCATGCCAGATTCGTGGTCATCGACGCCATGGTGCCCCAAACCGCACTGGCGGCGGCTTCTGTGCCTACTCCAACCCAAAACATCCCGGTCGGGTCTCTGCGTCCAGTCGGCCCACCCCCCACATACCCATACAAATTCACATCCCCGCCCCCAAACCCCAGCGGGTCCTCGCTAACAAACCTCCCCATCCCCGGCGCATAGTACCGCGCCCGGTAATACATCAACCCCGTTCCGTCATTCTCCCGTCCCGTAAACTGCTGGCTACCCCCGCCACTCCCCGCCACCGTCGTCCCGCCATACGGCTCGTACGTATACTGCGCCCCAAGCCCACCCGCCGCATCCGTCATCCCCACCGTCGATTGCAGCGAATCGCTCAAAGGCACCTGCGTCCCCGATCCATCCGTCCGCGCATAGAACTGGTCATGCCCAAACCCCGTCACCAGGTTCGAAGCCCCAACCCCCTGCTCCTGCACAATATTCGCGCCATCATACAGATACCCCGTCGTCGACCCCGCCACGGTCTTCTGCATCCGCCGCCCCGCCGGATCATACTGGAACGTAGCACTCACCGCCCCCGAGATCCCCGTCATCTGATCCCGCGCATTCCAGCTATACGTCCGCGACCCATCCGACGTCAGATTCCCGTTATCGTCATAAGTCAAAGTCGACCCATTCCAGTTAGTAACCCGGTTCGCCGCATTGTGCGTAGCCGACCCCACCGCCGCCGGCAACCCTGTCCGTGCCAGACTACCACCTACCGCCGTCTTCCTCCCCGCCGGATCGTACTCGTAAGTCAGATTCCCAACCGCCACCCCAAGCCGAGCCCACGAGATCCCCGTCAACCGCGAAGCCACATCATAGGAATACGACGCCACCACGCTATTCGGCAGCGTCAAACTAACAGGCCGCCCAGCCGCATCATAAGCAAAGCCCACCACCAGCGACCCCTGCTGGATCTGCGTCAGCCGCGACGCCCCGTCATAGCTATAACTTACGACAGCCTGCCCCGCCACCTGCATCGTCGACCGCCGCCCGGCGATATCATACGTGTAAGTCACCGTCCCCTTCGGCCCACTCTCCGTCAAAACCCGATCCATCAGGTCATAAGTGTAAGTGAACGTCCCATTCAGGCTATCCACCACCTGCGTCACCCGGTTCCCGCTGTCATAAGTCGGCGTCACGGTCGACCCATCATGAAACGTCACTACCGTCGCCCGCCCCAGCGCGTCATAACTCACCGAGCTCACCTGCGACTTATGATCTGTAGCCGACGTCGGCGCCCCCATCTTGTTATACGCCACCGTCTCCGTCTTCGAAACCGGATCCGTCCGCGACGTCTTCTGGTCCGAGCTATCGTACCCAAACGCCGTCACCCCACTCCGCGCATCCGTCAAACTCGTCAGATTGCTATTCGCGTCATAAGCTAGCGTCGTTTGCGCATTCAAAGCATCCCAAAGCTTCACCGGCCGATTTAAAGCATCATATTCGATCCGAGCCGTAGCCCCCATCGGATCTGTCACCGAAACCATCCGCCCCAACCCATCGTAAGCCCGCGACACCCGGTACCCCAGCGCATTCACCACTGCCGTCGGCAGCCCGCCCGCATACTCCATGGTCGTCGCCGCCAACCCTGGCGGCGTCACCGAAATCGGCTGCCCCGCCAGGTTATACCCAATCGCAGTCGTGTTATTCAACGGATCCTTGACACTAACCACATTCCCCT
>JAEUQF010000237.1 GCA_016789745.1 Bryobacterales bacterium
TGAGCACGATGAGTCCCCAGTACAACGAGGAGCCATCAATCGGCGGCGGTGCCGTGATGCGGCTCAGGCGCACCGCCGGCGGCTTCAGCGTTTCCTGGAAAAACAAGATGGGCCCTTCGAAAACCTGCGCC
Source organism: Bryobacterales bacterium (assembly GCA_016789745.1). Taxonomy (GTDB): domain Bacteria; phylum Acidobacteriota; class Terriglobia; order Bryobacterales; family Bryobacteraceae; genus CADEFT01. The sequence goes on from JAEUQF010000237.1 coordinate 132, forward strand.
AGGGCGAAGATGGTCAACCCGCGCAGCACCGTACGCCGCACCGCAGAACCCTGTTGCGAAGCCGCATACCAGTAGATGCCCGCGCCCATCAGGAAGAAGAAGCCCGGCGCGCACAGGTGCGTTATCCAGCGCGTCAGAAACGGGAACGCCGAGTTGTAGATGCTCATGGCGCCCGCCCAGAACTCACTGCCATGCTGGCGGGCAATCGTAGCGCTGGCATGGTCAATGGCCATGATCATCATGATCAGGCCGCGCAGCGCGTCCACCGATTCGTAGCGCCGTCCGGACGTGCTCATTCGTGCGTCGAGCGTTGCGCCTGAAACGGCAGATAGGCGGCGCCGAACAGGCCGGCTTCATTGCCGAGGATGGCCTTGTCGATGCGGGTTTCGGTGTTGCGATAGGTGAAACTGCGTTTCCTGACCTCGGCCTCCAGCGCCGGATAGAAGAACTCCCAGGCCGCCAGTGCGCCGCCGCTCATCAGGTACAGCGGATAGTTGAAGACGTTGATCAGCATCGCGATGGCAATGCCCAGCGCCTCGCCCATGGAGGCGAAGATACGCCGTGCGCGCTCATCGCCGGCCACGGCCAGATCGTACACGTCTTTCGATGTGAGGTTGTCGCCCAGCGCCAGCAGGTTCGCCATGCTTTCGACGGCCGTCGCCGACGCGTGCTTTTCCAGGCAGCCGACGTTCCCGCAGCCACACGGATTGCCGTTCGGCACCACCGTGAGATGCCCCAGTTCGCCCGCCATGCCCACCGCCCCATGCAGCACGCGGCCATGCGAGATGATGCCGCCGCCGATGCCGGTGCCCAGCGTTAGCAGTACCAGGTCATCCACGTCGCGCCCCGCGCCGATCCATTTTTCGCCCAGCGCCGCGGCGTTGGCGTCATTCTCCAGGATCACTGGCGTGCCCAGGCGCTGCTCGATGGCATCGCGCACGGGGTACTCATTGAGCGGCGGCAGGTTGTGCGAGCCCACCACGTAGCCTTCGGCCAGCCGGATGAAGCCCGGTACGCCGATGCCGACGCCCGTCAACCGCTGGCCGGAACCGGCGCGATCCCGCAAGGCTTCGATGGACGCCACGATATCGTTGATGATGCGTTCCGGGCCTTGCGTAATATCGGTCTGTGCGTTCAGCCGGTCCAACATGTTCCCGTCTGCGGAAACCGTTGCTGCTTTCAGGTTTGTACCGCCCAGGTCGACACCAATCGCGTAGTCAGGCATAGGAAACCGCATTCTAGCGCATACGCGTCCGGACGGGCATCAGTTGCTGATGTAAACCACGTACTGGCCGACGTTGCGGAAGCCCATCTGCACATACAGGTTGTAGCCGGCACTGCTCGATTGCAGCACCAGCGGCAGGTCAGGGGCCTGCCGCCGCGCGTGCGCCACCGCGTGCCGCATCAGGCTTTCGGCATAGCCGCGGCCCTGCTCGGGCGGCCGCGTCGCCACCGCATAAATGCCGATTGCCCCGGGACTGGTGATGGTGCAGGCCGTCGACACCGCCCGGTCGCGATCGTACGCCAGCCAGCCGGTGAACGGACCCTCCCACAGGCGCTGGCCGGCGTACACCTCTTCGGACATTTCCAACGGAACGTGGAACGCCGTCGCCATAATGCTGCTGAAATCCAGCCGCGATTGCTCGTCGTACACCGGGCGGATGTCCAACCGGGGAAGCGGACGTTTGGCCGGCGCCAGTTCGGACGCGATCATCGCGGGCGCTTCCATCAGGGAGCGAAGGCCGCGCGTTGCCAGCAGCAGTTTGGCTCGGCGGCGGTCGCCCGCGGCCAGAAACTGCTCGCAGAACCACATGGACCACGGCGCTTGCAGGGAGTCGAAGTACGCCGCTGCCTGTTGCAGCCCCTGGTGAAATCCGTTGCTCTGGGTGGGTACGGGAGCGGTCAGCAGAGCGGTATTGAATAGAGAATACGGAACGCCGGCATACACCAGACTGAGTTGCCCGGCATCGGTCACGACGCCAGCTTTTCCAATGCGGCAGAAAGTGGCCAGGGCGTGGCGGAGATTGTCGTTGACTACGTCGATCTCGCGCATCGCACCTGGATTACAGCAGAGTTAACGGATCGACGTCAATCACTAAACTTGTGGCGGGCCAGCGGCGTTCCTGGGCGAAGACCCGTAGGGAATGCAGCAGCTCATTCAGGCGTTTGCGGCTGGCGGCTTTCAACAGAAGCTGGTAGCGAAACTCCGCCTTCAGCCGTGGAATGGGAGCCTCGGCCGGACCCAGCACCTTCAACTCGGCCGGGGTACCCAGGAAATTGCCGATCTCCGCACTCATGTTCAGGGCGTCCTGCTGCTGGGTGGCGCGCACCATCACGTTGGCCAGGGAGGCAAACGGCGGATAGCGCATCATGCGGCGGAATTGCAGCTCTTTCTGGTAGAAGCTGTCGTAGTCCTGGCGCGCGGCCAAGCTCACCGCGTAGTGATCCGGGTTGATGGTCTGGATAACGACGATGCCCGGCAGGTCGCCGCGCCCGGCACGCCCGGCCACCTGGGTCAACAACTGGAACGTACGCTCGGCGGCGCGGAAGTCGGGCATGCCCAGACCCACATCGGCCGAGACGACGCCGACCAGCGTCACGTTCGGAATGTCGTGGCCTTTGGCGATCATCTGCGTGCCCACCAGGATGTCGTACTCATGGGCTCGGAAGCCGTGGAGGATCGTCTCGTACCCCTTCTTGCCGCTCACCGTATCGCGATCCATGCGGATCACCCTGGCCTTCGGGAATGCCAGGTGCAACTCCTCTTCCACCTTCTCCGATCCGGTACCGAGGAAATGCACATGCTCGCTATCGCACTTGGGACAGCGCTTCGGCGGCCGGTCGGCATGGCTGCAGTAGTGGCACAGCATGCGGCGGTCGCGGTGATGGTAGGTCATGGTGACCGCGCAGTTCACACACTCCATGCGCCAGCCGCAGCTGCGGCATGCCGCGAAGGTGGAAAAGCCCCGCTTGTTGTGCAGGATCATGGTCTGCTCGCCGGCTTCCAGGCGCAGTTGCATCATCTCCATCAAGCGCCGG
>JAEUQF010000242.1 GCA_016789745.1 Bryobacterales bacterium
CCTACGGTTACCGTAACCCGTGGCGCTTCAGCTTCCATCCCGAGTCCGGCCTGCCCTGGGTCGGCGACGTCGGCCAGGACATCTGGGAGATGATTGAGCTGTCCTACGCGGGAGCCAATCACGGCTGGAGCGTCAAGGAAGGCAGCCACGACTTCCATCCGAAGGCCGCCAAGGGGCCGACGCCCTTTACGCCTCCCGTGGTGGAGCATCACCACACCGAGGCGCGCTCCATCACGGGAGGCTACGTGTACACCGGAGCCAAGTTCCCGGAACTGCGCGACTGGTATGTTTACGGCGATTACCAATACGGCAAGATGTGGGCGCTCAAGTATGACCATATGGCCAAGAAGGTGTTGGCACACGAGGAGATTGCCTCCACGACGGTCAAGATCGCCAGCTTCGGTGTTGGGCGCGATGGATCGTTCTATGCGGTGGAGTATGACACTGGTATGATTCACCAGTTGGAGCGGATGCCGCCGCAGACTTTGCGCAGCGTGTTTCCGCGCAAGCTGAGTGAGACCGGGCTGTTCACGTCCGTGGCGAAGCACCAGGTCGCCCCCGGTGTGATTCCTTACTCCATCAACGCCCCGTTCTGGAGCGATGGGGCGATCAAGGAGCGCTACTTCGCGGTGCCGGGTGAACAGAAGGTCAAGTTCCACGAGAGCCGGGCCTGGGAGTTCGAGGATGGTGCCGTGACGGTGAAGTCGTTTCAGTTGGAGATGGAGGAAGGCAAGCCGCAATCGCGGAAGCGTATTGAAACCCGGGTGGTATTGAAGTGGGATGACCGCTGGGTGGGCTATACGTACAAGTGGCGCGATGACCAGACCGATGCCGACCTGGTGGAAGCCGGCGGCGCCGATCGCACCTATTCGGTCAAGCAGAAGGACGGCACCACGCGGCAGCAAGTATGGCATTATCCCAGCCGCAATGAGTGCATGTTTTGCCACTCGCGGGCGGCGGGTTTTGTGCTCGGCATCAAGACGTCGCAGATGAATCGCGATCACTCCTATGCGGCAGCCACGGACAACCAGATCCGTGCGCTGGATCATGTGGGGATGTTCGTGAAATCGCCCGCAAAGCCTGTGGCCGCGCTTCCGGCGCTAGTGGATCCCTATGGGACGAAGGGCACGCTGGAACTCCGGGCGCGCACGTGGCTGGAAGTGAACTGCGCCATGTGCCACGTGAATGATGGCGGCGGCAACTCGGCGATTGAACTGGATCTGAAGACAAAGTTAGAGAATGCGAATCTCATTGACGAGGTGCCGCTACATGACACGTTTGGGCTGCGCGATCCACGCCTGGTTGCCAAAGGCGATCCGGCCCGTTCTGTGCTGTATGAGCGTGTGAAGCGCCGCGGGGGCGGGCAGATGCCGCCCACCAGTTCCAACCGTGTCGACACGGCCGGGGCGCGGCTGCTGGCGGAGTGGATTCGCAGCCTGAAGTAGGGACTAGCGGAGTTCGGCCGGCTTCGGTGGTGCGGCGGCGACCAACGGCACCTGCACCGGAGCCGCTTCCACCTTCTCGATCACCTTCGGCACAATCAGCTTGAACACCGACACCGGCAGCGCACTGGAGAAGCGATACCCTGCAGCCTGCTCGCCAGGCACATAGGCCACCAGCGTACCGAAGTAGCGGTCGCCGATCATGAACACGAAGGCCGCGGTGCGATTGCGCGCCCGGCCGACACGCCATAGCGATTTGGTGCGGTTGTCGCCGGTGCCCGTCTTGCCGCCCACTTCCAGGAACTGGCCCTTGGCATCCTTCACGGAGTGGAAGGCGCGGCGGGCGGTGCCGAACTCAACTACGCCGCTCATTTCTTTACGTAGTCGCCGGGCAATCTCCACCGGCATAACACGCGTCGGCTCTTCCTTCGAACGCGACATCAGCGTCTCAAACGGCGTGCCGGAGGCAAAGTGCAGCCGCTCGATGCGGGCGTTGGGGTAGCGGACGCCTTCGTTCAGGATGACGCCGGCCAGATCGGCCAGCGCCGCCGGTGTGTCGCCGGAACTGCCGATGGAAGTGGCCAGCGACGGCACCAGGTAGCGGAACGGGAAGCCCTGTTTTTTCCAGGAGGTGTAGATGCCGTTGAACGCATCCACTTCCAGAACCGAGCGGATGCGCAGGTCCTGTCCGTGTTTGCTCTTGCTGGTGAACAGCCAGCGATAAACCTCCTGGCGAATGTAACGGCTGGAATCGCGTGCCTGCTCCCAGGATGCTTCCGGCATGGTCTGCAGGTAGTTCACCAGCCACAGTTCCAGAGGATGCACGGTGGCGACATAGCCTCGGTCGTTCCAGGTGAACTTACCGGGCCCATACATGTCGTATAGGTCCTGCTGCCGCTTTTCGGTAACGTTGTCCTTCACGTAGGCGGCCATGGCAAGCTGGAACTCGCCAAACGCGGCGCCTGGCCGCACGGTGCGGTACATCACGGCAAAGCGCGACGGCGAGATCTCGCGTTCGGAAAACAGCTTGTCCAGCATCTCATCCTGCGTCAGGCCGCTGTACTTGGTATAGAAGCCGCGCATGAAGGCGCTGCCTTCCCGGTCGGCGAAGCGCGCCAGGAGTTTCTGGCGCAGCGGATGGTTCTCGTCGGCGAACAGGCCCGGGGAGTAGGTATCCAGCCGGTGCATGTGGTAATCCACCAGGTCGCGCATGATGCGAATGAAGACCAGGTTGACGCTGCGGCGGAAGCCTTCGCGGACGGTCAGGCGGCGGCCGTTATCGGAAGAGTCAAAGTTGTTGAAGGCATGGACGCCGCCGCCGGTCCAGAACGCCTCATAGGGCGATGCGGAGTACTCGCGCAGCATGGCGGCTTCCAGCATGGCGTCCAGGCTGCGGTCGGTCGCGGCATCGCGATACTCCACGGCCCAGGTGCTGAGCTTGTCCGGGTCGGCCGGAAGAGGTGCCTTGTCGACAACGAATTGCTTGTGCAGTGCGGCGACGGTTTCCAGGTAGCTGGCCAGCGTCCGCAGTTTCGCGGTGGAGCCGAGTTCCAGCTTCGAGCCTTCGTTCAGATTCAATGCCTGGCGCGCGCTGTCCAACTGTACAATCAGCCGGTTGCGATTCTCGCCGCGTTCAAACAAGGTCAAACTATAGATTACCGATTCGCCCTGCCCGGTGGCCAGGAGCTTCTCGCCCACCAGTCCGTTCTGTGCGGCAAACTGCGGGTCATTTAACTGCTCCATTACCTGGGCAGCGATCGTAGACCCTTCATTGTGCAATGTCGTATGGACGGTGAGGTCCAGCCGGTCCAAGTCATACAAGGATGGCAGGCCAAGCAGGTTCAGCAGGTTGACGCGCACCGCGTCGGTGCCTTTGCGGTCCAGTTCCACGGCGCGGGAAGGGAAGTCGGCCACTGGCGTGAGCTTCACTTTCGAAGCGATGGCGAGGTCGCGCAGGCGCGGGGTGATCAGGCCTTCACTTGCCATCACGCGCAGGTAAGCCTCGGCGCGTTCCGACAGCGCTTCGGGATGCTGCCGCAAATAATAGGTGGGGCGGTTAATGGCCAGCAGCAGACTCAGCACCTGGCGATACGCAGCGGCGCGTTCGCGCTCTTCGTCGGCGGTCAGGCTGCCTTCGTCGGCCATCAGTAAGCGGTTCACGCGATCCGGATCGGTGCGGTACCAGGCCGCCAAGCCATCGGCCAGGCCGATAATCTCTCCATGTGCCGGTGTCGCGGCCAAGGGGAGCGAATTGATGTAATCGCGCACGATGCGGCGGCGCGTCTCCATGGTGGTGGGCCCGGTCTGGTAGGCGCGGAAACTGGCGGAGGTAATCTGGCGGGCCTTTTCCACCAGCCCGTCGGTGCGGCCGGCGGGCGAATGGCGCACCTTTTCCAACTGCGTCGCCAGCGTGCTGCCGCCGGAGATCTGGTGGCCGGGGCTTACTTTCTTCACCCCGAAATCGACGAATGCCTTCGCCAGGCGGTCCCACTCGATGGCGGGATTGCGGGTGGGGGCGCGAGAGTCGAGGATTTCGCGGTTCTCAATAAACAAGGCGGTCTTCACCACCAGCGGCGCTAGCGTGGCGAATTCGGCGAACGTCGCGGCCGGGAACTGCGCCCCGTGCAACTCGTTGCCATTACGATCCAGGATGCGGATGCCGCCCTGGGGCTTTTCCTGGTAGACCGGGAAGATGCCGTAGTTGCCCAACGCAATCATGCGCGGCGACCAGTGAGCTTGTCGCTGGACGGAAAAGCCGTATTGTTTGGCACGGTCGACCATCTCGCCGAGACGCGTGTAGCCCAGGCGTTCGTCATAGGGACCGCGGCCGGTGGAGAAATGATGGCTGGCCTCACCGGTGCCGACCTTCCAACTGGCGCCTTTAAGAAGCGTGGTGAACAGCTTCGACTGCAGCCAACTGGTACGAACTTCCACAACGGCTACCGCGACACCAAGGGCGGTGAAGGAGCCGATCATGACCCACTTTTTCCAATTGGGTCTCTTGGCGGCTTCGGCGGGAGTTGTAGTCCAATTTTCCACTTCAATGGGTTTGGCTGGAGGAGCCGCGATCGACAGGGGCGCCACCAACGAGCGTTCCCACGTCGTACTGATCGCGGTTCTAAGCTTATTCCACATGTACACAGCTTCCTGGACGACCAGCGTGGCCGCCACCGGAACCTCCGACTCTCCTATTTTTCAGACAGGACGCGTGTGTACTACTAACCCACGAAGCGAAGGGCCAGTTTGGCCTAGGTGCTGATCTACGTAAGTAGATGCTTTCCCCCTAGCCAGCGTTTCAGGCGTGCCCTTTACAACCGCCTCTATTTTTGACTCTGTAACAACATCGGCCAGCAGCAACACGCGAAGTTTCTACTTCGTCTCTCTCGGCTGACCACGTCTTCCCTAGTCCGAATCTAGCATGAACCCCTGAAAAGGAACAGGGCGACACAGGGAACTGGACGTTTGCGTGCGCGAATGGCGGTTTCCAGCCCCGGAGGAAAGCCTTCGCAGTCCTTTTACACCTTCTTCATCAAACAACGCTTTTCCTGGCTCATCGTGGATCCAGGCGAAACGCAGGTCAGCCAATGAACTGGCCTAAGAGATTTCGCCATGGAGGAAGAGATGGAACGCAATTCAGTGAGCCTCGGCGCGTTGGCGCTGCTGGCGGCGCAAGTGACTGTTTTCGCACAGCCACAAACCGGTAGTTTCACAGGAGGAAGCAAGGCTACGATCCTTGGTCCGGAAGGCGGCCTGCTTCCATTGGCGCCTGTTGTGCTGCTCTATGAGCGCGCCGAGGGCGTGGAGGCCGAAGCCGAACCTGGTCGTCTGTTTACGGTCGGCACGCTGCCCGCCCCACCGGCCGGTAATCCGCGGCTGCTCCGATTCAGCGCAGCGGGAGCTTCGGCCTATCGCCTGCACCTGGAGGATGTGGCGCTGCCGGAGGGTGTCCGAATGTACCTGTACGGCATCGATGCCGCCGGCAAGGTGACGCGGACGTTCGGCCCGTACGAAAAGTCGGGCCCGTTAGCCGATGGATCGTTCCGCTCGCGTGTGGTGCCGGGGATCGAAGTGGTGTTGGAGATCCAAGATATGGCGGCTGGGCCATGGCCGCTGCGGATTCCCAGAGTCTCGGCGATGGACGCGGCGATGCTGGCCGAACTCGAAGCCGCCAAGGATCCGGGGCTGACGGAAACGGCCGAGCAGCGCCGTGCTCCGCGGGGTGAGCGACTGGAAGTAGAGGTGGACGGCAAGGTCGTCCGGGCGGAGGTTGTGGAGGGCGACGTTGTGTTGGAGGGGGACATCGTGCTGGGTTCGGTGGGGGACCTCGCCGCAGCCGGCAAGGGCGAAGGTGGGCGATCCCGCTTTGCCGTGATGCGGACGGAGAGTTCCGGGCGCTGGCCGGGCGGCGTGATTCCATTTGATGGGGCGCTCCGCAATGATCCACGCGTGGTGGCGGCGATGCAATCGTGGACGCAGCGGACCAACGGCGTGATCACCTTCGTCCCGCGGTCGAATGAAGCGAGCTTTATGCGCTTCAGCAGTACCAGCGGCAACATTTGCAGTTCGGGTGTGGGGCGTACCAGCGGGGCGCGTACCATTAACGTGGCGCAGCCTTGTCCCACCGGTACGCTGATCCACGAAATCGGACACGCACTGGGATTCCACCACGAACAGTCGCGCGAAGACCGGGACAACTTCGTGCGCATCATCTGGGAGAACATCGAGGACGGCCGCGACCACAACTTCGAGAAAGCCGCCGGAGACGCCAACAGTGATCTGGGCTCGTATGATTTCGGTTCCATCATGCACTACCCGCTGACGGCCTTTTCGACGAACGGAGAGCGGACGATTGAGCCGAAGGTGCCCATTCCCGCGGGCGTCACGCCGGGACAGCGGAGTGCGCCTTCGGCCGGCGATGTGCGGGCTTTGAATATCCAGTACGGTGTGCTGGTGTCCAAGTCCAACTTCCAGGTGACCGCCGCGGGTGGCACTTTCACCGTAAACGTGACCGCGCCGAGTGACCGGTTCTGGGTAGTCACCGATGATGCGGACTGGGTGTCGGTGATCTCCGGGGGACAGGGAACCGGCAACGGCACCATCCAGTTCCGCGTGTCTCCGAATGAGATGGTGTTATCCAGCCTGGTAATCGCGCCGGGTCCGCGCACGGCCCGGTTGCGCATCGCGCTCACGCCGGCTCTGCTGATCAACGCCACCGTGGAGATCGTGCAGGCGCCCCCCGGGTGCAGCTTCACGGTCAGCCCTTCGCGGATCACCGCCCCGGCGCAGGGCGGGGCGTTCCCGGTGACCGTGACCACCTCGCCGGGATGCACGTGGGGCGCAGCGGAGTCGCTGACTTGGGTGACGATGTCGGCGCTGTCAGGTCAGGGATCGGCTACAATTTCCGTCCGCTTGAGTGCAAACAATCAGGTAAACAAGCTGGGCGTTGCCCCCAGGCGGACCGGGACGATTCAGGTGGCCGGCAAGCAGGTTGCAATCGAGCAGGAGGGCGTGGATACGCAGCCTTAAAGCGGTTCGAGGTTGACGTGAGGTAGGGAGGCCGGGTTTCAGCTTAGGCTGAGCCCGGCCGGCTTAATTATCGATTTGCGCCTTCCAGATAGGCGAGCTTCATGATAGTCTCGCGGTTGGGAGCCTCTCGTCGATGTATTTACTCGCTTTGATTTTGAGTGGGGTCCTCGCCGCCGCCGAGGAGCCGCATCCGTTCGCGCTGGTGGAAGTCAACGAGTGGTTTGAGGCCACCGGCAAGAAGCGGTCCGAAACGGCGTTTCTGATTGCGGTGAACACGGACGGCTCGCGGGCCACGGTGGACTTGGAGCCTTCCGCCGGTAAGGTGCGCCAGATTCTCGACCCGGTGCGCAAAACCAATACCGTGGTGAACCCGGCGGCACGGACAGCCGCCTCGACATCGTTCGGCAGCAGGCGTGAGAACGGGGACCGCTGCCACGAGCGCTATAACGGACATCGGGGCGCGCTGGTACTGGTGGATCACTACGCCGGAGCGATCCACGGCGTTCCCGTCATCCGCATCACGGTGGACGACCCATCCGGGCTTTGGATGGAGGTGCACTTAGCACCTTCTCTGGGATGCCAGATGCTGCAGTCCAGCATGCGGCAGCGCGGCGTACTGATCCAGTCGATGACGACCCGGGACCTGCGGGTCGGCCCACCCGATCCGGCGTTGTTTGCCGTGCCCGCTGACTACCGTCGATACTAGCGCCCGGCCGGTCTAGGCGGGCTTGATCTTCAACTCGCGCAACTCCATCCAGGTACCCTCGTGGTGCGCCTGCAACTCGAGGTAGCCGGGTTGTGTGTTTTCCAACTGATCGTATTCCATAACGGTTTCGCCGTTGATGCGCACCAGGCACGTCTTGCCCTTCACCACCATCTGGTAGAGGAACCACTTCTCATCCTGGATGCGCGGGTAGGTGGCGCGCTTGTAGTGATACAGCGACCCGGTGGGAAAGTGCGCCCCCTCCACGTTATGCAACTGGATCTCGTAGCTGCGCGCCCCGCGCGTGCCGCGGCCTTCGCTGCGGAAGATAAAGCCGCCATTGTGCTGGCGCGAGGTGCGGATATAGCTGTGCAGTTCGAAGTCCTGGTATTGCGACTTCGTACGCAGATGGCCCAGGCCTTCCAGGCGCAGGATGTCGCCGAGGGCTTCCATGCGCGGCTTGCCTTCGCTCAACTCCCACTGCGCGGCGTCGGCGGCGGTGGAATAGAGATTCGTCCACTTCTCCTTGGCGGGCAGTTCCTGGATGCTGAAGTTGCGATAGCGAATGGGGTAGGAAAGCGACTGCAAGCCCAGGTAGCCGCGTTGCAGACGGTAGCGGAACTCCGGGTGGCTGGTGAGGTCGAAGTCCTGCACCACGGCGTCGTTCATGGTCACCTTCAGTTTCGGCCAATCCATCACGATTTCGACCGTATTCCACTCGCCCTTGTTGTTCAGCTTGATGGTCTTTGGCGCGATGAGCGGAAACAGGGATCCGCAGGAATACGGCGTCGGCTTCTCTTCCTGTTGGTGGAAGATCTTCACTTCCAGTCCGGACCAGCCCGGGCGGCCATAGCGCGGCGCATGCAGGTAGATGGCCGAATCCATCCATCCCTTCAGGAAAAACTCGCCCTTCAGGTGGAAGTTCTCGTACATCTGGCGCGAGCGCAGCCACGCCGGAAAATTCGAGCCGGGGTGCACTACCACCTCACTCCCGTTGCGCTGGAAGGCGCTATCGGGGCCATCGACGACCGGCCCCCATTCCACCGGCTTGAAGTCGGCGGCGGGCAGGGTCTTGGAAGTGGCGGCAGCCGCGGCAAGCGCGGCGAGCAGGTGGCGGCGAGTGGGCTGGATCATCGGGTTCTGGCTATCCTTGCGCTGGCTTAAGGGCGGCGCAGGATGGCGTCGAGATACGCATCGCGCTGCGCTGCCCAATCCTCTATCGTATAGTCGACGGGGATGTCCGGGGTGAGGTCCCCCGGAATGGTGGGGTTGCGGAACTCGCGCGTGGAGACCTGGCCGCCAATACGAGAGTTGGGCAGGGTGAACGAGAAGACATCGCCGAAGTGGTTTGGGGGCTGGCCCGCTGTCTCGCCCAGCAGTTGCACCACGCCGCTGGAGCGCAACTCCAGGGCCGCCAGCAGCCCGCTCGAAAATGTGTTGCGGCCGATGATGCCATAGGCATCACGCACCTGGATCCGGCCCGAGGCGAACGCTTCCCCTAGCGTGTTCAGCAACTCCAGCGTGACCGCGGAGTTCCCGCCAGTGTTATCGCGCAGATCGATGACGAAGCGCAGCGGTCTCCCGGCGGGCACTGCGGCCAACGCCTGGCGCGCCATCTCGGCCATCGGGAGCGCGGGGTCCTGCTGGCAGACATCGTACTTGATGTAGAGTAGCTGCTCCTGTTCCAGCCAGCGGAACCAATAGAAGTACTCGCGGTTGCGTTGGGAAAGCGGTGGATCGGGAGCGCCCGGGCGCGGATACCGGAACAGCGTACCGCCTTCGATGCGGGCCGTCAGCGTGAGGCCGCCTTCGAAGTTGTAAGCCGCCGCGGCGTTGCGATCCGCTACGACGCCCAAGGTATGTAACACCTCCGGCGAGATCAGGTAGTTACCGGCGTTGGCTAATACCCACTGGTCGTTCTCGTGTGGAATGAGTTTCGCCACCTGCTCCATGATCTCCTCGATTGGCCTGCCTTCGATCCGCAGCAGCCGTTTTCCCAGCGCCGCGGTGAGGCGGGCGTTGGCTTCCACGGCATACCAGCCGCCGGCGAAATGCCGTAGCCGCAGAGGGAAGAACCGCACCCCCGCCGCCGCGCCGAAGGCCCCGAGCGCGGTGTGCGCATCGCCCATCAGCGCCAGGGCACGATTCATGCCCAGCACAATCTGGTAATCGGCCAGGGTGGGGACCTGCGCTGAGAGCGTCTCGAAGGCTGTAGCCAGTTGCTCGCGGCTCACATTGCGCACCGGGTCAGGATGCCGCTGCTGGATGATGCCTGCTAACGCAGCGATGTCTTCCCGCCAGCGATCGTCGCGGCCAAGGGTTGGCTGGGCGGCCAGTCGGAACGCGCAGGCTATGAGGAGGAGCGTACGAAGAGTACCCATGACGGTACACTTGCATACCTTGTTGCGGGAAGAAAGGGGAGGCGCGTTTACACGCGGTTAGTGCACGTAGGGGTCGCGGTCGTGCTTCTTCATGTAGACCTGGAACTTCCGTTTAGCGCGCGCCATGCGGTACTCGTGATAACGCTGCCGGGCCCAGGCCTGTGGGGAGAAGTTGCTGCGGAGGTTCACCAGTCCCTTCAGGTACAGGTATCCGAAGACCATGCCGCCCAGGTGGGCGATGTGGCTGACGGTGCCGCCGCCGCTGCTGGCAATCGCACTCAGAAACGCGATGCCGCCCATGATCATCACCATGTACTTTACTTTGATGGGGAACAGGAAGCTGAACAGTACAATGCGATCCGGCCACAGCACGCCCCAAGCCAGTAGCAAGCCGTAAATGGCACCCGATGCGCCAATGGTGCGCACGGCGGTGTTGCCGAACATCGCATTGCCCAGCACCACGCAGATGCCCGCGCCAATGCCGCATAGGAAGTAATAACGCAGGAAAACGCGCCGTCCCCACGTGCGCTCCAGTTCGGCGCCAAACATCCACAGTGACAGCATGTTGAACAAAATGTGCCAAAAATCACCGGGATTATGCAGGAACAGGTACGTGAACAACTGCCAGATCTTAAAGGATCCGAGCACGTCACTGGGAATCAGGCCGAACGGGTAGAACAGCGAATCGTAGCCGGCCAGCCGCGCCAGGAAGTAGAGCAGAAACAGGGCGGTATTGATGATAAGCAGCCATCTCACCCCATTGGGAACGCTGTCTGAAGTGAGGTATCCGCTGCTGCTGCTGGTCTGTCGCATGGAGAGCTAGGGCTCGTCTATAGTGAGGATAGCAGAGAGGGTGCCATGAAGAAGCGCGGTATAGGGCGCCTGCATAGTCCGGGATTGCTGCGGCGGTTCCTCGAACGCTTACGCGGACGGGAGCAGACCTTGGTGCGCGGGCCCCGGGAGTGGCCTCTGCTGTTGCTGAGCTATCCGCCGAAGGGACGCGCCGTGGCGGCGGAGATCGGCGATGCCTGGCTGCACACGCTGCCGGCGCTGCGATCCGCGGTGGCCGTGTCCTATCGCGAGATGCTGCGCGGATTACCTCCGATGGTGGTGGTTATTCTGCGCGATCGCAATGTCTGCTCCTGCCTGGGACATCATCATCCGAGCGGCACCGAGTCCCGGCTCACGCGGCGTTTGGCGGCCGATTCCGGCGGCACGGTCGGTGAGATCGATCTTGCCTGGGAGGCGATCCGGCAGTGGCAGCCGAATCCGCTGTCGGCACTGGCCGCGGCGGTGGCGGAGCCTTCCTTCAACCGGCTGCAGTTTCGCACCGCGATGCTGACCGTGCTGCTGCATGAACTGGAGCATCTGGCCCATCCGGACCATCGGGAAGCCGCGGTGCGCGGCACCAGCGACGGCTTCTACCGTGAAGTGCTGAATGAATTGTTGGGGGAAGAAGGTGCCTCTGCGCGCTACGGCATGCAACCTGCGCCGTCACTGCCCTAGCTCATGGCAGAGATTGCACTGCACGCTGGCTTGCTTGGACTTGTGACAGTCAACACATTCGATCATCGTGGTGGGGCGTACGGCGCGGGAGATGGTGTCCAGCGTGTAGACTTCGCCATGACAGGTGGCGCAGGCGGCTTGCGCGCTGTGTGCGGCGTGGCGGAACACCACGAAATCCTTAACTCTGTAGACACGCTGGGCGGGAATCTTGCGATCGGCAATCGCCGGGTGGCACGTCCGGCAGGTGGCCAGGGCAGGGAAGCCGGCGCGGTCTTCCTTCTCCGCCGTGGTGTGGCAATAGGTACACGCCAGCTTCAGCGGAGCGTGCTTTTTGTGGCTGAACGGGCCGTCTTGCGCTGGCGCGATTCCGAAGGACAGCAGCAGGATCAGCAATAGCCGCATCGGTCTTAGGATATATCAGCCAGCGTGAGCGGGCGCGGCTGCTTGCCGTCGATATCGGTGACCCCAAGCTCGATGGCCACCTGCGCCGCTACCTGCACCGAGCCGGAGCGTTGCATGAGATCTGGGGCACGGTACAGCGCCGCCACCACGCGGCCGATGAACTCCGGGCTTTCGCTGTTGTCCAGGTTGAACCAGCCCTGCTTGGCGGCTTCGAGCACAGACTCGGTACGCACCAGCCCGGGGTATAAGGAAACCACCGCGACGCTATGCGGGCGCAGTTCGTGCGCCAGATCGGCTGTGAGCTTGTCGGTGGCGGCTTTGCTGATGCCGTAGATGGCATTGCCCGTATAGCGCTGCGCGGCCCAGAAACTGATGTTCACGATCAGCCCGGATTTCTGCGCCACCATGCCCGGAGCGGCTTTCGCACTGGCGAAGAACGCCGCCCGCAGGCCCGCGTCCATCATGCTGGTCCAACGATGCACGGGCTGCTGCCAGAACGGCACGCCCCAGGTAAACGCGCCGCCGTCGACCATGCGTTCGTAGCCGCCCCAGGCGTTGTTGATCAGGATGTCGAGTGGGTGAGGAATCTGTGCGAAGGCTGCATGAACGTCTGCATCGATCGTATGATCACAACGCAGGCGGCCAATAGCGGCGGGAAGATCGGCGCCATCAATTCCGCGGCCCGTGGCGTAGACGCTAAAACCGGCATCGGCCAGGGCGATGGCTAAGCCTCGGCCCACGCCGCGCGATGCTCCAGTAACGAGAGCGGTGGGCATGGTGCTGCCGCTACCCGCGCAACCCGCTGAACGCTGCTTCGATCTCTTTCTTCACTTCCGGCGTGGGTATCGTGAGCGGCAGGCGCGGCGGGCCGCCGTAGTAGCCCATCAGGTCCATCGCATGCTTTAGCCCCGGCACGCCGTATTTCACCGTCACTAACTGCGCGGCGCGGGCGATGCGGTTCTGCCAGTCCTGCGCGGCCTCGGTTTCGCGCTGGCGGTGCGCTTCCCAGATGGTGATGCAGGCATAGGGCGCGGCGTTGGCGAACGCCAGCACAGCACCGGTGGCACCCACCATGAACGACGGCCACAGGGTGGGGGCCGAGCCCACCAGCACGTTGAAGCCTTTCTTCACGCCGCGCACCAGCGCCATCACTTTCTCGAGATTGCCCGAGCTTTCTTTCACCGCGATGATGTTCGGATGCTCGCTCAGCGCCGCCACGGCCTCCACGCTGATATCGACGCCGGTGGTCTGCGGCCAGTTGTAGATCATCAGCGGGATCTTCGTCTGGTCGGCGACGGAACGGTAGTAGAGAAGCTGCGCGGCGTTGTTGTTGACCAGGTTCTTGAAGTAGTGCGGCGTGCGCACCATGGCCAGCTTGTAGCCCATGCCGGCGGCGCGATTGGTCAGGTCCACCGTCTCGCGCACGCTCTCCACACCCGTGCCGGCGATGAGCAGTTTGTTGGAACCGGCAGCTGCTTCGGCCACCCACCCGAACATCTGTAACTTCTCCTCGCCCGCTAGCATGACGCTCTCGCCGGTGGAGCCCGAAACCACGTAGCCCCCCAGGTTGGTCTTGTTCCACTGCTCGATGTTGTGGAAAACCTTGGCCTTGTACAGCGAGCCGTCGTACTGGAAGGGAGTCGTGATGGGAGGGTAGATGCCTTGCAGTTTCATGGGTAGCTATAGAGATGCGGACAGAAGAAGGGCCGGACTTTTTAGGGTCCGGCCCGGGATTACCAGATCGCGCCTGAAAGGGGCGCGGCAAGGTCAACGATTAGACAACCTTGGCGAAGATGATGACGAGCACGTACAGCGCGAGCGATTCAATCAGCACCAGGCCGAGAATCAACGCGCCGCGGATGGCAGCCGAGGCAGCGGGGTTGCGCGCCATACCTTCGGCGGCACCGGCAATCGCCTTACCCTGGGCGAGGGCGCAGAGGCCCGACGCAATGGCCATGGAGAAGCCCGAGGTGATGGCGACCCAATTGGTGCCGCGGCCTTCCTGGGCGAACATCGGCGATGCTACCAGCAGCAGGGCGATCAGCATCAGCACGTTCTTGAAGTTCATTGTTAGCTCCTAACTTAGTAAATGCCGCGCAGGAGGTGGTTCCGTCTCTGGCGCCTGGGGGCGGAGGGGCTCACACTGGACGCGGGCTTTCGGACAATTGTGAGTTTAGTGTTCCTCGTGGCTTACCGCGCCGGCCACATACAGCGTGGTCATCAGCATAAACACATAAGCCTGCAGGAACGAAACAAAGACGTGTAGGCCCATGAACACGGCGGGCATCACAAAGTAAGTGAGGCCCAGGAACAGGATGGTGACCTGCTCGCCGGCGTACATGTTGGCGTAAAGACGAATGGTGAGCGAGAGCGGCCGCGCCAGATTCGAGATGACTTCGATGGGGAACATCAGCGGCGCCAGTGCCGGTACGGGACCCGCAAAGTGAGCCGCGTACTTCAACGGCCCCTGCTCCTTGATGCCCATGAGGTTGTAATAGAGGAAGCTGGCAATCGCCAGGCCCGCGGGCACGTAAGGGAACATCGTCGGCGACTCGAAACCCGGGATGATACCAATCAGGTTCGAGAACAGCACGAAGACGAAGATGGTGCCGAGGAACGGAACGTAATGGTTGGCGTGATGCCCGATATTGCCGTCGGCTTCACCCTTGATAAAGTTATAGATCGCTTCAAATACATGCTGCAGGGAGCCGGGCTTGTCCATCGACAGCTTCGGACGCAGCACGGCGAACATCACGATAATGATGGCGGCCACCAGGATCTGCATGGTGATCCAGTTGGTCCAGGGCCGGTCGGCATTGTGGGCATGTTGGCCCACGGCGGCAAGGATTGCGTTGCCCACACCGGCAAGGTTGTCGTTGAACAAGCGAGTAATCGCTATTTCATGTTCCATGTAGGAGTGCTCAGGGCTCCGCCCGGGAGGTTCTCTGGATGGGCGGGGCTAGAACGAGGATAACACAGGCACTTGGGCGATTTCTCGGGCGGCGGCCTGTTGCAGGGTGTCAAACGCCTCCAAACATTGCGACCGGAAAATGTTCCAGCTGATGCCGGCGCGGCGGAACACCGGCTGGTGGTCGATCCAGACGAGCAGGAAAGCGGCCTCCAGAGCGAGCCGGTGGGCGGTCCAACGGAGGCCGATCGCGTTGCCGCGAAGCAGTCCCAGGGTGCGGCCCTGGAACGCCAGGTGCTCCTGCTCGTCTTCGAGAATCCGAGTGCAGATGGCTTTTAGCAGGGGGCTGCGCGTGGCATCGCGCAAGGCTGTGTAGTACGGCACGGCGATCACCTCGGCCGACACCAGCACCGTCACTGCCACTTCCAGGTTGAGCAACTTTCGCAGGCACCGAAAGGCGGTGTCCACCCAGTGCGACTTCAACTTCGGAATGCCGTTCTGGCCCATGACGACCCCCAACCAGCGACTGTGGCGCTGCTCTTCGGTGATGAACTCGCGGAGAGCCTCGACCAGGGCATGGTCGCCGGAGTTGGCGGCCCACTGCTGGGCGCGAGCGATCAGATGATGGCCTTCGGAGGACTCGCCGAGTTGGAATTGGGCGATGGAGTGGGCGATGGCGTCGCGTTCGCCGGGTGTGAGGCGATAGGGTTCGTCCCAGGGGAACGGCGGAGGTGGGGCGAGACGTTTGGCGCGGAAGTGGGAGGCACAGTAGGACGAAGTAGCGAAGTTCATGAGAGAACTTTACGTCATAAAGCCGATTTCCGTCAATAGAGAAGTTCGGGATTTGGAGAGGGCCAGCAGCTAGTCGAAAATGTCGGTGGTGTCCAGGACGAAGCCTGCTACCGGGCCTTCGCCATGAACTTCTTTCGGTCGAATCAACTCCAGGGGCGCATGGCCCTGGCGGTAGATCGTCACAGTAGAGTTCTGTGGATCAATCAACCAGCCGAGTTCCGAACCGTTGTCCATGTACTCCTGCATCTTCTTGCGGCACTGTGACAGCCGCTCCGTAGATCGGATCTCCACCACGAAGTCTGGGGTCAGGTGATAGCGTGTGGCCTGCTGGTTAGCAGGGAGCTTTGCGATGCGTGTCTTGGGTACCCAACATGCATCGGGAGCGCGCCACGCGCCGTTGTTGAGTCTGAACCCGGCGGTCGGTCCAAACACACGCCCGCGCCCGTCACGCTTCGCCCACAGCTTTAACTGCATGATGAGCTCGCCGTTACGCTCGTCGTTTCTGGCGTAGTTGGGTGGCATGAGGATAAGTTCCCCGTCGGCCGTAGCCTCCAGTTGATAGTCGGGGTACTGCTCGCAGAAGGCCTGGAATTGCTCGTCCGTGAGAGGGCCGTCGCTCACCGTCAGGATGACGGGCAGAACAGACGCTACGTTTTCGACAACCAGAGTTTCCGGGAAGGACATTCGGGCACTCCTCTATCCAGCGTATCAACTCCCCAGCAGCAACTCCCGCAGGGTTTCGGCAATCATCGCCGCCGCCGGCGTCAGTAATCCGCACAGAATCCCTACACTCTCCAATCCAAACACCCGCAGCATCACCCACACGATCCCGGCCAGAATGAGATAGCGCGCGCCCAGGAGCACGGTCTGCCAGACGCGGGGCTTTTCCGCCCCACCCGGGCCAATCGACATCACAAAACGGTGTGTCAGGTGGAAGCCGCCGATGGCCAGCAGCGCCCCGGCAAGGAAGCTCGCGCCCCAGCCCCACCCCTTGGCAATCACGAAGCTCCAGAAGCCCAGGATCGCCAGCACCCAGAGCAGCTTCCGTACCCGCCCCACGGCGGCCTCCAGATTGTAGGTGCCGGTATCAGCGGACATCTTTGTTCAGTTCGCGTATCAGGTGAATGATACCGCCCGCGACGCCAAGCAGCAGCAAGACCAGATAAAGGAAGTGAGTGCCGAAGTAGCGGTCCAGCCATGTGCCCAGGGCCCACCCGACGAACGTGCTGGTCGGCAGCACGAACGCCAACTGAGCATACCGCGCATACAGCCGGACAATGTTGCGATCCTGCCGATTCATGGCCGACCCCGCTTTCGGGCCACCAGCGACTGCGCCTGGTCCGCCGTCTCCTTAATCAAAAAACCCATCTTCGGATGGCTCGGCTCAATGTCCGGTTCTATGCCAAACTCCGCCAGCCGCTCGCTGCAAGTCGGCCCAATCGACGCCACCACGGTATGCGTCCGCAACGCCGGCAGCACATCCACGCCCTCCTCTGCCGCCATCTGCAGGAGATGGTCCACCTGCAACGATGTCGTGAAGACGGCAAAGTCGAAACTGCGCCCGGCCAGCGCGCGCGCGGCTTCCCGCAAAGGTGCGGTGTCCTCCGGCAGCATCCACTCGTACACCGGGACAGGCGTCACTTCATGGCCGCGTTCGCGCAACCCGGCCAGCAGCGGCTCATTCGGGCGCCCGTACTCCTGCACAGCCACGCGCTTCTCGTTCCGTCCTTCCAGCACCGCCAGCAACTCGCGCCACGTGTTCGGCTCCGGCGCCACAATCGCCGGTTTCAAACCCATCTCGCGCAAGGCCGCCACCGGCTTCGGACCGCGCGCCACGATTGTCAGCTTCCGTAGGGCCTCCACAAAAGCCTCCGCCGGATAGCGCGACGCGATCACTTTCGCCAGCGCCCGCGTACCGACTCCCGTCAGCAACAAGATCATGTCGAACTCGCCAGCAAAAAGCCGTTCGGCAAACGCCAGCGCTTCTTGGTTCTGTTCGATGGGTACTTCCCGCATGGACGGCGCCACCGTGGCGTCTCCCTGCTGGTTGCGGATCAGGATACCGATTTCCTGCGCACGCCGGCTCTCTAAAGCCAGCACCTTTGCGCCATCGAAGCTCATCTCATTATCGTGACATCCCGGCTGCTTAGTGTGTGCTAACATAGTGAACACTAGGTAGTCTCCCCCGTCTGGTTTCTCCTTGTAACAATGGCAACCACCTCCACCCATAGTGCCCCCAGGCAACGGATGAGTTCGGCACAACGCCGCGAGGCGATCGTTGACGCCGCCGTCGAACTGTTCGCGCAGAACGGCTTCCGCGGCACCACCACCCGCCAGATCGCGGCCGCCGTGGGCGTCTCCGAACCTGTGCTCTACATGCACTTCGCCGCCAAAAGCGACCTCTATACCGCGATCATTGAAAAGCTCTCCGGAGGTTGTGGACTGGCCCTGCCGCCAATTCAGCCCGGCGCCGACGACCGCGCGTTCCTGGTTTCCCTGGCGATGGGCATGGTGGAATGGCACGAACACGACCCAGCCCGCGTGCGTTTGTTGTTCTACAGCGCGTTGGAGGGACACGAACTCTCCGACGCATTTTATTCGCGCCACGTAGTGCCGTTTTTCGACGCGTTTTCGCGTTATTTTCAGCAGCGCATTAAAGAAGGAGCGTTCCGCAAGGTGGATCCGCGGCTGGCCGCGCGGGCCTTCGTGAACATGGTGGTGAAGTACGGCGCCGATGTCGTCATATTTCGCAAAGCCGCCGACAACGTAAGTGCGAGAAAGAAAACCATCGAGGCCATGGTGGATATCTTTCTCAATGGAGTGAAAAAACAAAAATGAGATACATCACCTTGTGCTGCCTGCTTTTGCTGGCGGCCTGTGCGCGCAAGGAAGAGCAGAAGAAGTCCGCCGATGCGGCCGCCAAGCCCGAACCGGTAGCCGTTGAAACTGTCGCCGCGGAGACGCGCCGCACCGATAAAGCCATTCTCGTTACAGGCTCGTTACTGCCCGATGATTCGGTCACCATTGTCTCCGAAGTCCCGGGCCGCATTGCGTCGATTCGTTTCGATTTCGGCCAGAGTGTCCGGAAAGGCGACGTCATCGCCCAACTCGACAAGACCGAGTATCAGCTCGCCGTCGACAAGACGCGCGGCGCCGTCAGTCAGGCGCTCGCCCGCCTCGGCCTGGATCCTTCGCAGATCGACCAGAAGCCCGCCTCCACGCCAGCCGTTCGCCAAGCCACCGCGCAGATGGAAGACGCCCGCTCCAAGTACGAAAGCGCCCAGAAGCTCGTGAAAAGCGGCGACATCGCCCAGGAGCGCTTCACCGAACTGGAGAAGGCTTTCCGCGCCCGCGAAGCCGCTCTCGAAGCCGCCCGCGACGAAATGCGTACGCTCCTGGCGAACGTGGAAACGCTGCGTGCCGATCTGCGCCTGGCCGAAAAGCGGCTCCGCGATACCACCATCGTCGCCCCCTTCGATGGCTCCATCAGTGAGCGCAAGGCCGCTCCCGGCCAGTACGTCAAGGACAACAACGCCATCGTCACGCTGGTGAAAATTCACCCCATGCGGCTGCGCCTCGAGGTGCCCGAATCGGCTTCCGGTACCATCCGCATCGGCACGCAGCTTGAATTCACCACCGATGCCGCCCCGGATACCACTTTTAAGGCCGTCGTGCGCGAACTGAATCCAGCCTTGAGTGACCAGTCTCGAACTCTAATGGCCGAAGCGCGGCTTGGCAACAGTGATCCGCGTCTGCGTCCCGGTATGTTCGTGCAGGTGCGCTTGCTGCTGGCCCGCGACGTGGAGACCACTGTCGTCCCGAAGCGCGCCGTCTACACCGTGGCCGGCTTGACCAAAGTCTTCACCGTCCGCGATGGCAAACTCGTCGAACATCGCCTCTCGCCCGGCCAGATGGTTGGCGATTGGATGGAAGTTCCCGCCGCCGAGATTCGCTCCGGCGACACGGTGGTGGTCAGCAACCTCGCGCAACTCACCGACGGGCAGGTTGTGCGGCCGCGCAGTTAATTTTAGGGAGCCGTAAATGCAGAAGCTAGCAGAGATTTGCGTACGCCGCCCCGTTTTCGCCACGATGCTGATCCTGGCCCTCATGGTGCTAGGTGCCGACTCGTATCGCAAACTGGGTGTCGACTTGTTCCCGAAGGTGGAGTTCCCCACCGTTACCATCACCACCGTATTGCGCGGCGCCGCGCCGGAAGAGGTGGAATCGCAGGTCACCAAACGAATTGAAGAAGCCGTCAATACCATCAGCGGCATTGACGACCTGCGCTCCATCTCCGCCGAAGGCACCTCCATCGTCACCATCCAGTTCCTGCTGGAGAAGGATTCGGAGGAAGCCGCCCAGGAAGTGCGTGACAAGGTCAGCCGTGTGCTTGGGCAGTTGCCCGCCGATGCCGACCCGCCGGTGGTAGAGAAACTCGCCACCGACGCTTCGCCGATTCTAACGGTTGTGGTTTCCTCCAGCCGGCAACTGCGCGAGACCACCAAACTCGTCGACGACCGCATCAAGAAGAACATTGAATCCATCAACGGCGTGGGCCAGGTGCGCTTCGTGGGCGACCGCCAGCGTCAGATCCAGGTCATCCTTGACGGCGAAAAGCTCTACGCCTACAACCTCAACATTGACCAGGTGCGGCAGCAACTCGGGCTGCAGAACGTCGAGGTCCCCGGTGGCAACATCGACCAGGGCCGTCGCGAAGTCGCCCTCCGCACCCTCGGACGCGTCGAACGCCCCGAGGAGTTCGAGCGCATCATCGTCGCCAACCGCAACGGCCAGTTGATTCGCGTCTCCGATATCGGCCGCGTCGTCGACGGCTTCGAGGAGCCTCGTTCGCTGGCGCGCCTGAACGGGGAACAGGCGATTGCGCTCGAAATCCGTAAACAGGCCGGCACCAACACGCTCGACGTCATTCATGGCGTCAAGGAACGCATCGCCGAACTACAGCCGTTCCTGCCGCCAGACCTGCGCATCTCTTATACGCGCGATCAGTCCGGCTTTATCGAAGGCTCGTTCCATGCCGTGCAGGAGCACCTGATTCTCGGCTCGCTGTTCGCGGCCGGCATCGTCTATCTGTTCA
This sequence comes from Bryobacterales bacterium, assembly GCA_016789745.1. GTDB lineage: Bacteria > Acidobacteriota > Terriglobia > Bryobacterales > Bryobacteraceae > CADEFT01. The sequence goes on from JAEUQF010000242.1 coordinate 20,756, forward strand.
TCCGCAACCTGCGTGCGACGCTGATCTCGGCCGTCGCCATCCCTACCTCCATCATCTCTACCTACACGTTGATGCAGGCCATGGGCTTCACGCTGAACACCATGACGATGATCGCCTTGACACTCATGGTCGGCATCGTCATTGACGACGCCATCGTTGTGCTCGAGAACGTCTTCCGCTTTATGGAAGAAAAGAAGATGCCGCCCATGCTGGCGGCCATCGAAGGCACGCGCGATATCGGCCTGGCCGTCATGGCCACCACGTTCAGCCTGGTCGTCATCTTCCTGCCGGTCGCCATGATGAGCGGCATCGTCGGCCGCTTCATGTCCAGCTTCGGCTACACGGCTGCGTTCGCCATCATGGTGTCGCTGCTGGTCAGCTTTACGCTGACGCCCATGCTGTGCTCGCGGTTCCTCAAGCCCTCGCATGTGCAACTCGGCCCGGACGGGCGACCCGTCGAAACCAAGGACACGCTGCTGTTCCGCATCCTTGCGGCGCCCTACCGCGCCCTGCTCGGGTGGTCCATGCGCCATCGCTGGGTCATCGTCATCGTCTCGGTGGTGGTCTGCCTGGCCTCCGGCCCGCTGTTCGTCGGCCTCGGCAAAGACTTCCTCCCCCAGGATGACCAGAGCGAGTTCGAAGTGAGTATCAAGGCGCCGGCCGGCTCTTCGCTCAGCGGTACCGAAGCCGTCTTCAGGGAAGTGGAGAATGAGTTGAAGACGCTACCCGGCGTCACTGGCCTGTTCACCACCGTCGGCGCAGACATTCGCCGCCAGGTGGACCGCGGGTCGGTCATCGTGAACCTGGTTGATCCTAAGGATCGCGAACTCACGCAGCTCCAGGTGATGGCGCTAGCACGTGAGAAGATGAAGCGCTTCCGCGACCTCACGGTCAGCGTCGCTCCGCCTTCGGTCATCGCCGGCGCCCCGGATCGCGAACTGATGTTCTTCCTCCAGGGCCCGGACCTGAACCAGTTGGACAAGTACGCCCAGGAACTCAAGAAAGAACTATCGCAGGTGCCCGGCGTGGTTGACCTCGACACCAGCTACGAAGCCGGCAAGCCGGAAGTCCGTGTCAAGGTGAACCGCGATAAGGCCGCCGACCTCAACGTCAGCGTCGCCTCCATTGCTACAGCCCTCCGCACCCTGGTCGGCGGCGATGAGCAGGCTACCACCTACCGCGAAAGTGACGACCGCTATGACGTCATGCTGCGTGTGGATGAGCAGTTCCGCAATTCGCCCACCGCGCTGCAGCGGCTGTTTGTCCCCTCCACCAAGTTGGGCAACGTCACCGTCGCCAATGTGGCCACCATGGAAGAGGCCTCCGGCCCGACGCAGATCGAGCGCTACAACCGCCAGCGCCAGATCATGATCTCGGGCAACATTGCCAAGGGCGGCTCGCTCAGCGATGCCATCACGGCGCTCAATAACAAAGTGGCGGCCATGAACATGCCGCCCGAATACCGCACCGGCCTGTTCGGCCGGTCGAAGGAGTTGGGGCGCGCCGGCGCGGCCTTTGTCGTCGCTCTGGTGCTGTCCATCATCTTCATGTACATGATCCTGGCATCGCAGTTTGAAAGCTTCGTCGACCCGATCACTATTCTGCTAAGCCTGCCGCTCTCGGTGCCGTTCGCCTTGCTCTCGCTCTATATCTTCCGCGAGAACTACTCGATCATCTACACCTCGGTCGGTATTCTGGTGCTGTTCGGAATCGTGAAGAAGAACTCGATTCTGCAGATTGATCACATCAAGAGCCTGCGCCGCGACGGCTATGCCCGGTCGGCGGCTATCATCAAAGGTTGCGAGGACCGGCTGCGGCCCATTCTGATGACCACCGCGGCTCTTATCGCCGGTATGATCCCGCTGGCCACTGGCAGCGGGCCCGGTGCCGGCACGCGCCGCACCGTCGCCATTGTCGTCATCGGCGGCCAAGCCATGGCGCTTCTATTGACGCTGCTGGTCACCCCAGTGGCTTACAGCATCTTCGATGATATAGCGCATTCGCGTGTGTGGTCGCGAATTGGACGCTTGTTCTCACGTAGCGGGCGCGAAATGGCGCCGCAAACAGGGGATTGATTCACATCCATGCATCGGTTGTTTCTTATTTTATTACCGGGGCTGCTCGCCTTTTCGCAGCAGCCCGCGCCCGAATTCACTCCGCCGCGCGCCGGCGTCGGCATTACCCAGACGCGGTTAAGTCTGCAGGAAGCCGTGGAGCGCGCGCTGCGCAACAATCTGGAGATCGAAGTGGAGCGCACCGTCCAGGCCGCTGCGGTGGAAACCGCGCGCGGGGCGCAGGCCTATCTCGATCCATCTTTCCGTTGGCTGCCGTCGATTGAGAATCGCAACACGCCCACCAGTTCGGCCTTCGCGCCGGCCAGCGGCAAAATCACTGAGAACTTCTTCACCCAGAACTTCTCCTTCCGGCAACGCACGCCCTACCAGGGACTGACGTTCCAGGCCGACTTCGATAACGTCCGCCAATCCACCAATAACCCGTTCGTGACGTTGAACCCTTTCATCACGCCGCGCCTGGTGTTAAGCGTGTCGCTACCGCTGCTGCGCAATCGCGAGATTGACCAGGAGCGCGCGCAACTGCTTGTCCGCCGCCGCCAGGTGGAAGGTTCCGACGTTGCTTTCGAACTGCGTGTTATCGATGTTATCGCCCGCACCGAGCAGGCTTACTATGACCTTGCCGCCGTGCGTGCCGATCTCGACGTTGTGGCCGAAAGCGTCTCGCTCGCCCGCGACCAGGTGGAGCGCACCAAGCGCTTCATCTCGAGCGGCACCGTCGCCCCGGTGGAACTCGCCGGCGCCGAGGCCGAACTCGAGCGGCGCCAGGACACCTACTTCGCCACCATCAACAACCTCAACATCGTGGAGAACAACCTCAAACTCCTGATCGCCGGCGGCAGCGAAGACCCCATCTGGAACGACATCCTCGTTCCTACTTCAGCCGATCGCGCCAAGGATCCCGCCGAGGCGCAGTCGCTCATTCCGGATCTGGTGAAGGCCGCCGTCAGCCGCCGCCCTGAGTTCCGCAGCCTGGATATTCGCCGCGACATTAACGAAGTGGAGCGCAGCCTGGCCCGCAACAACTCGAAGATCCAGGTGAACCTCACCGGCGCTTATGTCAGCACCGGCCTGGCCGGCACTGCCGTCACCACCGTCAATCCCTTCGCCGAATCGCAGGTGGCCAGCCTGGAGCGGCTCAACGAACTCAGCCGCCGCGCCGGCCTCGACCCCATCAACCTTGGCTCCTCCATCGGCGGAGGTGTGCCGTCCAGCTTCGTCGGCGGCTACGGGCAATCACTGGCAAACCTCTTCGGCGTGAAGTATTCCACCTTCCAGGGAGGCGTGGCGTTCGATTGGAATTGGCGGAACACGGCTGCCACGTCGGCGCTGGCGCAGACCGCGATCAGCGAAAAGCGGCTGGGTCTGGAGCGGCGCCAGCTCGAACAGGGCGTCGAGGCGCAGGTCCGCAACGCGATGCAGTCGCTATCGTCCGCCCGCCAGCGCATCGTCGCCGCCGAGGCTAGCGCCCGCGCCGCCAAGGAAAAGCTCGACAGTGAAGTGCGCCTGTTCCAGACCGGAGAATCGACAAACTGGGCTGGCAGTTCACGTTCGTGCGGCCGTATAGCTCCATGCGCGTGCTAGTGAAGCAATTGGAGCAGGTGCGCGGGCAGTTGCGGGAGGCGGGCACACCGATGAGCTATCAATTCTTCCT
>JAEUQF010000312.1 GCA_016789745.1 Bryobacterales bacterium
CGAATCGGAAGCGACGAAGAAGCTCTACGGCCTGGATTCGACCAACGCGGGTCGTCGCGCGTACGGCAAGCAGTGTCTGCTGGCCCGCCGCTTAGTCGAGCGCGGCGTGCGATTCATCGAACTGTCGATGGTGGCTCCGGATGGCGGCAGCGGCGGCGGCAACGTCTGGGATCAGCACGGCAAACTGCGGGAGGGTCATAGCGGCAACGCGTTCGTGGTGGATCAGCCGATTGCCGGGTTGGTGAAGGATCTCAAGGCGCGCGGCATGCTGGACGATACGCTGGTAATCTGGGCCGGGGAGTTCGGACGAGCGCCCTTCGTGCAGGGCAGCGATGGCAGGGATCACAATCCATTCGGCTTCAGCCTGTGGATGGCGGGCGGCGGCATCAAGGGCGGCGTGCAGTATGGCACCACCGACGACTATGGCTATCGCGCGGTGGAGAACGTGCTCACCATCCACGATTTTCACGCCACGATTCTGCATCTGCTGGGCCTGGACCATGAACGGCTGACCTTCCGGTTCGGGGGACGCGATTTCCGCTTGACCGATGTGCACGGGCACGTGATCAAAAGTGTGCTTGCTTAGAAGGCCAGCGTGGCGCTGATGATGCGGACATTGTATTCGTGGGCGTTGCCGTGCGCGTCGATCACTTCCCGATACCGGAGTCCGTCGAACCACTCGTCGATGCTGAGGCCCAGCATCTGAAGTTCGGAGCGCAGCCGCGAGGGCTCGACGAATCGTTCCCAGTTCTCCGCAGTGCCGAAGTTCAACGGCGTGGCTAGGAGCAACCTGCCGCCGGGCTTCAACACACGTACCATCTCGGCCAGGCCCTTGCGCGGATCACGCAGGCGGCACAGCACCAGGGTTGCCACGGCTGCATCGAAAGACATAGGCGCGAACGGCAAGTCTTCCGCGCTGCCCTGCATGAGGCTGACGTTCGGAAGTTGGCGCGGGCTCCGGAAGACCACGCCCGGGCGACCGCGACGCTCCCAGCCTGTGAGCGGGAAGGCTTCCGCGCCCTTCAGGATCCGGGCCGCCCGCAGACACATGTTGTAGGAGTAATCCAGGCCCGTGAAGGCCGTTTCGGAGAGCAGCGGCGCGCAATCGTAGAGAGTGCGTCCAACACCACAGCCAACATCGAGAACGCTGCGCGCGCTGCGTCGCCCCAGCAGGAAAGCGTCGACCGTGCGATACAACCCTTCGCCTGATCCATCGCCGAACAACTGGTGTCCAAAGGCGAAGCCGGTATAGGCATCCACAGTCTGGAAATCACGATCGTAAGGATCCGCCCTACGGTCTTCAAAAGGCTTTGGCGCGAAAGCAGGGATGCCAGGCTCCACCCACTCGGCCGGTTCGCGAAGCAGCATGGTTTCGATCAGTGTGCCACAAAAGCTCCCCTAAAACAGGTACTTCAATCCGAACTGCACCACCCGAGCCCCGCCGGCGCTGAGGATTCGCCCGAAGTTCGGGTTGTTCAAGGCCGTGTTGGGATTGCCGAAATTCGGATGGTTGAACGCCCCGAAGAACTCAGAGCGGAACTGGAGGCGATGAGCTTCAAACAATTCGAAGGTCTTGAACGCCGACAGATTCCACGTGGCGGCGCCGGGACCATAGAGGATGCTGCGCCCGGCCGTGCCCGGCGTCCCATCGGCAGGCCTCGCGAAGGCCGCGGTGTTGAAGTAGCGGCTCAGCCACTCGTCACGAGGACGGTCCTGGCTGAGGACGGGATCCCCCACCAAATCGGCACGGTCATTGGCGTTGCCATCGAGATTGGAATCCGCCCCGGAAGTGATCGTAAAGGGGTTGCCGCTGTCGAAGCGAGTAATGCCGCTCATCTGCCAGCCGTTGATCACCTGCTTGCCGATCCAGCCGTAGCGTTGTGTGCGCGGCAGATCCCACAGGTAGCTCACTACGAACACGTGCGGCGCATTGAAGCCGGACGCGCCGCGGTCCAGGCGCCGGTTGTTGGAATCCACAATCGCAACGGCCGTGGCGCTGAAGATGTCGTCGGAGATCTCGTCAATCGACTTCGAGAACGTATAGGCGCCGTTGATGGTGAAGCCGCGGACCAGGCGCTGGCGGAAGGAAACCTGCAGCGAATCGTAATGCGCATTGGACCCCGTGCTGGTATGGGCGATCTGCGCGAAGGTGCCCGGCAGGTACGGCCTGCGGTTGTTGATGTTGCCTGCCGTGGAAGTGCCGCGGGTGAAAATCGGCGCGTTAGCGTCGCGCTGGAAGAACATCTTGCGAGACGAATTCCCCACATACGCCGTCTGCAGGGTGAGAGTGGACGTCACCTGATGCTCCACCGCCAGGCTGTAGTGCTGCACATACGGAGTGGCCGCATTCTCATCGTAGTAGTTGGTAGTCAAGGGCAGGGAGAAGCGCGGATTGGCCCGGTCCAGCGTGTAGGGGAAGGGGCTGCCGCCGGGCACTTCCGACCATGGGTCGACAAGGTTCGGCGTACCAAACACCGTGACATCCACCAGGAAGGGCTGGCCTTGCAGGTTGGAAGTCACGTTGGCGAAGGAGATGGCATAGAACACACCGTAACCCGCGCGGATGGCCGTGCGCCCTTTCCCCGTGGGATCGTAGGCGATGCCGATACGCGGGGCAATGTTATTCCAGTCGCGCTTGGCCATGCCGCGCGGAATGCCGGCGTCGCCATAGAACACCTGGCCGCGCGGGGCACGTGGGATTACCGTGGATTGCTGGTTGAAGCGGAAGGTGGCCAGTTCGTCGGTGGTGCTCACCATGGGCAGGTTCAACTCATAGCGCAGGCCCAGATTCAACGTCAGGCGCGACGTGATGCGCCAGTCATCCTGCGCGAAACCATGAATGGCGGTGGAGCGGAAGATGCGATTCAATCCATTGTTCTGGCGGAAGCTGGCGGCGCGGCCCAGCATGAAGTCGGCCAGCGTGTTGCGAGTGAAGTTGCCGGTGAAACGTACCTGTCCGGCGCCCAGCCAGTTGCCCACCTCATCGAACTTGCCGTAGAGGAACCAGGCACCGGCCTTCAATGTGTGCTTGCCGCGAGTGGCGGTGAGCGTGTTGGACGCGCTGAAGCTTTGCTGCAGCTGTCCATTCCCCCCAAAGGTGCCCATCTGCCAGCGGCCGTTGATGAATAACTGCGGCGGACGCGGCGGCGTTGC
>JAEUQF010000374.1 GCA_016789745.1 Bryobacterales bacterium
CTCCTGGTGCGACAGTTCGCGCCCGCGCAGGCCGTACTTCTCTTTCGCCAGCACCACCACCGAGCGGCCCTCCGGGGTCTCGTCGGCAAGGCTGGACAACTGTGCGGCTTCGGCGAGTTCCTTGTCGGTCACCCCCGGCACGGGCAGGAACTCGACGGCCTGCCGGTTGCCGATGGTGATGGTCCCCGTCTTATCGAGGAGCAGGGTGTTGACGTCGCCGGCCGCTTCCACGGCCTTCCCGCTCATGGCCAGGACATTGTGCTGCATGACGCGGTCCATGCCGGCAATGCCGATGGCCGAAAGCAGCCCGCCGATGGTGGTGGGGATCAGGCAGACCAGCAGTGCGACCAGAACCGCGACGCTGGGCACGGCGCCGGATCCGGATGCGTTTACGGCATATTGGGCGAAGGGCTGCAGGGTGACGGTTGCGAGCAGAAAGATCAGCGTCAGCCCGGCGATGAGGATATGCAGCGCAATCTCGTTGGGCGTCTTCTGCCGCTCGGCGCCTTCTACCAGGGCGATCATGCGATCGAGGAAGGTCTCACCGGGGTTCGACGTGATGCGGATCCGGATCTCATCGGACAGCACGCGCGTGCCTCCGGTGACCGCCGATCGGTCGCCGCCCGATTCGCGGATGACTGGCGCGCTTTCGCCCGTGATGACGGACTCGTCGACCGTGGCGATGCCTTCGATCACCTCGCCGTCCCCTGGGATGATGTCGCCGGCTTCGCAGAGCACCTCGTCGCCGACGCGTAACTGTGACGCGGTAACCTGCTCGGTCTTGCCGTTGCCGAGCAGCCGCCTGGCCGTCGAATCCGACTTCGTCTTGCGCAGGGTATCGGCCTGCGCTTTGCCGCGCGCCTCGGCCATGGCCTCGGCGAAGTTGGCAAACAGCACGGTGAACCATAGCCAGAGGGCGATCTGCAGGTTGAAGCCGGCTTCGGCCGATCCGTTGCTGAAGTCGCGTACCAGTAGGATGGTGGTGATGGCAGCGCCTGCTTCCACAACGAAGATCACCGGGTTTTTCCACAGCTTGGCCGGACTCAGTTTCCGGAAAGACTCCACCGCGGCGCGGCGCAGGATGGCGGTGTCGAGCAGCGGCCGGGCGTGGGCCAGTTTCTTGGGCAGCAGGTTGGACAGATCATTGGTCATGTTAGAAGAGCCTCCCCTGGAGCATCAGAAAGTGCTCGACAATCGGGCTGAGCGAGAGCGCCGGGAAGAATGTCAGTGCGCCGACGATGATCACGGTTCCAACTAACAAGGTCACGAAAAGCGGCCCGCCGGTGGGCAGGGTGCCTGCCGTGACGGCGAGCTTTCGCTTGGCCGCCAGACTGCCGGCCGCGGCCAGCATCGGGACGATGATCAGGAAGCGGCCGATCAACATGGCGAGTCCGATGGTGACGTTGTACCAGGGCGTGTTCGCGTTGAGTCCGGCAAAGGCGCTGCCATTGTTGCCGGCGCCGCTCGAATAGGCGTAGAGGATTTCAGCGAAGCCATGCGGCCCCTGGTTGTTCAGGCTGCCGGTGCCCACCAGTCCGGCGATGGCCGTGAACACCAGGATGGACGCGGAGGTTGCCAGAAGCGCCAGCATCGCCATCTTCACTTCCTTGCCTTCGATCTTCTTCCCGAGATATTCCGGCGTGCGGCCAACCATCAGGCCCGCCAGGAACACGGCAAGGATGGCGAACAGCAGCATGCCGTACAGGCCCGCGCCGGTGCCGCCGAAGATGACTTCGCCGGACTGCATGTTGAACAGCGGCACCAGTCCGCCGATGGGCGTGAAGCTATCGTGCATGCCGATGACGGCGCCGCAACTGGCCGCCGTGGTGATGGTGGCAAACAGCGCGGTGGCGGCGATGCCGAAGCGAACCTCCTTGCCCTCCATGTTGCCGCCGGGTTGCGTGCCGGTTGCCGCGGTTTCGATGCCGAGCTTCGCCAGGATGGGATTGCCGGCCTGCTCGGCCGCATACACGACGAACACGCCAGCCAGGAAGAGTACGCTCATGGCGGCGAAGAGGGCCCAGCCCTGCCGCTGATCGCCCACCATCCGGCCGAAGGCATCGGTGAGGCCGGCGGGAATCAGGAAGATCATCAACATCTGGACGAGGTTCGTCAGCGGTGTGGGGTTCTCAAACGGATGAGCGGAGTTGGCGTTGAAGAAGCCGCCGCCGTTGGTGCCGAGCATCTTGATGGCCTCCTGGGAAGCGACGGGGCCTTGCGCGATGACCTGCTTCTTTCCTTCGAGCGTGACGGCCTCTGTGTAGGGGGCGAGGTTCTGGATGACTCCCTGCGAGCAGAGAAACAGGGCGCCGAGCAGCGAGAGAGGAAGGAAAAGGTAGAGGACGGCGCGCGTGAGGTCGACCCAGAAGTTGCCGATGGTCTGCGCCTGCTGGCGGGCGAAGCCGCGCACCAGCGCCACCGCCACCGCCACGCCCGCCGCCGCCGAGGCGAAGTTCTGCACCGTGAGCGCGGCCATCTGCACCAGGTAGCTCATGGTGCTTTCGCCGCTATAGGACTGCCAGTTGGTGTTGGTGGTGAAACTGACGGCGGTGTTGAAGGCGAGATCGGGAGTCATCGACGCGCCAAGGCCGGCGGGATTCAGCGGCAGCCAGCCTTGCAGCCGTTGCAGGAGATAGATGAAGAGAAAGCTGAAGAAGCTGAAGGCCAGCAGGCTTCCCGTGTATTGGGTCCAGCGCTGCTCGGCTTCTTCCTTCACGCCTACGATGCGGTAGCAGAGCCGTTCGATAGGCCGCAGCAGGGGATGCAGCAGCGTGCGTTCGCCCGCGAAGAGCCGGGCCATGTAGAGACCCACCGGCTTCGCCATCAGGGCGACAAGTGTGAAGTAGAACAGGATTTGGAGAACACCGTTTGCCGTCATGGGCTAGAACCTCTCGGGCCGCAACAGGGCATACAGCAGGTAAAGAAACAACAGGAACGCGCAGATTGCGCCTAGCAGATAATCCATAAGTTGACCTTGTCCGACGCTTAGAGTTTTTCGCAGGCCTTGGTGAGTGCCCAACACAGGGCAAAGAAGACCAGCGCCGTGGCGATGTAGAGCAGATCTGGCATGACTGCCTCCTCAAGAACAAGCGTACGGCTCAGATCATAAGGAAGTCATAAAGAGAGGCTAAGGACTTCGTTAAGGGTGTGATGCCGGGGACGGCGGCTCGAAGCGGTAGCCCACCCAGGGTTCCGTCAACAGATACCGCGGATGCGCCGGGTCCGGCTCAATCTTCTTGCGAAGCTGATTGATGAACACGCGCAGGTACTCCACCTGGTCGCCATAGTCCGGTCCCCAGACGGCCTGCAACAGCCTGGTGTGCGCGATTGGTGTCCGGGGATTGGCGATCAGGTAATGCAGCAGGTCGAATTCCTTGGGCGTCAGGCGTGTGGTTTTGCCGTCGCGGTGAACGCGCCGGGTTTGCAGGTCCACCTCGATGCCATCCAGTCGAATGATCTCCGGCTCGCTACCCTGCACCACGGGCAAGCGGCGCAGGGCCGCGCGAATGCGGGCCGACAGTTCCGGGATTCCGAAGGGCTTGGTGATGTAGTCATCGGCTCCAGCGTCGAGCGCGGTTACCTTATCCTGCTCGGAGTTACGCACTGTCAACATGAGGATTGCCGCATCGGAGCC
>JAEUQF010000048.1 GCA_016789745.1 Bryobacterales bacterium
CGCGCTGCAAACAGCGGCACACCGGCACGCATACGCCCGATCACCTGTACCAATCTCTGCCGCTGCGACCCCTGGCGCAACTGCAACGGCAGCAGCAGGTCGGCGTTGCCCTGCATGGGCCCTTCGAAGGCAGGTGGCAGCACGCCGACGATGCGCGCCGCCGTGCCGTCTATTGTCAGTTGCTTGCCAACTATGGTGGTGTCGCCGCCGAAACGCGAGCGCCAGTAGGCATGCGAGAGAATCACGGTGCCCGGCGCACCGGGCTGGTCGTCGGCCTGCGTGAAGCCGCGCCCCAGGAAAGGAGCAACGCCGAGCACCGTCAGGAACTGGTGATCCACCAGCGCGCACGCCAGACGCTCCGGCGTGCCATCGTTACGATCGCACTCGGTCAGTCCCTTCCAGGCGGAGAGGGCTTCGAAGCGCTCTACTTGTGCCTGCCACTCCTGGAACGTGCCTGCGAACAGCCAGTCCTGCGACGAGACGACGGCCCCCTGTATGCCGATGGATACCAGGCGCTCTTCGGCGGCGCGGGGCGAGGGGCGGAGCAGGCTGTGATCAACGACGCTGAACACGGTTGTGGCCGCACCGATCGCAACAGCGGTGGTCAGGATGACGGTTGCGGCGAAGCGCGGCCCGCGGAACAGGCCCTTGACGGCCGCCACGATGTCAGCGCCCAAGGCATCCAGCCAAAGATAGCTACGCCATTCGCGATGCGCCTCTTCGATCTGCGCGGTGCCACCAAGGCGGAGTCTGGCTTCGCGCTCCGCCTGCTCGCGCGGTAAGCCGCGGCGAAGGAGTTCTTCGACGATCATGTCGAGATGGGCCTGCAACTCGGCCCGGAACTCCTCATCCTGTCGCGCGGGGCGGAACGTCGCAGCCAGCCGGGCCCACACCCGCCGCCACATCGTCTACGCCTCGCCCCGCAGGATGCGCGACACCATCAGGACGGTGCGCTCCCAGGTCTTCGTTTCGGCGGCCAGCTTCTTCTTGCCGGCCTTGGTTAGCGCGTAGTAGCGGGCTTTGCGCCCGTTGTCGGAGACGCCCCAATCGGCTTCGATGTAGCCTTCCTGTTGCAACCGCACCAGCGACGCGTAGACAGTGCCCTCGTTCAGCAGCAGCCCCTCCCGGCCCAGCTGCTCAATGCGCCGGGCGATGCCGTAGCCGTGCAGCGGCCCCATCGCATCCAGAGTTCGCAGCACCAGCAAATCCAGGGTGCCGGGCATGATTTCCAGTTTCCCGCTCATCTTCCTTTGGCCTACGCAAAGGAGTATGATGGAGCAGCCGTATTTTGTCAATGTTCAGAGTTTTCCCGTGACCCATCCGCCATCGCCCATTCTTCACGCGACACACTTATCGAAGAGCTATGGCGGTGTTGCCGCCCTGCACGACGTGAGCTTCGCCATTCTGCCGGGCCAGGTGCTGGGGGTGATTGGGCCTAACGGTGCCGGTAAGAGCACGCTGGTGAAGATCGTGACTGGGCTGGTGGAACCGTCGCAGGGATCGGTGATGTTTGCCGGCAAGCCGATGCGGGATCAGTTCGCCGCGTTCCGGCAGTCGCTGGGCTACGTTCCCGAGCAGGCGGACCTCTATCCCTTCCTGACGGGCAATGAGTACATTGACCTGGTGGTTACGCTGCGCGATTTGGATCGAAGCATCCTCCGCCGGCGTGTACCGGCGATGTTTGAGGCTTTCCAGTTGAGCGGTGCGCGGCAGCAGCGGATCGGCGCCTATTCCAAAGGCATGCGGCAGCGGCTGGCGCTGATCGCGGCGCTGTTGCACAACCCTTCCTTTCTGGTTCTGGACGAGCCGTTTTCCGGGTTGGATGTTGCCAACGGACTGGTACTGCGAATGCTGATCGGGCTGCTGGCCGAGCGCGGGAAGGCGATCTTCTTCTCGTCGCCATCGCTGGAGCATCTGGAGCAGGTCTCCACGCATCTCTTGGTGTTGCGCTCCGGACGTGTAATCGCTTCCGGGCCCGCCGGTGAGCCGGGATCGCAGAAATGGGAATCGGTGGCTGATACGAGTGGGGTGTCGCGCGCGGCAGCGCACATCGTGGAGGCGATGCATGAAGGCCATCGCTAGGCGCGCCCGGCGGCGTTCGGCCTGCACGGTGGGGAGAGCGTTGCGCGCGCCCTTCCCTGCCCTGGTACGTCATTTCCTGCGGCGCATGGCGCGCCCGGCGGACTACACGAGTGCGGACGATCCGGAACTCGGCGCGGGCTTTCTGCTGGGTCTGCTGGCGACACCCGGAGCGGTGGCGTCGCTGCTGCTACTGGACAAGTACTCCTCCATTCTGAGCTGGTTTCGCGGGCGGTTGAAAGACGATCTGTTAGTGGTATCGGCACCGGATAAGCTGCTGTTTCTGTGTTTGTCCATGGCGATTACGGGAGTGGTGGCGACGCTCCGGTGGGACAGGCTGCTGCCCGACGCGCAGGACTATGCCACGCTGGCTCCGCTTCCGATCTCTCCGCGCCTGATCTTTGCGGCGAACATCACGGCGATTGCGTTGGGCGCGATGCTCATCGCCGTTACGGTGAACGCAGCCTCCGCGCTGCTGTTTCCCATGTTCGTGAGCGCGGCGTCACCGGACAGCTCCATCATGGTTGCACCGTTTCTGGCCGTGCATGCCGCGTGCGTGTTTCTCGCAAGCCTGTTCGCGTTTGTCTTTGTGATGGCGGTGCTTGGCGCGGCCACGTGTCTGGCTCCTGGGCATGCCCTGGATGCTGTAACGAACATCGTTCGCGCCGTGCTGGTCACGGGTTGGGCGGCGTTGTTGCCCGCCACTCTGGGTAGCGGCAGCCTCCAGACAGCATCGCCTGCTACGTGGTTTCTCGCCGTTTACCAGCAGTGGCAGCACCGCGGGCCGGCCTTGCTGGAGCCGCTTGCCTCCAGGGCCTGGCTCTCGCTTGCCCTGGCGTTCGCGGTGGGTGCGCTCAGCTACGTGATCAGCTACACAAGACGGTTCCGGAGCATCCCGGAGTCGGAGGGGGTGGGGTCAGCCTCCGTAATCGAGAACGCTCTGGTGCGGGCCGTAGACGCGAGCCTGGCGTGGCAGTCCCCTTTGGACCGGGCCCTGTCCGCCTTCACCCTTCGCGGCTTGTGGCGCAATCCGATGCAACGCCTGGCCGTGACCGTACCATGGGCCTTCGGCTGGCTGGTGGTGTGGAACGCCAACGCCCCCGCACTGACCTTCTGTCTGCTGCCGGCTTTGCTCCTGACCCTTGGCATCCGCACCGCGGTGCAGCTACCGGCGGCGTTGCGGGCCAATGGAATCTTCCGGCTGCTGCTTGACGGCTCCATGGCCAGTGCACGTACTACGGTCCGCCAGATAGCAATTGCCGGGGCTTTCTTGTTGGTGGGGATGCCGGCAGTGGTGATGGCTGTATCTGGCGGCACTGGAGCGGTTGCCGTCATACAGGCACTCGCGATCGCGGCGGGATTCGCGCTACTTCACATCGATCTCGTCTTGGCCAGCAGCCACCGCATTCCGTTCACATCGCCCTTGCCGGGCTTCTCCGAACGGTTGCCGGCTACCTGCTTTCTGCAGGTGCTGGCAGTGATCCTGTCCCTTTATGGGGCTGCCCGTGCGGAGACCGTGGCGAGCCGGCATACGTGGGTCGCTGCCATACCGCTGCTCGCTTGGGCAGTGGTTCGGATCTGGGGCAACCGCGCGTATCGCCTGGCCCGCGCGGACGGGCATCCGGACCTGCGGCTGTCCTTTGAGGCAGAGGATCCGAGTCCGGTGGTGGCGGCGAGCTTTACAACGTCCGGGCCGGCGGCGCCCTGACCATTCTCTGTTGGGACGCCGCCGGAGTTTGCTGTATCTACCGCTTCATTGCATATTCCATGTCGGCCTGGGCCATCTGTTGCACCAAGGGTTTAGCGACTTCCGTCAACAGATGATCCGCAGCTTCCTCTTCCCCCAACGTGTGGGAGAACTGGGCGGCTACGTCGAAGGCGCCGATATGGCGGGCGATGGTGCGCACGGTGCCATAGCCGGCAATCTCATAGTGTTCTACTTTCTGAGCGGCAGTAATGAGAGCCAAGTCCGCGGCGATCTCATCTTTGCTCTTGCCTTCGGAGATGGTCTCTTCGCCCTCCTCGATCAGGCCCTGCATGGCGCGGCAGGGCTTGCCCTTGGCTTCGGCGCCGAGCAGTTGGAAGGCCTGCTGCAGGCGCTCCACCTGCCCCTGCGTCTGCACGAGGTGTTTTTCAAAGGCTTCCTTCAGCTTGGGGTGGTTCGCCGCCTGCGCCATCTTGGGGAGCGCCTTCAACAACTGCCCTTCGGCGTGCAGGAGATCCTGCATTTCGGTAATCAGAAGATCTTTCAAACCTGACATCGATTGACTCCTCTCGTTCCGCTCTTTACCGCGACCGGCTCGGCTTGCGGCCGCCGTTCCGCTCTTTCGTTCCGCCATCGGATCCTCCATTGCTGCTGCGCGTGCCGGCAAACTCCGACTCCAACTGCTGGAAGGCAGGGGCATTCACCAGTTCCCAATCGCCGCCCTGGTTCCAGGGGCCGCGCACGTCCGGTTCGCCACGATCGCCCGTCCCGGTGGAGTCATTGAAGTACTGGTCCACCAGGCCGGGGGTCGGCGGAATAGCACCAATGGAGAATTGGGGCTTACCCATGCTCTCCAGGGCCGCGGTGAACGCTTTCATGTGGGTGATCTCGCGGCTCATGAGGAACTGGAGCGCGTCGATGGTATCCGGATCGTCGGTGAAGTTGATGAGCCGTTCGTAGACGATCTTCGCCCGCGCCTCGGCGGCGATATTGCTGCGCAGATCGACGTCGAGTTCGCCGGTAACTTTGAGGTAGTCGGCCGTCCAGGGGTTGCCTTGGGAGTTGTGGAGCGCCACGCCGCCGCCACCGGCTACCGCGATCAGCGGATCCGCCTCGGCAGCATGCCGCGAACTCCGCGCCGCCTTCAGATGCATCCGCGCCAGCGTGCCGACCACTTCCAGATGGCTCAGCTCTTCGGTCCCGATGTCCATCAGCAGGTCTTTGCGCTCGGGGTCCTCGCAGTTCAGCCCCTGGATGGAATATTGCATGGCCGCGGCCAGTTCGCCGTTGGCTCCGCCGAACTGTTCGAGCAGCATGTTGCCGAACCGCGTGTCAGGGGTACCGACACGCACCGTATACATCAGTTGCTTGACGTGGTGATACATAACGCCCGTTTGAGAGGCGTTTCCGGGCAACTGTTACGGCAGGAATTCGGCGGAAATTCAGGCTCGTTCTACTGTTAACTTTCCTGGTTCGACCGTAAAGGAGGCCTTGGTTGCCACGGGTGCTCCGGGCCTGGTCACGTAGTCCACCAGCCGATAGTCAGTGCGCCACAGCTTCGGCGTAACCTCGCATCGCACATAGCCGCGGCGGCCGTTGAAGTAGCGGATCTGGGGATTCACGGGCAGCATCTTTTCGGTGCGTTCGGTGGTGTCCGCGCCATCGCCTCCGGAAGAGATGGACGTGCCGACGAACTCGGCGGCGACGCAGTCGGACTTGATGTTCTGTGCTTCCTGATGCAACTGTCCCACCCAGCTGGCATGCACGTCGCCGGTGAGGATCACCGTGTTCCGCTGCTTGCGGGCCTGTAGGGTCTCTACGAGTTTCTGGCGCGCCGCGGGATAGCCGCTCCAGGAATCCATGTTGTAGAGGTCGTCGGGGCCTGCATCAAAATCCTGGAGAGTGACCAGGATCTGCTGGCCCAACACGTCCCAGTGCGCCTTGGAAGACCGGAGCCCGGTATCGAGCCACTCCTCCTGGCCGGATCCGAGCAGTGTGCGATTCGGCTCACGCCATTCCGGGCAGGGCTTCTTCAAGCCATCGCCGCAAGACTGGTCGGCGCGGAACTGGCGCGTGTCCAACATATGAACACGGAGTAGAGAGCCGAAGTCGAGGCGGCGGTGGAGGCGCAGCGCGGGTCCCTGGGGAACCGAATCGCGGCGTAGCGGCATATGTTCGTAGTAGGCCTGATAGGCCCAGGCGCGGCGTTTCAGGAACTCCTCGCGAGGCTGGCCCTTCTCGTGGATGTCGCTTGCGTAGTTGTTGGAGACTTCGTGGTCATCCCAGGTGACCAGCCAGGGGGCGCGGGCGTGCGCTTTTTGCAGCAGCGGATCGGTCTTGTAGAGGGCGTGGCGATTGCGATAGTCGGCAAGGGTGAAGATCTCCTCGCGCCCGGTGGTACGAACGGTGCCGTTCCCGCGTTCGTAGATGTAGTCGCCGAGGTGGATGATCAGGTCCAGGTCCTCTTCGGCCATGTGCTGGTAGGCGGTCCAGAGACCTTGGGTCCACTGCTGGCAGGATGCGAAGGCGAAACGGAAGCGATCGACATTGGCGCCGGGGGCCGGAGCGGTGCGAAAGCGTCCCACGGGGCTGCGATGGCCGCCGGCGGTGAAGCGATACCAATACCAGCGCGCGGGTCTGAGGCCCGCCGCCTCCACGTGGACGGAATGCGCCAGAGACGGCGATGCCACGGCCTTCCCCTTCTTAGCGATCTTGCGGAAGGCTTCGTCCTCTGCGATTTCCCAACCGACGCGGATATTCACGTTCGGCATGGAGGCCGGCTCCATCGGCTTGGGAGCCAGGCGCGTCCACAGCACGGCGCCGTCGGGCGACGGCTCGCCGGATGCCACTCCCAGGGTGAAGGGCATCTCCGCTGACTGGCTCTGCGCCCGCAAGGGCAGCGAGTTCGCGCTGGCCAGAGCCAGAGCTGTCTGAAACCATTCTCGTCTTGAAATCGCCATTCTTCTGTCTTCCTTAATCAACGAAACAGATCCGGAAGCGGCTTGCCCGCCTGCGGACGAAATTGCAGGTAGTCTTCCCCTAAGAGCGCTGCCACGGAAGCGGCCACCTGGCTCTCGGTGACAGGAGGGGCCTTGCCGCGCTCGCCCAACGGCGGCGTGTCCGGGCCCATGACGCCGAACCAGACGTACTTTGATTCGGCCAGCTTGGCGCCATGACTGCGCCAAGCCGGGCTCCCTTCCCCGCGGCCATGATCGACGGCGACGAGGAGGGTGGTCTGGTCGCGGTATTCCGGCATGGATTGGGCGGTCTCCCAGAGTTCCTTCAGATAGGTGTCGACGCGATGGGCGGCCTGCAGATAGAGATCGTAGCGGCCCTCATGCGCCCACTCGTCGGTCTCCCCGAGCGAGATGTAGAGCGCGCGCGGCTTCTTCGTGCGCAGATGTTCCAGGGCGGTAAGGTAGACGGGCGCATCCATCGGTTCGGCGTCCCACAGGGCGGTCTCTTTCTTGACGCGATTCAGCAGCGACAGGTGCGGGTTGCCGGCGGCCGGATAGGGGTCGTAGCCGCCATTCACCAGGAAGCCCGCGCGAGGAGCATTGAGAATAAACGGCAGGCAATCCCAGGCGGCGAAGGCGGCTACCTTGTCGCGAAACGCGGGTTTGCGGTGCAGCCACTCAAAAACATTGATGTTCGGATTTGGTTTTTTGTCGTTGCTATCGATGCGGTCGTCGGGAGCGCCGGTGAGCAATTCGTTGTAGCCGGGGTAGGAGAAGTTCTTCCCATTGGTGACGTATGCGTCGGAGCCGAGATCGCGGTTTCCCCATAGTTGTCCGTTACGGGCAATGGCCGACCAGAGGAAGGGCATGAGGGCCGCACGCCGCTGGGTGGGAGATTCGCGCCAATAGGAGGCCTTGAGGGCGGGTAGATCGGCGACGTGGCCCTGTTCTTTGTTGAGCAGCGCGGGATCGGCTCCGCGGAACACCTCCTGCCAGCGCAGGCCGTCGGTGCTGACGAGGAACACATTGCGCGTTTTGCGCCCGCCGGGCTGTGCGAACGCACCAGCCGCCACAAGGTTCTGCAACAAGAATCGCCGGGTCATAGGGCTGAACTCAGCAGCATAGCAGGCCGTGGTTGCACTTCAGTGAAGTTCTGTCATTGCGTGCGGGTTAGAACGTCGCGGGCTCGCGCGGCCAGTGCCGGGTCAGCGGACGCAGCAACCTTTTCCAGCAGCGTGCGGGCCTCCGCTGTGCGCTTCCGTTCCAGATAGAGCAACGCCAGACGGTACTGCGCCGCGGGGGCTGGTTCCCAGCGCAGCGACTCCTCCAGCCTTCGCACTGCTTCGTGGAGTTGCCCACTCTTGAAGGCGACAATCGCTAGGGTGACGAGGTTCTCCGCGCGTAGCAGTGCCAGCGCATGCCGCCATGTTTCGGCATCCATGGATCGCGGCGCGCGGGCCTGGTCGAGCAGCCGTAGAGCTTCGGTAGCGGCGCGGCCATCCGGCCTGGCGGTGGTGTTGGCATCGACCGCGGCGAGCAAGGTCAGCAGCGGAATGTACTCCGGCGCCAGTTGCAGTCCGTCGATTGCGGCTTGGCGAGCGGCCGCCGCATCGCCGCGATTCCGACTGGCTTTGGCAATCACTTCCAGTACCGGCAGACGCAGATCAGAGTCCGCGTACTGCCGTAAGAAAGACCGCGCGAGCGCTTCCTGCTGCGCGGGGGCGGCCTCCAGGACATCCAGGTATGCGTCGAACTCCGCGGGCGTGCGTGCTTGCAACTGAGGCAGAAACTGCGCGGTCGCCGGCAGGGTGAGCAACAGCACGGCCGCGCAGAGCAGCGGCATCAGAACTGATACCGCAGGCTCATCTGGATACTGCGGGGCGCGTTGGCCTGCGAGCCGATCTGGCCGAAAGCCGCACCGGCGAGCGTGTTCCCATTCGGATTCCCGAACACGACGCGATTGAACATGTTGAACAGTTCGGTCCGGAACTGCAACTTATGGCCTTCAAACAGAGGGATGTTCTTGAGGATCCCCAAGTCTTCATTGAGGAAGGGGAAGCCGCGGATGTCGCCGTAGTTCGGCGCGCCGGTGCCGAAGGTGAAGTTCGCCGGTTGCGTGAAGGCCGCTGCATTGAGGTAGCGGTCGCGGGCGGGATCGAAGCCGTTCGGGAACTCGTTGACGGCCGCCACACCGGCGACACGGTTAGGCCGGTTGCCGCCATTGAACAGCGGAATGGGACCGCCGCCGCTAATGCCGAAGGGCGTGCCGGACTGATAGCGATGAATCATGGTGAACTGCCAGTTGCCGACAATCCGGCTGAGGACGCCGTTCCAGTTGTTGCCGAACTTCTGGCCTTTGCCGAAGGGGAGGTTGTAGGTCCAGTTGAAGACCAGCACGTGCGGCTGATCGAAGCCGGCGAGGCGTTTCTCCAGGGCGCGGTTGTTGGTATCGAGCGGATTGCCGCCGGCGGCGTCCAGGCCGCGCCCGCTATAGGTGGAGCCGGACACCAGCGTCTTGGCGCGAGTGTAAGCGAGCAGGAACGATGTGCCGCCGCGGTACTGCTTCTGGACGCGCAGTTGCAAGGCGTTGTAGGTGCTCCAGCCGGTGGGTTGGAAGGCATTGCGCAAGCCTGTGTACTGCGGGTAAGGCCGGAGCGCCTGGGCGACCGAGCCTGTGAACCCGGCATAAGGTGCGCGAATGCCGGCCTGCTGGGCGAGCGTGGAGTTGATATCGGCGTTCAGCGTATTGCCCAATCGGAGAAACTCGACAGGCACCTGGTTGAGGTTTTCCAGGTTGCCGGGCAGCGAGTTGGCGCGCTGGCCGACATAGGCCACATCGGCGGAAACACCCCACGGGAGTTGGCGCTGCACGCTGAGGTTCCAACTAGAGAGCACACCCGGCTTGTTCGCGCCGGCGTTGAGATAGTCGATGCTGAGCCCGTTCTGCAGTGTGGGGTTCTTGTTCGGGAGGGTGATGTTCGGGGTGGGCAGGCCGTTATCCAGGTTCAACACCGGGACGCGGCCGCCGGTTAGCTGGGGGAAGTCCTGGCCGAAGGAGAAGCCGTAGTTGAAGGTGGAGAAGGTTTGGCCGATGTCGGCAAGGTTGGTGGGCGACCAGAAGACACCGGTGCCGGTGCGTACGACGGTCTTGTCGTTGAGTTGATAGGCAATGCCGACACGCGGAGAGAACGCCTTCTTGTACATGCTGGAGAGCGAGTCGCCAGCGCCGAGGAAGGCCAGTGCGCCCAGGCGGTTGCCGGCGGCCGGGTTGGGTGTCTGCAGGTCCAGATAAGACCAGCCCTGTGTCGATTCGCTGGGTGTACCGGGAAGTTCATGCCGCAATCCAAGGGTCAAGGTGAGACGGCGGTTCACCTTGATGATGTCTTCGACAAAGTAGGCGACGAACGTGGCGCGATATTCGCGCAGCGTGGCCGGTACCAAGCGCGAGGCGCTGTTCACCTGTCCCAGCATGAAGCTGGCCCAGCCGTTGCCAAAACGGTTGGCGTTGGCCGGATCGCCGAGGTTGCTGGTGGTTTGCGCGGCGAAGTTGAACTGCCCCGCCAGGCCGCCGTTGTCTACACCGCGGAAGTTATCGAAGGCCATCCAGCGATACTCGCCGCCGAACTTGATCTGGTGCGAGCCTCGGACGTAGGTGAGGTTGTTGGTGAAGACGTAGCTGTTGTTGCTGGCTGGATCATTGGGTTGTTGCGTGGAGTTGCCCAAGGTCAACGAGCCGTAAGGGTTGGCAACGGCGAAGGTGGAAAAGCCCGGCACATCTTCGGAAATGCCGGGGATTTTGAGGATCTGGTTGCCCTTGCGGGTATCGGTTTCCCGGATGGGGTTGCTGCGGGTGTAGCCGAGGCCAGCGAAGTAGACCAGGTTAGGGGAGGCCGTCCAGCTATAGTTGGCGCGCCAGTTGCGTCCCTTGGTGGGATTCGAACTCCAAATGCCATACGGCTCATTCTGCGGCCCTAATTCCGAACTGCTGATGACGCTGGTCTCCGCGCCCCAATAGACGAAGCTGACACGCTGGTTGCTGGTCAACATATGGTCGCCTTTGATGGACCAGACATTCTCCTGGATGGGGTTGCGCTGGCGGTTACGGAAGTTGTTGACGTAACCGGGAAGGTCCGGGGCCGGCACCAGCGCCATGGCGCGCTGGGCAACGGCGGAGAGACGGTTCGACGGAAGGCGGTTGCCGGGGAACGGCTGACGAGTGCCATCGGGCTGCGTGGTGGCCGGATCGAAGATAGGAATCAGGTTGCCGGAGGCATCGGTATAGCGGGAGAAGTCGCCTTGGCGGAACTCGGCCGTGGGTACGCTGATGAGCGCGCTGGAGGCGGGCGGGACGTTGCGCAATCCGGTGTAGTTGAAGTTGAAGAAGGTGCGGTCCTTGCCGTTGTAGAGTTTGGGAATGACGACTGGGCCGCCGATGCTGCCGCCGAACTCGTTGTAGCGTACCGGAGGCCGGCGGGCCGCAAAGAATGGGCGCGCATCCAGCTTGTCATTGCGAAGGAATTCGAAGGCCGCACCGTGGAACTGGTTCGTGCCGCTGCGCATGGTGTAGTTCAGGACGCCGAAGCCGCGGCCGAATTCTGCCGGGAACATGGAGTTTTGTAACTTGAACTCTTCGATGGCTTCGATGGGAGGGGAGGTCTGTGCGAGGAAGCCGGGGTTCGACGCCAACTGTGCCGAGACGCCTTCGATCAACACTTCCTGGGTAAAGCCAGGTGCGCCGTTGATATTCTTTTCCCAGGGAATGCCGCCCACACCCGGCGTCAAAAAGATGAAGTTTTCCGCTTGGCGGCGGCCGGATTGTGCCGTGGTGTTATTGCCCAACTGAATGGGGAGATCGAGCAGGGCGCCGCGTTGCAGCACGGTGCCCACTTCCGGTGACGTCGTCTGGAGTAGAGCTGCGTCGCCGGTGACCACCACCGACTCCGACGCCGCGCCGATCTGCATGGTGACTTCGAAGGTCGCGGTGGTTGCGGTGAGCACGGCAATCCGCTCCTGGACGAACTTCTTGAAGCCCGTGGCTTCCGCCTCCAGCCGGTAGTCGCCCGGCACCAGGGAGCGGAAGGTGAAGCCATCGGCATCCGTCTGCGTCTCCTGCCGCGCGTTATTGGCCAGATTGACTAGGACCAGCTTGGCGCCGCGAATTTCAGCCCCTGTATTGTCTCGTACGAAGCCGGACAGGCCGCCCAGATTGCCTTGTCCGAATAAAGAGAGGCACATTCCCAGAAATAGGCACAACAACGAAGTTGGTTTACGCACAGTGCCTGCTAGCATACAACCAATGCCTGACATTTTGCATCCGCGGGTCCGGTGTTTGCGCGAGGCCTCGGTGCTCGCGTAACGTGGGGAGGTGCAGGTGCTGTTGCTTCTTGTGCTGGCATTGCCGCTGCTGGGCCAGACGCCCGGCTATCCGGTGGCACCCCCGCAGGCACATGCGACTATCCGTCGCCTGCGTGCCCTGGAACGATCAGGCACCGCGCTCACGTTGGCGCAGCGGGTGGAACTGGCGATGAGTTATCACGCTGCCGGGCAGCACCTGTTGTTCCGTGGCTTTCTGGAACAGTGCCGCGAGCAGCATCCGGAGGAGCCGGAGGTGCCGTTTCTGCTTGCCAGGCACTATGGCTCCGATGTGCAGGATTGGGGCAAGGCGGTGCGGTACTTCCGCGAGGCGCTGGAGCTACGGCGGGACGGGCGCACCCTGGCGTATCTTGCGAATGCGTTGGAAACCTCGGGTAAGCCGGAAGAAGCGTTGCCCTACTACCGGGAAGCGATTCGTCTCACGGCGTGCCAACCGCTGGCGCTCACCGGTCTTGCGCGCCTGCATGAGGTCACGCCGGATGCCATCCTCGCCTGCCAGCCTCACGACCCGAACTTACTCACGGAAACCGCCAAGTTACTCGTAGCCGCCGGCCGTCTTGCCGATGCAGTCGCCGCGCTCGAACGGGCGGCAGTGGCCGCACCGCACGATCCGGCGATTGCTTACC
Source organism: Bryobacterales bacterium (assembly GCA_016789745.1). Lineage (GTDB taxonomy): Bacteria > Acidobacteriota > Terriglobia > Bryobacterales > Bryobacteraceae > CADEFT01. Next base: position 12,741 of record JAEUQF010000048.1, read on the forward strand.
GCCTGTACCGGGCCTATCAGGACGCCGGGAGCGCAGCGAAGGCGAAGGCCGCGCTCGACCGCTACCGCGAACTTCGCTCTATTTACGGCAACCGGTGACTCACAGGCCGAGAATGGTCTTGAAGCGGCCGTAGATCTCCAACATGGAAATCTCGGGCGTCTTTCTGGCTTTCACTCCGTTGCCCCACAGTAGAAACGTCGCCCGGAAATCGCGGCGCGACGGCCACATGCCGTGTGTGCCTACTTCGCGGGGCTTGCCTTCGACCGTATCTCTCCCGTTACCAAACATGGTGTGCGGCGCGGACTCAATCAACGCGGCGGCCGTGGCCAGGGCCGGTGCAAAGCGGCGCACTTCGTCTTTGGGAATCTCACGCCCCAACTGCAATCCGCGCAGTACGCCCGCAGACTTCTCATCCTTCGCGAGAACCCAGAACGGCGTCACCTGCACATCGGCCTGGAGTCCTTTCTGTGCCAGCAACGCGGGAACGTGGATCACCTTGTCCATTCGTTCAAAGCCGTGATCCGATACCAGCGCCACCACGTATTGCTTGCCGGCGGCGGCCACCATTTGCCCGACCAGTTCGTCGGTATATTCGAGAATGCCAAGGGCATCGCGGGTGAAGGGGCCGGCTTCGTGCGCTTCGGAATCATGATCCACCAGGTGCAGCAAAATCAGATCGGGCTTCTTTTGTTTCAGCAGGAATACGGTGGCCAGGGTCCGCGAGCGGTCATCCATCCATTCGTGGGGGAATGCCGGAAAGGCCTTGGTGATCTCCGCCACCAGGCCCGGCGTGGCTTTGGCTTCGATGGTGGCCAGGTCCATGGCGCCTCCGTTGCGCTTGCCGAAGGCCTCCGGCAAGTTGTAGTCGATATCGGCATCCACCGTCACCGGCCAGGTGATGGCGGCCGACTTCAGGCCGGCCTTGCGGGTGAGATGCCAGAGGGTGGGCACTTTCAAGAGGTTGGCCGACCAGTAGTAGTCGCCGCCTTCGGAGGCTGGGCGGCGGTTACCGAGAATGCCGTGCTGGGCCGGCGTGACACCAGTGATCAGGGTTGTGTGCGAGGGCCAGGTAACGGTGGGCACCACGCCCAGGACGCCGTCGGCCCACTCCCCTTCCTTCGTCAGCCGCCGGATGTTGGGGATCTTCAGCCCAAGCCTGTCCGCATCGCGCAGATAACGGTGGTCGAGCCCATCCACCGATATCACGAGCAATGGACGCCGCGTCTCGGCGTGTGCGTACGACGCTAGCAGCATGCCCAGCAGGAGAGGGATTTTCATCAGAGGCCAGCATAGCAGCCCCGGGTTGCATTACAACCACAGATTACTGGCGCCCGGATGAAGGCGCTGCCATTCGGCGTGTTCGGCGCGGGCGGTGGCCAGCAGCGATTCGGCTTCGGCACGGTGGGCCGGGTTGAGTGCGCCGATGCGTAGGGCGGCCTCCAAGGCCTCGACGACTTCGCCCCAACGCTTGCGCGCGCTCAGCACGCGGCCAATCATCAGATAGGGTTCGCCGTCGGCGGGGTCGAGGCGCATCGCCTCATGGCAGTAATTGGTGAACGCCCGCACTTCGTTTACGGCAAGGCAGAGCTTCGCCAGTTCCTTGCAGATATCGGGGGATTCCTGACCAAGTGCGACGGCCTGCTCCAGATGTGCGATGGCCGCTCCCACCCGTCCTTGCGCCGCCAGTTGGTGCGCCTGTTCCAGCCAGTCCATAAACATGCCAGCATAGCGCTGCTAACCGAGCGCCGCCACCAGTTCGTGCATGGTTTTTACCTGGGCCGACAGATGGCGCCCGGATTCGGCCGCCGCCTGGGCATCAGCCTCCAATTGCTCCTCAATCGCGTGCAGTTGCTGTTGGCCTTGCGCGGCCAGGAGGACGGCCTGGCTCTGTTCCTCGCTGCTTTGACGGATGTGATGGAAGCCATCGCGGAAGGAGGACGCCTGGTCCGCCATGGCCTCGATATCAGCGGCGAGGACGCCGATCCTGGCGGCATTGTCGAGCGAGTCCGCAACAGAGGCGTCGATCAGTTCGCGCGTTTCGCGGGCGGCGGTCCCGCTGCGTTGCGCGAGGTTTCGTACTTCTTCGGCCACTACGCCAAAGCCGGCGCCGGCTTCTCCAGCACGCGCCGCTTCAATGGCGGCGTTGAGGGCCAGCACGTTGGTCTGAAAGGCGATGGTGTCGATGGTGTTGAGGATGGCCTGGACCCGCTTACCGGAATCGCGGATGGCTGCCGACCGCTCACTCATCGCACGGGCGCAACGGCGGGCTTCTTCCATACGGCGCCCCAGCAGTTCGTCGACAATTGCGGCAGAACTGGACGCGGCCTGCCGGTTGCGGTGGGCGGCCGCCCCGATCTGGTCGACGGCCTCCGCGGTACGCGCCATGGCCTCATGCTGGCGGGCGACGCTCTGTTTCAGGCGTAGGCTGAGTTCGGTGAGGCGCCCGGTAGCATCGCCCACAGCCGATGCGGCGGCGGGCAACTCCGCCGAGGTAATGGCTTCGGCATCCTTGGCACGCTCATAGCGAACGGCCAGCAGCGCGGCTGGTATGGTCTCGGCGATGACGAACACGGCATGCAATACGACAATCCCGAAGCCGGCGTTGTAGTTGAAGACGCTGGCCGGCAGCACCAGCCAGAACAATACGTGATGCACCGCGATGGTAGCCGCCGCGGCGAGGATCGCCACCATGTCGCCCAGCAGCACGAGAGCGGCCAGAGCTACAAAGACGTGGAAATGCATCTCGATCATGCCGTGGCCGACATGGATGAGCAAGCCGCTCAACCCCATGGCTCCCATGGCTAGCAGCACCGATGCCAGGCGGGTGCCCTTGGCAGCGGCGTAGCCTAACGCAGGACCGGCAATCACCAACAGCCACAGCAGGGCGGTTGAGACGAGCGGTGTATCGAAAGCCACGGCCGCGGCCAGCAAAACGGGCAGGTGCGCCATGTAGACGAACAGCAGCCCGCGTTGTGCCTCCTGTCTCCAACCGACCGGCTTTCCATGTTCCATGCTCTACCTCTCCAGCGCCTGACTTACTCCGCCCCACTCGCAACCGAATCGCAGGGCGCACCCGTAGGCGGGCAGGGGCGTAACGGCGCGTCCAGCCCGGACGGCCTCCCAGATCTCACGATCATGAAAGCCGTCGCGCGAATCGGTGCGCCGCGACAACCCGCCGCGGTAGCGAACCTCTCCGGTGGGATCGACAATGACAAACAAGGGTGCGCTCCGTGCCCCATAGTGGTCGCGGGCGATCTCCGGAGGTCGCCGCCGCATTTGCCAGCCCGCGTTCGTGAGGCCGGCCTCGGTTTCCGGCTCCTCTCCCACCTGGAGGATGAACTCCTCGATTCCGCCCAAGGCCGAACGGCCCATCAGGTAGCGGGCCACGCGGGTGGAACAGGGGCAGCGTTCACCAAGGACGTATACAGCCTGCCAGTGGCCGGTGGCGAGGCGTGCGGCAGGCGCACCGTCGCCGGTTTGGAAGGGCATGTGCCCGCCCATCAGGAGCGACACCATCAGAACGCTGGCGATCGTCACAGCCATGGCCGCCCAGCGTGTAAGAACAGTAAGCCACCGTCGGTCGGAAACGATACCCGACATGGCTTTCTCATCGGTTGGCCAGATCGAAACTTGAGCCAGTGGCCAACCGGCGTCCAGTAGCCTGCATCCTCCACCTCCTTTGTCCTGTAGTCCCGGTATAATCGCCTCAACTCGCACTGCGTCGTGCCATTCTTCCGACTAAGAGGGGTTTATGAAAGGTCTGCTTCCGACGCTCCTGCTTCTGCCTGTGCTTTCGTACGCGCAGGCAACTTTCGGCACCATCACGGGAACGGTCACCGATTCTACCGGCGCCGTTGTTCCCAACACCGACATCACTGTTACTAACGAGGGGACTAACCTCACCCGCACCATCAAGACTGGCGAGGATGGGAACTTCGCAGTCCCGAATCTGAATGCCGGCAACTACCGCGTACAGGCGAAGGCCAGCGGCTTCAAGTCGTCCCTGGTTACCGGTATCGCGCTTGAAGCGCTTCGTACCGTCCGCGTCGACGTGCGCCTGGAGGTGGGCGAAGTCGGGACGGAGGTCACGGTGCAAGGGGCGGCGCCCGTGATTGAAACGGACTCGGCTTCGATTGCCGCCACGCGCACTTCCAAGGACCTCAACGATCTTCCTTTGAACATCCGCTCCACCGTGAGCGGCACAGGCGACTCCGGCCTTTACCGGTATGTTTTCCTGACGCCTACGGGCGGTCAGGGCGGCGGATCGCGGTTTAACCTGGGCGGGGCACGGGGTTCACAGAACTACTTCAATGTCGACGGGATTTCGTCGAATTCGCCGGCTTTCGGCAACTCCATCGGGCCCGCCGAGCCCAGCTTCGAATCCATCCAGGAAGTTCGATTCGAGATCGTGAATAACAAGGCGGAGTTTGGCGAAGTAGCGAATATCACAGCGATCACCAAGAGCGGCACCAATGATCTGCACGGTGCGTTGTTCTGGTTTCACGAGAACTCCGCGCTGAATGCGCGGCCGTTCTTCGCCACCAGTCGCGGCCAGAACATCCGGAATAACTTTGGTGCCTCGGCGGGTGGACCCATCGTACAGAACAAGCTGTTCTTTTTCGGCACTTTTGAAGGGGAGCGCCAGCGGACGCCGGCCATTATTGCACCAAATGTCCCGACGGTAGCCATGCGGAGCGGTGACTTTTCGGCGGTACCCAACCTGACGCTGCGGAATCCGTTCTCCGGCCAGCCGTTTCCGGGCAATGTGATTCCGGCCAGCCTGATCAACCGCGGGACGCAAGCCTGGCAGAATCGCTTCTATCCGCTGCCGAACTTCGGCCCCGCGACTTCCACGGTGGGTAACTACCGCGCCACCGTCCCGCAGCAGATCCGGCATGATCAGTTCGATATCCGGGTGGACTACGCGATTCGATCGAATAACACGATTTACGCCCGGGTGAGTTATAAGCGCTCCGAACCGCGGGTGCTGGACGGCGGGCTTCCGGCCGAACAGGTCGGCTACCGGGTGCAGACGCGGATGGCGCGCCAAGTGGCTATTTCCGACACCTGGACCATCACGCCCAGCCTCATCAATGAACTGAAACTCGGCTTTGCGCGAAACTTCAATCCCGCGCGTGGTCAGTTACTCGGGCAGGAGTTAGTGGAGTTACTCGGCATCCAGGGGCTGCAGGCGGCGCCCGGCGTCGAGAACGTGCCGGCGCTCAACATCACCGGCTTCCAGACCGTTGCGCCGCTCGCCAAACAGGCGGCCGCCGAGAACACGTACCAGATCGTGGACCAGCTGACTTATATCAAGGGCAAGCACAGCATCAAAGGCGGTGTGGAGTACCGTCCGCAGCAGTATAACGCACCGGTTCCGGCGCAGTTCGGCACGTACGGCTTCACCGGGTTTGCCACCGGGAACGCCTGGGCTGACTTCCTGTTGGGTGTGCCCCAAACCACGTCCCGCAACTACGTGCGGCCTACAAGGTACGCGCGCTTCTTCCACCTGAGCGGCTTTATCCAGGACGACTTCAAGGTGTCGCAGAACTTCACATTGAACTACGGGTTGCGGTGGGACTACAACCAGCCGGCGCGGGATAAGCGCGACATCATCTTCAACGTCGATCCGATTGGTGGCCGACTGGTGGTGCCCAACCAGAGCATTATCGACAACTACGTGAACCCGCTGTTCCCGCGCTCGATTCCGATTGTCACGGCATCGGCGGCGGGGTACCCGGAACGATCCCTGCGCAACGGCGACTTCAATAACTTCCAACCGCGCGTAGGGTTCGCCTGGCGGCCGTTCGGCGGGGCCCGTACCGTGCTGCGCGGCGGTTATGGCTTCTTCAATGACGACTTCACGGCCGACATCTTCTCCGCGCTGTATGGCGGGCCGTTTTCGCTGACCGAGTCGTTTGTCAACACGATCGCCAACAACACACCGCAGCTCACGTTGCAGCGTCCGTTTCTGGGCGCGGGCACGACGGGGAATGTCGACGTCACCGGCCTTGACCTGAACCTGCGCAATGCCTACGTGCAGCAATGGAACCTCACGGTGGAACGCGATCTGGGTGCCAGCATCGGCCTGCGCGTCTCCTATGTCGGGACGAAAGCGACGAAACTCGTTTACGGCCGCAACGTGAACATGCCGGCGCCGAGCACTGTCCCGTTCGCCCAATCGCGCCGGCCGTTCCCGCTGTTCCGGAACATCACCATGCGCGAGAACGGCGGCAGCCAGACTTACAACGCACTTACAACACAGTTGGAACGGAAGTGGTCGAAGGGTCTCTCTTTCATGGGCGCCTACACCTGGGCGAAGAACCTCACGGACGTGGATGAGATCGGCGGCGTGGAAGCCGGCACGGTGATTGAGAACGCCTTCAACCGCTCGCGGGAACGGGGCGACGCGCAGTTCACCCCACGCCATCGTTTCATCTCCAGCGTGATCTGGGAGCTGCCTTTCGGCCGCGGCAAGCGCTTTCTGAGCGATAGCCGCACGGCGGGACTGGTTCTGGGAGGGTGGCAGATGAGCGCTTCCTACATCGCGCAGACCGGCGAGTTCCTCACGCCGTCCTTCGCCGGGGTAGACCCGTCGAACACACAAACGGTGGGCGGTATCCCGGACCGTATCGGCAACGGCAACCTGCCGTCGGATCAACGCACGATTGACCGCTGGTTTGACGTTTCGGCGTTCGCGGTACCGCCGGCGAATGCGGGGCGCTTCGGCACCTCTGGCCGCGGCATCCTGGTTGGTCCGGGGCGTGAGATTGCGAGCGCCGCGCTGTTTAAGTCGTTCCCGATTCGGGAGCGGATGGCGTTCCGTGTGTCCATCAGCTTCACGAATCTATTCAACAAGGCGAACTTCGACATTCCCGCGTTGAACATCTCGGCGCCGAATAATGTTGGAACGATACGCGCCACCACCGCACGGGATCTTGCCGGACCACGCAACGGCCTGATCGGCGCGCGGCTGGATTGGTAGTTACAACTCCGATAAGTAGCCGAACTCTCCGTTACTGTCGCCCATTTGCTCGACCGGGACACCCATCCGGTCGAGCATGGTGAGAAAGAGGTTGGCCATGGGCGTCTCGTTCGGAACCCGGACGTGGCGCCCTGGCCGCAGTTTCCCGCAGGCGCGGCCGGCAATCGCCAGAGGCAGATCGGCGTGATCATGGGCGTTGCCATCGCTTAGGCCGCTGCCATAGGTGACCATCACATGGTCCAGCAGCGTGCCGTCGCCATCCGGCGTGGCCTTCCACTTATTCAGAAGGTAGGCGAACTGCTCGGCGTGATAGCGGTTGATGCGAATGACTTTGTCGATCTTATCGCGGTCGCCCTGGTGATGGGTTAGTCCGTGGTGTGCCTCTGGAATGCCGATCTCCGGATAGGCCCGCGGGCTTTGTTCCAGCGACAGCATTAGTGTGATGACGCGGGTGGCGTCGGTCTGAAAGGCCAGCGTCATCAGGTCGATCATCAGGTGCGCGTGGTCGGCCAGTTCCGTTGGCACGCTGGCATCGGGGACTACGGCGCCTTTGGGTACCTGGACGGCTTTGCTGTTTTCCGCCGCCTGAATGCGTTTCTCCACGTCGCGGATGGAGTAGAGATACTCCTCCAACTTGCGTTTGTCCGCTCCGCCCAGCTTGGAGGAGAGGGTCCGCGCGTCACTGCTGACCAAGTCGAGGATGGAGCGCTCGTATTGGGCGCGCCGCGCCCGTTTGGCGGGGTCGGTCTCGGTGTCCGCCGCGCCGAATAGCCTTTCAAATAGCGCCCGCGGCCGGATCTCCGAGGGGTTCGGCGTCGAGGCGGTGCGCCAGGAGATGGTGTTGCTGTAGGCGCAGCTGTAGCCGTTATCGCAGCTGCCACCCTGCACGCCGTCCTCGCAACTCAGTTCGAGCGAGGCGTAGCGCGTCTGGCCTTCCAGCTTCCTCGCGGCGATCTGGTCTACGGAGATGCCGGCGTGCAGGTCGCGGCCGTTGGTCTTCTTGGGATGCACGCAGGTCAGATAGCTGGCGCCCGCGCGGCCGTGATCGCCCGGGCCATCGCCCAGGGCACGTCCGCCATTCTGCGTTAAGCCGCCAACAACGGTAACATGCTGGCGATGGGGATCGAGAACGGATAGAACGGAAGGTAACTTGGCCGGCAATGCACTTACTCCGGCGGTGCGGCCGGCGACGGGGACCCACTGGTCCATCATGATGCCGTTCGGCACATAGAGGAACGCCATCCTGCACGGGGGCGTTGTTGCGGCGCGCGAGAGCACCGGGACCATGGCATCGAGCAGGGGCAATGCCACCGCCGTTCCCAATCCACGCAGCAACGTTCTGCGACTTATCGCTCTACCGGCCACCAGCATCGGTCCCTCCTGTCTCCCGCACTCGCGGCGGCTGTGTCAGAAACGCCTGGCTATTGACGATCTCGCGCACCAGCGTGGAGAACTTATTATCTTCCGCGGCAAGGCGGGCGAGGATCGCGTCCACCAGTTTGCGATCGGCGCGCTCGACGCCGCGGCCCAGCGCGTACGTGAGGAGCTTCTCGGTCAAGTTACGAACAAACAGATCGGACTGGCCCTTCAGTGCGGACTTCAACTCGCGCGGCCCGCGAAACGCGGCGCCGCCTCTTAGTTTACCCGACGCATCAATGGGGAAATGCCCTTCGTTATCCCGCCATTTGCCGCTGGCATCGTAATTTTCCAGGCCGAATCCGATGGGATCCATCAGGTCGTGGCAAACGGCGCAACTGGGGTTCGCGCGATGCTGCTCCAGGCGTTGGCGCAGCGATGCGTTGGCGGCCGTGCCGGTTTCGGGAAACGCGGGGACTTCGGGCGGTGCCGGCGGCGGTGGTGTCCCCAGCAGATTGTCGAGCACCCACTTGCCGCGTAACACGGGCGAAGTCCGGGTGGCGTAAGAAGACAAGGCGAGTACGGCACCCTGCGTGATTACGCCGCTCCGCTGGGGGTTCTGCATGGCAACCCGCTGCATTGCCTCGCCGCGCACGCCGGGGATTCCGTAGTGGCGCGCCAGAGGGCCATTCAAGTAAGTGAAGCCGCCGTCCAGAAACTCCAGCACGCTGCGGTCTTCGCGCAGGACGGCGCGCGCAAACAGCGATGTTTCCTGGCGCATGGCCTCCAGCAGTTCGTCATCGACGGTGGGGAAGGCGGCGGGGTCGGGCTTGCGCTTGTCCAAGGTGCGCAGCCCCAGCCACTGCCCGGCGAAGTTGTCCATCAGCGCGTCGGCCCTTGGATCGCGCAGCATGCGGCGCAGTTCGGCATGGAGACGCGGCGGATGCAACAGACCTCCGCTGGCGGCAGCCCGCAAGAGCGGCTCATCCGGCATGGAACTCCAGAGGAAGTAAGAGAGCCGCGAGGCGATGTCATAAGCATCGAGGGTGTCGTTCTCCACGCGGAACAGGAATCGCGGCGAAACCAGCACCGCCTGCACCACCACACGGATGCTCTCGTCGAACGAATCGCCGTTGTCCCGGACTTGCGCGGCAAGGGCGGCCAATTTATCCACGTCTGCCGGCGTTGCCGGCCGGCGATAGGCGCGGCGCAGCAGGCTCTCGATGATTTGGCGGGAACACTGGGAAGACTGGTCGGCGCAGACAAACAGCCGGCGGTAACTTGCGGGCTTTGCGGCCGCGGGGGTGTAGGGGCCGATGATATCCACATAGTCGAGGAACAGCTTGCGCCGCCCATCCAGATTCACGTTGTCGCGGACATTTTCCATGTCGGCGAATTCCGGGAAGGAGGCGCGGAAGAAGTGCTCGCCGGCGGTGGCATGGACGCGGGCGATGGACTCGCCATGCGCGTACTGGAAGTCGATGTTGCCTTCCACCACTTCGCTGAGCACGGGTTTGCCGTCGAACTGCACCACCATCTCGACAGGCGGATAGGCCTTGCGGTTCAGTTCATCCAACTCGCGCTGCTCGGCGTCGCTGCGGTTCCGCTTGCGGCTGAGTTCCTGGTGACGGGGCGTGCCCTTTTCGCGAGGCCGGTAATTGCCGACGCGCATGCGGAGTTCGTAGTCGCCCTCGACGGGAAAGACGAAGCTGCCGTAGATGGCGCCACGGTACGAGTAAGGCAGGGCGTTCGGTGTCGGGTCATCCTGCGACTTCTTGGTCATGAAGCGCACGAGTTTGGTGGGCTTGGGGAGGTAGGTTTCGCCGAACACCGCCACTTGCGACACGCGCCGGGCGGCCGCCATGTACTTCTCCAATAACAGCGGCGACACGCTTAGCACGTCGCCGATGTTATCGAAGCCGTAGCCGGCGTCATCCAAGGGGAAGTCGTCGGCGGGCCGCAGCGACACGCCGAGCAGATCGCGGATGGTGTTGTTGTACTCGGCACGATTCAGGCGGCGTGCTGTTACGCGGGGGGATGCCAGGGCCGGACCGCCGGCCAAGCCGCGCTCCAGCCAACCGGTTACCAGCGCGAGGTCTCCCTTAGATAGCTTCGGCAGCCCGGGAGGAGGCATGCGGCCGGTGGTAACACGGTCCAACACCTTCTCCCAGGCTGCCGCTGGTACGTCACTTCGTTGTAAGTCGAGCCCGCCGCTTTGTACCTTCCCGCCGTGACACGAATAGCAGTGCCGGACCAGCACCGGTTGCACCCGATCCCGGAACTCCGGTTGCTGGGTATCGAGCGGCGCGGCCTGCAACGTGACAGCCAGCGCGGCGCACAGGGCAGCGGGCCGATTCATGGTTACAGCGTGTAGGGCTTCCGGTACAACGGACGGGTGAGCATCTTGTTGGCCTCGGCGTCGCCAGCGAACGTCGGCCCATTCGCGCCGACGTTGATATTGAGCTTGTGGCCGGTGCGATAACTGATGTTCGCCAGGTGGCAGAGGCCTGCGCTCAACTGCGCCGTGGCGATCTCATCGGTGCAGTCCTTCACGTTGCGGGATTTGACGGCCTTCAGGAAGTTCTCCATGTGCAGAGAGGTGGCATCGCCACCCGGGCCGCGTTCGGCCTTCAACTCCAGCACCAGTTCGCTGCCTTCGCCCTTGAAGGCCTGGAAGCCTTCGTCGTTCATCGCGGCCCAGCCTTCGGTTCCGTAGAACAGGTTGCCGACCATGATGTTCAGCGGCGCGGCCTTGTTGCCGGCGGGCGCGGTTTCGGTGGGGGCTTCGCCGCGGCGCCGCGGACGGAACACCATACCTTCGCCGCCGGTAAGCAAGCCGCGCACTTCGAAGGTCAGCTCGCGGCCGCCGAAGTCGAAGGAGCAGAACTGCGTGTTGGGCGTTTCCTGGTCGTCGTCGTAGGCGAACTTGCCGCCGTGGGAATAGGCTGCTTTGGGCCACTCCGGATCGCCGAGTCCCCAACGCGCGACGCCCATCTGGTGCACGCCCTGGTTGCCGATGTCGCCGTTGCCGGTGTCCCAGAACCAGTGCCAGTTGTAGCGGAACCGTAGTTCGTTGAAGGGGCGCATGGGGGCGGGGCCGAGGAACATGTCCCAGTTGACGCCAGGGGGCGTAGGGGTATCGGGCTTCCTGCCGATGGAGGCACGGCGCTTGAAGCACAGCCCCTTCGATTGATAGATCTTGCCGATGAGACCGCCGTGCAGCGCTTCCATGGCCTTGATCTTGAACGGCGTGCTGCGGTGCTGTGAGCCGATCTGCAGCATCTTTTTGGTGTCGCGCGCGACCTTCAACATCTGAATGCCTTCATAGATGTTGTAGGAAGCCGGCTTTTCGCAGTAGACGTCCTTGCCCGCTTTCATGGCCCAGATGGAGGCCAGTGCGTGCCAGTGGTTGGGCGTCGCGATGGAGACGGCGTCGACGTTCTTATCCGCGAAGACCTGCTTCATGTCTTCGTACTCGGTGGCTTTCTCACCGGTGTTCTTCAGCAACGTGGCCTGCGCTCGCTCGCGCGCGGCCTGGTTCACGTCGCACAAACCGGCCACCTTCGCGCCGGACAACCGCGAATAGATGTTGAGGTGGTTGGTGCCGCGGCCGCCGATGCCTACAATGGCCACGTTCACACGATCATTTGCGCCCCATACGCGCATTGCGGAGGCTGCCGTCGCAGCTCCAAGGAAAATCCGCCGGGATGTCGACATGATGGCCATGATATCAATGATTGGGGATGGACGCCCGGCGTAAGGCGGCGTACGTAAAGGCTTTTTGACAAACCCGAGCACCCGAGAAGGCGTCGGTAGGGCATGATGCTACGCAAACCACTCCGGGTCCTCTCGCCGACCTGCTGGCTCGCCGTTGCCGCCTTGGCGCAGGATGCCGCGCCTCCGTCCGCGATTCAGGTAAACGCAGGTACGAAGATTCCACTTACGTTGTTGAATACCTTGAGCAGTAAGCAGACCGCCGAAGGTGACCGTGTGTATCTGGAGACGCTGTTTCCCGTCATGGTGAATGGGCGCATCGTCATCCCGCCCGGCAGTTATGTGTCTGGCACGGTAACGCAGATCAAGCGTCCGGGGCGCATCAAGGGACGCGGGGAACTGTACCTGCGGTTTGACTCCCTCACGCTTCCGAACGGCACCACCCGCGATTTCCGGGCGCGCGTGGGCGGGATGGAAGGCGGCAGCAACAATGAACTCGACCGGGCAGAAGGCAAGATCAAGGGCGGGGGCAGCAAGGGCGAAGATGCGCGTGACATTGCCCAGGCCGCGCAAATGGGCACGATGGTGGGCGGTGTCGCGGGTGCTGTTGGCGGGAGGCCGTTGACGGGTCTGGCCGGCGGTGCGGGCGCGGGTGCGGCGGCGGGGCTGGCCGGGGTGCTGCTCACGCGGGGACCGGATGTGGTGCTGCAGAAAGGCAGCGTGGTGGAGATGGTGCTGGATCGCGACCTGCGGTACGACGAGCAGGAGGTGAACTTCCGGGACGTCAGCCAGCGTTCCACGCGCACCATCGTGATACCGGCGGATAGTCAGAACCAGCGGCGCAGTAACTGGCCGTTCCCGTTCTAAGTAGCGATCGGCGGTTTCTGGTTGTGCCAGTCCGTGACTAACTGGTAAGCGTGGCCCAGGCGGAGCAGCGTTGCTTCTTCGAAATGACGGCCGCAAAACTGAATCCCCAGCGGCAGCCGCGGGGATGACGGCGTGAAACCGCAGGGCAGCACCAGGCTTGGTATGCCGGTGACATTTGCCAGGTTGAACGTGTCGGGTCTTGGCGCAGGGGGCGGATCCGGTGGCAGATCCGTCCCTACGATTTCTTCTTCCAAGCGTGGGGCGGCATTGCCGGCGGGCAGGAGCAGGATGTCGACCTTTTCGAAGACTTGGGAGATGTGGCGGAGCAAGACGGTGCGGAGACGGAGGGCGTGGATGTAGTCGACGGCAGTATGTGTCGCGCCGGCTTCCAGGCGCTCGCGCACCAGCGGATCCAGCAGTTCGGCATGTTGCTGCAAGCGGGTTCGGTGGAAGGCGGCGGACTCGCTGGCCAGAATCACTGCCGACGCCGTGCTGTACAGCGGTGCCTGAGGGATGTTCACATCCACCAGCACGACGCCCATCTTCCGCAGGGTTTCCATCGCTGCCTGGAGCGCGGCGTTCGTGTCCGGGTGCACCTTGTTGAAGAAGTAGCTTTTAGGAACTCCCACGCGTAGCCCGCGTACCGGTGCCTTTAGCGGCTTGCTGTAATCGGGCACTGGTTCCTGGGCCGCGTAGGGGTCCCGCTCATCGAAGCCGGCGATGGCCTGGAGCATCCAGGCTGCGTCGGCGACGCTGCGCGCCATAGGCCCGACGTGATCCAGGGTCCAACTGAGGGTCGTCACGCCATGCAGGCTCACCCGGCCGTAGGTCGGCTTCAGGCCTACCACGCCGCAACTCTTCGCCGGTCCGCGGATGGATCCGCCGGTATCGCTGCCCAGCGTGAGCGGCACCATGCGGGCGGCCAGCGCGGCACCTGACCCGCTGGAAGAGCCCGAAGGAGAATAGGCCAGATCCCAGGGGTTGCGTGCGGGGCCCTGCAATCCCTTCTGCCCGCTGCCCATGGCGAACTCCAGAAGGTTTAGCTTGCCCAGCAGGATGGCACCGGCGGCATGCAGCCGGGTGGTGACGGTGGATTCGTGGTCCGGCACCCACTGCGCGGTCACCTTCGACCCGTTGGTGGTGCGAATCCCTTTCGTCGCGATCAGGTCTTTCACGGCGTAAGGAATGCCGTGCAGCGGGCCGCGGTAACGTCCGCCGCGGATCTCGCGCTCGGCAGCGCGAGCCTGGTCCAAGGCCTGTTCGGCGGTGATGGTGAGGAAGGCTTTCACCTTCGGATTCATCCGCTCGGTCTGTTGCAGGCATGCTTGTACCAGTTCCACCGGCGACAGCTTGCGGCGCTTCAGCAGCGACGCCAGTTCGCTTACCGGAAGCCAGCACAGGGCTTCGGACATCACCGTCGCGGCAGGCCAGGAGTGGGCCCGATGCCGTCCTCAATCACGACCGCCCGCAGTGCGTCCAACTGCGTCTTCCGCCGCGCCAGCACCGGCGCGAGGGCGCGAGCACGTTCTTGGCTGACGCCCACCACGCAAGGTGCCGCTGTCTGCTGGGCCTGCGCTGGCGTGAGGCCCGCGGCCAGTGCGGGAAGCAATCCTCGGCGAGTGACTTTCATATGCCCGCATACCACGCGTAGGGGCTCTTGCGCAGTTTGCCTTCCAGGCTATCGGCCACCGTCAGCCGGTTCAGAAACTTGAGGCTTTTATAGCCAAGCTGGCGTGGGACGCGTAAACGCAGCGGGCCGCCATGGCCGGGGGGAACATCCTGGCCGTTCATCGCATAGGCGACCAGCGTCTGCGGATGCCAGGCGTCCACCATGTCTATGCTCTGTTTCCAGGCAGGCTGGATGCATTCCGGAATGACATAGCGGGCGGCTTTCGCACCGGCGAGGGTGAGCACATCGGATAGCAGCACGCCCGTCCACTCGGCGATGTAGGACCAGCCTTCCTCACATACCAGTTGGGTGATCTGGCTTTTGGCAGGCATGGCGCGCAGGTCGGCGATGGAGAGCGACAGCGGCTTGGCGACCTGCCCGCCGACCTCCAGGCGCCAATCCTGGAACCCCGCTGCCTGATGTGCCAGATAATCCTTCGACTGCGGCGGCCGGCCGTTGGCGAATGGCTTCGACGAGATCTGGTCGCGGCGAAACTCACGGGCGGTGGAGAGGCCGAAGAACTGGCGATGCGCGGCGTAGTTCAACGTACGCTCCGGAGTGAAGAAGCCCGCCGCATCGGGCGGCACCAATCCGTTCTGCGATACATACCGCCCGCCAACACCCCCAATCACAACGCCCGTGAGCGTCTGCATCCATCTGCGCCGGGTCATTGCTCTCCTCCTATGGTCATGGCACGCATGTGGCGGCGGAAGCCGGAGATCGCCACCATCGCGATATGGCCGGCAACGAAAGCCACCAAGCTTAACGTTGTAAAGAAGTGAATGGTGCGGGCTGATTGGTGGCCGCCCCAGATGCCGGCGAGGAACGGCAAAGCTCCGGTGACGGCGGGCGACATCGCCAAGCCCGTCCAGATCATGAGCGGGAACAGCACGAAGACCACACCGGCGTAGGCGGCACGCTGCAGCCCGACGTAAGGACTGCGTACGAAGTGGCCGGTACGCCAGCCATGCAGCGCATAGGTCAGGCCCGCGAACACCACCAGCCACGCCGCCTGGAAATGGAGGGACCGGCTCCAGCCATTCTGGTCTGGGAGCACGTATCCATAGCCGGTCTGCACGGCCGCACGGGAGGCCGGAATCGGTAACTGGAACAGCGCTGGTGTATTGACGTTGCCTTCTTCGCCCCAGTAAAAGCGGGGATGCGAGATGACGAGGTTGACGCCGCTAACCAGCAGCGCCAGGAAGCACAAGACGGTGATCCAATGCGTAACGCGCACGTTCGCGGAATGACGCGGAGGGTTCACCGCAAAATGCTACCACGATCACCTGGCCTAAAGCTCTCCGCGCCGGGAGGCTTCCACAATGCCGGCCGCGGCGCGGTATGCCAGTGCCTGGATGGTGGCGGTGGGCTGCTGGCGCGCGGAGGTGACGAAGTTGCTGCCGTCGACAACCCAGAGGTTGGGGACGTCATGGGCGCGGCTCCAGGTGTTGACCACCGAGCGTTGCGGATCGGTGCCCATGCGGCAGGTGCCCATCAGGTGCGCGGACAAGCCGGGTTTGTCGTTGTACTCGCCCCAGATGCGCCTGGCGCCGGCGGCTTCGAGAATAGCGATCTGCTTATCCCAGAGCCAGCGCGCGGTCTTCTGGTCGTCGGGGTGGAAGTCGAAGGTGATGCGCACGGCGGGCAGCCCCCAGGCGTCCTTCGCTTGCGGGTCCAGATCGACGCGGTTGTTCTCCACAGGAAGGGACGTGGAATGGCCTACCACCATCATGGTGCGCGGGAAGTATTCGGCCAGCGCTTTCTTGTATTCCAGGCCCCAGCGCGGCGTGCCGGCCGGCAGCCCGTTCAACGCGAAGGCGGCGGGGAAGGAGCCGAAGCGCGCATCCATGGCGCCGCCGCCGTAGAAGCCGCGTTTGGCGTCGGCCCTGTAGAAATCGTGCAGGACGCGGGTGACGCGAATGCTCTTGTAGTCATGGAGCGGGTGTTCAAACAGCGCCTGCACGCCGTGGGAGTTGTCCCACATGAGGTTGCGTCCCACCAAGCCGCTGGAGTTCGCCAAACCATTCGGAAAGCGATTTGATTTGGAGAGCAGCAGCAGGCGCGGGGATTCGACGCCGTTGGCGCATAGCACCACGCCCTTCGCTTTCAGGAACACTTCTTTGCGTTTGGCATCGAAATAGACCACGCCGGTCACGCGGCCGGTCTTGTCCGTTTGGATGCGCCGCACATAGGCGTTCGCACGCACCTCGCAGCGTCCCGTCTTGACCGCTTGCGGAATCACGGTAGCCAGCGTGGAAGACTTCGCGCGCATCTCGCAGCCAAACCACTGGCACCAGCCGCAATGGGTGCAGGCGCCGCGGCCCTGATACGGCTGGGACAGGATCGCCACCGGGGCGGGAAACGGATGCAGCCCCAACTTCTTTGCGCCGCGATCGAAGAGCACGCCGGAGGATTTCACCGGCATGGGCGGTAGCGGATAGGGGCCGGAGCGCGGGGCTTCGAAAGGATTGGCGCCGGCCAGTCCGGAGACACCGATGTCGCGTTCGGCCTTCGCGTAGAAGGGCTCCAGATCGGCATAGGTGATGGGCCAATCGGTAAAACTGCTGCCGGGTACATCGCCGAAGGTGGAATGTTCGTGGAAGTCGCTTTCGTGAAAGCGCCAGTAGTTGGCGGCAAAGTGCACCGTGCCGCCACCCACCTGGCGCCCGTAGGCGATGGCCTTCCAGGGCTGCGCCGTCTCGCCGTCATTGCGGCGGAACAGCACGGGCTGCACCTTCTGGTCGTTGGTCAGCCCCTGGTGTCGGACATAGTGCACCTCATCATGGGTGAAGTCCTTCTCTTTGAGATAGGGGCCTTGCTCCAGCACCACCACCCGAAAGCCGGCTTCGGCCAGTTCCTTGGCCATGACGCCACCGGCGGCGCCGGAGCCGATCACGACGAAATCAACGTTCGGCATCGTAGAAACCAAACGGGGGTTCAAAGCTCATGCGATCTTCCACCTGAATGAGCGCCCAGCCTTTGTGGTCGCGGTTGCCGCCGCGGCTGGGCGGGCCGACGAAGCCAAGCACGGTATGGGTACGCAGCAGTTCGAAGAACGGGCTATTCTCAATGGCCTGCAGCAGCGCGATGGCCTGTTCGGCGGGAAGGGCGCTGATCGACACCGAGTCCGGAAACAGCCTGCGGCGCAAGGTCTGGGTTTCGGCCAGGCCGGTGCGATAAAGGTCGCGTTTGTCGCGATCCCACCCAGCCAACGCGCGGTCAATGAAGTAAACGGCACCAGCCTCGCGCGCCCCGGGCGTGCCGTCGGAAGAAGGAATGATCTGCGCACAGAGCGCGTCGACTTCCGCAGCCTGCTCCGTCGAGAAGTATTCCAGCTTGGTGGCGGTATTGGCTCCGTGCGGATGCTGCCAGGCAAAAGCACCCACCATCCATTCGCGGCGATTCATCAGTCAAATTTTAGCGGAAGCCCGTCGATGCGGCCTAGTTGTGTCAGCCGCCGCAGCCCTTCGACACAGGTGACCAGTGCCTGTGTCTCCCAGTTGGGGGCCAGCAGCAGTTCGCGCCAGGCGTCACGGTCATCACTACGCATCATGAGGTGTGACTCCGATTCCCACGATTGCCGCAACTCTGGCGAGAAGGACTCCCAGAACCAGGGGTCGTGAATGGCCAGCAGCAGCGAGAAATCGTAATTGCCATGCAGCATGCTCAGGTTGAAGGCAGTGACTTCGAAATCGAGCGAGTGGGAATGCTTGCGAATCCAATCGACGGCCGGGTAGGAGAGGAATTCCGGTTCGCGAGCGGTCTCGGTACCTCCGAACAATTCCTCATACAACTCGCGCAGGGCGGTGGTGGATGGGGCCGCGGGGTCCAAGTCCCCGGATGCCGCGGGCTGATGGAAACCCATGGGTACAACCGCCCAGTTCCCTGCCCCTTCAGCGATGCTGTTCCCACGTTTCTGCAGAGGGATCCAGTAGAAGCCTTCGGCATCGGCGAAGGCGCAAAGCGTCTGCACACCACCGGCGGTGATGCGTCCGGCAAAGCCCGTCAGTTCCGCCAGGGTGGGCAGCAGCGCCTCACGTAAGGGGAGTTGCGGGTCGCCGGTGGCGAGTGCCCAGGCCATCTCTTCGCGCAGCAGGCCGGTGGTCAGGCGGTAATCCAGGAAGCGGCCGAGGCCGAAGTGGGCGCGCAGGTGCATGCGCCCCGTCTCGATTTCCAGCAGCCGGTAGACTTCGTCATCCCAGATGCCACCGCGGCCGCCGATGAACTTCGTCGCATAGCGGCACAGCCTGTTCAGCGGAAGGGGCACGGGCGGAGGCGAGTAGGGCAGCGGCTCGACGGCTACCTCTTCGGCCCCGGTGAGCAGCGGCACGCGCAGGTCCTGCGCATGCGGAGAGCAGATCACCGGCACCGTACGCCGTCGCTGTTCATAACCGAACGAGTATGCCTGGTCTATGCCGTAGCGCGCCAACAGAGGCGCCGTGGAGGCTTCCATATCCAGCGTTGGGGGAGGCGAGGGAAGTTTGGGGCGTACGATTTCTTCGGGAGGATAGCCGTACAGACGGCTGAGCGCGCCAACGATGGGATTCACGTGAGGGCCGGGCGCACGCCGGCCCGGTAGGCGAGACAAGCCTCGATCACCTGCCGGTACTCCCGAACATCGACATCGCGCTCCGAGCAGATCAGCATGAGGGTCCCGTCGTCTTTGAAGTTGCCATCCCAGGCGATGATCTCTTCATCAGTCCAGGCGGGATTGTAAGCAAGCAACTGCTCATCGGGCATGCGGTCGAAGTAGGCGCGCAGGTTGATGTCCGTCTCGTCGGCGCCATCCGGGTAGGGCTCCTGCTCGAAGTTCCACCGCGGCTGTGTGCCGGCGATTTGAAGTGCCATCACGGGCAATTGTAACAGGTACAATGAGGACCTATGATGCTCGGCGCCGTCACTTACAACATCCTCAAGGACTGGGATGTGGAGAAGATCATATCCGAACTGGAGGCCTCCGGTTTCCAGGCTGTGGAGTTGCGCACCAGCCATAAGCACGGCGTGGAGCCCACGTTGACGCCCGACCAGCGTAAGCAGGTGGCGGCGCGGTTCCAGCGCAGCAAGGTGCGGTTGCTCAGCTTCGGCTCCACCGCCGAGTTTCATTCCCCCGACCCGGCCGTGCGCAAGAAGCACGTGGAAGATGCGAAGAAGTTCATCGACCTGGCGCATGACACGGGGGCATGGGGAGTGAAGGTGCGGCCGAACGGGATCGCCAAGGAGTTAGGGCCGGAGAAGACCATCCAGGTGATTGCCGAATCCCTCAAGGAAGTGGGCGATTACGGTGGCCGGATGGGTGTCGAGATCTGGGTGGAGGTACACGGCCGCGAGACGCAGAATCCGCCCGTCGCCGCGGCCATCATGAAGGCGACGCGCCATGAGCAGGTGGGGCTTTGCTGGAACTCAAATCCCACGGACCTGGTGAATGGCAGCATCAAGCCCAGCTTTCAACTGCTGCGGCCGTGGATCAAGAACGTACATATCAATGAACTGGCGGGGCCTTATCCCTACCGCGAGCTGTTCGCTCTGTTGAAGGCGTCCAAGTACGACCGCTACACGCTTTGCGAAGCACAGGAGAGCAAGGAACCGGAGCGGTTCCTGCGGTGGTACAAGGCGCTGTGGACGGAGTTAGTGCGCTCATGCGGATGATTGTTTCTCTTCTTTTTGCGGTAGGCCTGGGTTGGGGCGCGCCGCCTGATCCGGCAACCCATTTTGGACACGCCATCGGCGTCGACCGTGTGCTGCTGGACTGGAACAAGGTAGTCAGCTACTTTCAGGCGCTGGCGAAGGACGATGCGCGGGTGCGCGTGGCCGACATTGGGCGATCCGTGCAGGGGCGTCCCTTGATCGCGGCGGTGATCTCCGCCGAAGCCAACATGGCGAAGCTGAACCAATACCAGCAGATCCAAAAGCAGTTGGCCGACGCGCGGAAGACGACGCCGGAAGCGGCGGAGCAGCTCATCGCGCAAGGCAAGACGGTGATCCTGATCACCTGCTCCATCCATGCGACCGAAGTAGCCTCCACGCATACGGCCGTGGAGTTCGCCTATCGCCTGCTGACGGAGGATAAGGCGAAGTTCAAACAGATTTTGGACAACGTGATTTTTATCCTGGTGCCCTCGTTGAATCCGGATGGCGTGGATATCGTCACGCAGTGGTACCGCAAGACGGTGGGGACGCCGTTTGAAGGTACGTCGCCGCCGGAGCTGTATCACGCCTACGTTGGGCACGACAACAATCGCGACTGGTACATCTTTTCGCAGCCGGAGACCCGCGCCGTGGTGGCGCGCCTGCACAACCAGTGGCATCCGCAGAT
Source organism: Bryobacterales bacterium (assembly GCA_016789745.1). Classification (GTDB taxonomy): domain Bacteria; phylum Acidobacteriota; class Terriglobia; order Bryobacterales; family Bryobacteraceae; genus CADEFT01. Next base: position 33,645 of record JAEUQF010000048.1, read on the forward strand.
CGTGTACGACGTGCACCAGCAGGGGCCGAACGCCTCGCGTCTGTTCGTACCGCCGTGGCTGGACCCGATTGACCCGAACGTGGATCCCATCCTGATGCAGATGGGCAACATGATCGGCATGGGCATGGCCGCCGACCTGACGGCCGCGGGCAAGACCGGCATTGCGGTGAACGGCATCTACGATTTCTGGACGCCGGCGCGGCATTACCAGGCTTATCACGGGGGTATTCGCATTCTGACGGAGTCGGCCAGCGCGCGGCTGGCCACGCCCATTACGGTGCGTCCGGAGCAGATTGCCTCCGCGGGGTTGGGCTACAATCCGCGCCAGAGTTCGTGGAACTATATGGAGCCGTGGCTGGGCGGGGAGTGGCGGCTGCGCGACATCATCGACTATCAGCTCATCGCCTGGGAGAGCCTGCTGTGGCAGAGCGCAGTACGGAGAGAAGACATGCTGCGCGCCTTCTACACCATTCTGAAGAAGGCCAGCGAGCGGCGGGGGCCGTACGCGTTCGTGATTCCCAAGAAGCAGTTGGATCCAGGTTCCAGCCGAAAGCTGCTGGAGACGCTGGCGTTCGGCATGGTGGAGGTGGAGACCACCGATGCCGCCTTCACCGCCGATGGTAAGACCTATGACACCGGCAGCTACGTCATCCGCATGCAGCAGCCTTTCAGCGCCTTCGCAAAAACGCTGCTGGAACGCCAGCAATATCCGGATCTGCGCATGTATCCCGGCGGCCCGCCGCGGCGGCCTTACGACGTGACGGCGCAGACGCTGCCGATGCTGATGGGCGTTACCGTGGATACGATCCGCGACCGCTTCCAGGCGACATTGAACCAGACCACCAGTTTCAAGTTCGACAGCGCCGTGGAAGTGACCGCCGACGCACTGCCGGCCGGCGATGTGGACAGTTGGCGGGAAGTGACGAAAGCGTGGAACACGGCCAAGCCCGTCGCCCGCGATACGGCCGGCAACTTCTATATCAATAAAGCCGCCGGCGGTGATCGCAAGCCGCTGCGTAAGCCGCGCATTGGGCTGTATCGCAGTTGGATTCCGAGCATGGACGAAGGCTGGACGCGGTGGATTCTGGATAATTTCGGCTTTACCTACACGCGGGTGTTGAATGCCGAAATCACGGCCAGCAACCTGCGCCGGAAGTACGACGTGATCGTGTTCCCGGACCAGGGCAGCACACAGATTCACCGCGGCTATGGGGAGAACGCGATGCCTCCGGAGTACACGGGCGGTCTTGGCGAGAAAGGCGCGGCGGCGTTGCGGCAGTTCGCGACCGAAGGCGGCACGATTGTGTTTCTGAATGACTCCACCGAGTACGCCATGCAGCACCTGGGGCTGAAGTTGAAGAACAGCGTGGCGGGCGTGAGCGCGCGCGAGTTCTACTCGCCCGGAAGCCTGCTCCATGCGCGGCTGGACACGCGCCATCCGTTGACCCGCGGTGTTCCGGAGAACGCCACCATTTGGAGTGAAGGCAGCCCGGCTTGGGAGAATGCCGAGGGGGTGAACGTGATCGCCCGCTATCCGGAGAACAACTTGCTGGCGTCTGGCTGGCTGTTGGGCGAGAAGTATCTAACCGGCCGCGCGGCGCTGGTGGAGGTGCCGCTGGGAACGGGCCGCATCCTGCTGTACGGCATGCGGCCGCAGTATCGCGCGCAAAGCTACCAGGGCTTCAAGCTGTTCTTCAATGCACTGGCGGGGTGGTAGCGCGCTTTAGACACTGATCACCGGGCAAGGCGACAAGCGTACAATCTCCCGGGTGTGCTCCCACAGCCGGCCGAACGTGGTGTGAATAGCACCGCGCCCGATCACCAGCAGGTCCGCCTGATGCTGCTGTGCGGCTTTCGCCAGGCCCAGGCCCAGCCGCAACTCCTCGACGATCTCGAGATCCTGGGGGATGCCGGCCTGGCGAGCGATCTCGGGATAGCGCTCCTGTGCGTCCCGAATCAGCCAGGAATGGGCACGGTCAGAGATGGCCGTCTCGAATCGGGGGTCCACACCAATGACTTCATGGACCACGGCCAGCCGCGCCTTCCAGGACTCGGCCAGTTGCCGCGCCGCCCGCAGTACCGCCGCGCAGCCGTCGTGCAGATCCACCGCACAGACAATGCTGCGGCATCCGGTGGGCACCGCCAGCGATTCCACGTGCGCGCTGGTCCAAACGGCACACGTGGCGTCGTGGAGAACCGACGCCGTGGTGGAACCTAACAGCAGTTGCCGGAAGCGCGTCTCGCCGCGTGTGGGCAGCATCACCAGGTCGGCCCCGATTTCCCGGGCGGTGGTGGCGATGGCATGGGCGGGTTTACCGCGCACTAACCGTCGATCAGCCTTCGGCAAGTCAGCGGGCAGGAAGGCATCCAGCCGTGCCTGGCAGCGGGCTTCTATCTGGGCGATGGCCTGTCCGCTCCAATCATCCTCGACGCCGTCGAGCGCCCACTCATAGGCGTGCAACACCGTCAGCTTCGCCTGAAAATGATTGACCCAGGACGACACAGCCGGAGCGATGGCAGCCGAACGCTCGGAAAAGTCCACGGGAAACAGAACATGGTTCACCAGCGGCATGGGGTTCTCCTATTATCTCTTCTCAGGACGCCACAGAATTCGATTCACCAGTTCGGCGATGCCCCAGGCGCTCAAGGCCGCGCCCAGCACTCCGGCCCACTGCGCGAGGGTGAGCGGCACCAGCCCGAGCACACCCTGCGTCCAGGGCAGCGCGCCGATTCCAATCTGCAGCAGTACGCCGCAGGCCACCGCGGCGTGCAGCACAGGGTTCGGTAACGGCACCAGATCGGTATGCCGCGCCGGGTATGCAAAGAACAACTGTCCGATAGCCATGAAGTGGAATGCCGCCGTGCGCGCGGTGTGTGCCTGCAGGAAAGCAAACTGCGACAATCCCAGGATACCGAGCGCGATACAGCCCTTGATCAGCCCGCTGGTGATCACAAACCGCAGCGAGGGCCGATCGAGCAGCGGAGCCGATGGCGGGCGCGGCGCCTGACGCATGGCTTCGGGGTTGCGATCGAGTGCCAGCGAGAGCGCCGGCAGCCCATCGGTGACGAGGTTGATCCAAAGAATCTGCGCGGCGGTCAGCGGCAGCAGATAACTACCGTCGGCTTCCCTGAGGTTCAACGCCGCCGCCAGCATGACGCCCACGCCAACCACGATCACTTCCGACAGGTTCGTGGAGAAGAGGAATCGCAGGAATTTCTGGACGTTCTCATAGATGCTGCGGCCTTCTTCAATCGCCGCGGCGATGGTGCGGAAGTTATCGTCGAGCAGCACCAGGTCCGCCACTTCGCGCGACACATCCGATCCGCGTTGGCCCATCGCAACGCCGACATCGGAGCGCTTCAGGGCCGGGGCATCGTTCACGCCGTCTCCGGTCATGGCGACGATCTCGCCTGCCTCGTGCAGTTTTTCCACCAGCAGCAGTTTCTGCTCCGGCCGCACGCGGGCATAGACGTTCACTTCCTTCACTGTGGCGGCCAAGGTAGCTGCGTCGGCCCGGTCCAGGTCTGCGCCGGTCACCACGCGCGGCGCATCAATGCCCACCTGCCGTGCAATCGACAGTGCGGTGGCCGGATGATCGCCGGTGATCATCAGCACACGGATGCCAGCCGAGCGCGCCTGCGCAATGGCGGCGGGCACTTCGGGCCGCGGCGGATCCCACAACAGGGCCAAGCCCAGGAAGTGCACCTGCTCTTCGGCCTCGCCTTCGCCCATGGCAAAGCCGAGCACGCGGTAGCCTTCACCGGCACGGGTTTCGGCTCGCTGCTCCCACTGGGCGCGATCCTCAGGCGACAGGCGGCTGCGCGCGATCAGCACTTCAAAGGCGCCCTTAAGATAACTGACCGCGCGCTCGTCCTGCCGCACGGTGCCGCGGGTGAACTTCACATCGCTATCGAAGGGGCGGCTGGATAGGCGCGGCTCCTCGCGGCGAAGTAGGGCCGGATCCACGCCATTGGCGGCGGCGTACTCCAGCAAAGCCACATCGAGCGGGTCACCCGCGCCGGTCTCGGCGTCGTTGGCATGCACCATAGCGCGCAACAGGGCGGGCTTGTCGGCCGTATCGCAATCGCGCACTTCGAGCTTGTTGCTGGTGATCGTGCCGGTCTTGTCGGTGGCAATCACCGTTACCGACCCCAGCGCCTCCACCGCGGCCAGCTTACGCACCACGGCCTGCCGCGACGCCATCCGCTCCACGCCCAAGGCGAGAGCGAACGTCAGAACGGCGGGCAGTCCTTCGGGCACCGCCGCCACCGCCAGTGCGACTGCGAACAGAAAGGCATGGCCGATACGATCGAAGCCTTCGGTTACCACGCCCTCCACCACCAGCAGGGCCGCCAGAATGAGCACGCCGATGGCGATCTGTTTACCGAATTTCTCCAGCCGCCGCTCGAGCGGAGTGCCCTCGTTCTCCACCTGGCCCAACAGGCCTGCCAGTTGCCCGAGCGTACTCTGTGTGCCGGTCCGCGTGATGGTGACATAAGACCGCCCACGCACCACCAGCGTGCCACTCAGGGTCTCATCGCCCTTGCTCTTGTCGACGGGTATGCTTTCCCCGGTGACGATGGATTCATCGATGCTGAGGGAAGAGTCCTCGATGGTGCCATCGGCCGGGACGCGGTCGCCGGCCTCCAACCGCACCAGATCCCCCGGCACCAGATCGGCCGCCGGAACCTGCCGCCATTCGCCGTCGCGCAGGGTCCACACCTGCGGCGCCGCCAGGGCTTTCAGATGCGCCAGCGCCGCCTCGGCCTTCTGCTCCTGCCAGGTGCCCAGCGCGGCATTGAGAAACAGGATTAGGCCGATGACGAACGTCTCCACCGGAACACCGGTGGCGCCCTCCCTCACCCAGACAAACAGGTCCACCACCAGTGCGAAGAGCAGGATGTAAATGAGCGGGCTCTGGAACTGTCGTAGAAACCGGCGGAGCAGCGGCTCGGACGGTGCCTCGGGTAGCGCATTCGGACCAAAGCGTTTCAGCCGGTCGGCGCTCTCTGCCTGACTAAGCCCTTGCATGCTGTCTTTAGTGTAGGAGTTCACCACCCCCCGCCGCATGCAGCAAATCAGGAATTATGGCTGGGCTTTCACATAGGTGAGCTTCTCGCTCTTGCCCACCGGGGCGATTGGGATCACTTCCACCTCCATCTTCTGTCCATCGGAAGAAAGGCTGCGGCGCGTCTTCACGACACGGTCCTTACGCTTGCCCCCGGTGGCCATCTCCACCAGCATCGGCCCGTTGAACCAGTACGAGACACTGACTTTTTCACCGCCGATCGTGCCATCGCACGCCTTGCCCGATACGCCGCACTTGACCTCGGTAGCCGCCGGGGACTTGCTCGCAATCGCAACCTGATCGTCCGTCTGCGCGATGATGAGCGTTTCCGCATCGTTCCCTTCCAGCCGCCACGTGCCACTTAAATCCGGCCGGTCGGCGGCCACCAGCAGCGGAAGCACGCCCAGTACCAATAGCATCCCTCTGCGCATGCCCAATGCTCCTTTCGCCTTCAGCCTATGCCCGCGAGCGTCATCCGGCATCCAGCGTTTCAAGCAGCAAGAGCAATAGATCACACACTTGAGCGGCGCCTATCGCAGCAACTGGCGCAACCCGTTACGTAACACGTCCTCCACTTCCGGCGCCGTCCGCGACACCGGTCCGGTCTCATAGCCGCCCTGTGAGTAGGCGATGCGCGTGCCGATGTAGCCAGGCCCGTAGTCGCCATAGGCTGCCATGGCCACGAACCTCCCCTTGCGCATCGACTGCGCCTCCAGTTGGTACTCCACGAACAATTCTCCCGGCATGTGGACAATGCTGGCGGGGCCGATCTCCAGCAGGAATAGAGGTGTTTTGCGCCCTGCCGCCGCCAACCGGCTGAACGCCAAATCGCGTGCCGCGGTTAAGCGCACCCTGTCAATCTGCGAGGAATCGCGAAGCAGGGTTTCCAGCCGCGCCTGGTCGCGGATGGCCTCCGCCGGCGGCAGGCTCACGCCCACAGACCGCCATCGCAGCGAGCTGGCATCCACGGGCGACTTCTTGGCGGACTCCCACGCCGCCCGCATTCCATCGGCCAAGCGCCGCGCCAACACCGGGCGGTTCTCCTTCGCTCCATCGTTGTACTTGCCCGCGGTGACGTTGCCTGCCGCTCCGTTGAAGTGGATATGCGGCACTCCCTTCTGTTCCGCCTCCCGCAAGCCGCGCGCCATGCCGACAAAGTCCGCACTGACGCCGCCCTGTCCGTAGTAACTCTGCGGATGGGTGGCGTAGTAGGTCAGGGTTGCCACCGGCGTGTCGCCATTCCAGAAGCTCACCAGCCGGACATCGGGATCGACCACGCCTTCCGGTTCGGCCCGCACCTCGGCGATGCGAGTGGCGCTGTAGCGTACATGCTTCACCTTGCCGTCGGGGCCTAGAACACGCCGATTCGATGCCACCTGCGACACGCGCGCCTGCCCCACCGCAACATGCGTCACCACACGAGGCTTCGCAGCCGCCTCCCGCACGGCTGCCGCTACGCGGTCGAGCGCGGTCTTCATAAAGTCGTTGAGGTACAGCTTGTCCGCCATGCCGTTGGCGTTCAGGATGCGGCCCGCGCTGAGGTCGAAGCCGGGGGCGTCATGCTGGTGCAGCGTGTGAACCGTAACGTACTCGGCGCTGGTGGCCGCGGCCGACGCAATCACCCGCCGCCATTCATCCCAGCCTTCGTTGGCAATGCCCTCCCAGTCCACCGCCACCAATACCACCGGCTTGCCCGCGCCGAACAACACCACGCCGCGCGCCGTCAACGGATCCACGATTTCGGCGGCTGGCTTCACCCCAGCCGAACAGCAGAGTGGCGACCCGAGAGGAGGTGTCACATCGGCCTGAAACGTCGCCAGCCGCAGCGGCGCCGCAGCGTTGGCCGAAGCCAGCAGAAAGATCAGAAGCGAGAAGAGCATTCCTTCGATACATACCGCATTCCAGGCCTATCGTGGCAGCGCGATGGTGAACGTGCTGCCGGCGCCCGGCTGCGACTCCACCCGAATCTCGCCATGATGCGCCTCCATGATGGCCTTCGAAATGGCCAGACCCAAGCCTGTCCGCCCGTTCGGCCGGCTGCGCGACGGGTCGGCACGATAGAAGCGTTCGAAGATGTGCGGCAGGTCGGTGGCCTGGATGCCCGGTCCGGTATCGGCCACCTGCAGGAGAACACGCTTGGAAGAGACTTCGCCCGCCAACCGCACTTCGCCCCCGGCGTGATTACTCTGGATGGCGTTCTGTAACAGGTTGGTGACTACCTGCATCAGACGGTCGGCATCGCCGCGGCACGGCAGCGACTCCAGGTCGCAATGGAGGGCCACATGGCGAGCCTCTGCCAGCGGCCGCACCGATTCCACGCTCTCACGGGCGACGCGCGCCAGATCCATTGGCTCTTGCCGCATGGGGTCTTCCCCTGCGTCCAGGCGAGCCAGTGCCAGCAAGGCCTCCGTGAGCTTGCGCATCCGTTGCGCGGCGCGCTGGCAGGCTTCGAGCGAATCGCGATACTCCTCGGCCGTGCGCTCGCGCGCCAGCGCCGTCTGTGTCTGCGTCAACATCACCGTGATGGGCGTGCGCAGTTCGTGGGATGCGTCGGCCGTAAACCGCGCCTGCTGCGCGAAGCTGGCCTCCAGACGGCTGAAGGTGGAGTTTAGCGTCTCCACCAGCGGGGCGAACTCGCGCACCGTGCCTTGCGCATCGATGCGCTGCGACAGGTCGCCGGCGGCGATCTTTGCCGCCGCTTCGGAGATAGCCGCCACGGGCCGCATGGACCGCGTGGCAATCCACCAGCCCCCTGCCAGGCCCAAGGCCAGAATCGCCAGCCCGCCCAACAACAGCATCGTCGCCAGTTTGCGCATGGCGGTCTGCTCGGCCGTCACGGGCCGCCCCACCAGCAGGAGTTCGCGGAAGGGCAACGAAACCAGCCCTTCGCGGACATCCCCGCGCATGCGCACTTCGGCGAGCCCTGCCCCGCGACCAAACGGACGGTCGGGCATGGCCACACTCGGACGCTGAAGTGCCTCGCGCGGCGTGCCCGGCGATTGCGCCAGCAAGTCACCGTTCGCGTCCCAGAAAACAAAGTAGTAGCCGCCTGTTTCGGCAACATCGGCGTCACGAATCCTGTCGACGATCCGGTCGCGCATATTCCCAGGGCGTGGTTCCCGCGGCATGTCCGCCGGCGGTGGTGAGGGCAGTCCGGGTGGTGGTCCGAAGAGTGATGCCACGCGCAATTCCAGGTCGCGGTCAACGCGCCGCCAGGTTTCCTCGCGCGCCACACCGTAGGCGGTGAGTCCGAAGCCGGTCAGCACCGCGACAAGAAGCAACCCGTGCCACAGTTGCATGCGCCCGCGCATGGAGGTGATCATTCCGGGTCTCCCGCGATGCAATAGCCATGGCCGCGGCGGGTGGCAATGAACTCGTGTCCCAGTTTGCGGCGGATGTTCGAAACGTGTACATCGAGAAGGTTCGATAACGACGCTTCGTTCTCGTCGAACAGGTGGTCATAGAGGGCGGTCCGGGAGATCACCTTGCCGCGATGGACCGCGAGATACTCCACCAGCGCATACTCCCGCGCGGTTAACGGCACCGGCTCTCCCTGGCGATGGACCGTGCGTGCCGCGGTGTCCAGCACGACCTCGCCCAATACCAATCGCGATTCGGCCTGATTGGACGCACGCCGGATGAGCGCCCGCACTCTCGCCAGCAGTTCCATAATGTCGAATGGCTTTACCAGGTAATCATCTGCGCCCCCATCCAGGCCGCGGATCCGATCCTTCACACCATCGCGGGCGGTGAGCAGGAGGACCGGTGTCTTGCGCTGCAGGCGCAGGCGGCGGAGCACTTCCCAGCCGTCCAGCGACGGCAGCATCACGTCGAGGACGATGGCATCGTACTCCGTCAGTTCCGCCTTGAACAGGCCTTCCGCTCCATCGGCGGCACCGTCTACCGCGTAGCCTTCGTCGCGAAAGGCACGCAGCAGGCTGGCCAGCAGATCCGGCTCGTCTTCGACAACCAGCAGACGCATGTTCTTATTGGCAACTTTACCAGCACCCGCCTGAAGCGGAGATGAAGAAACGGCTTCCCGCAGGTTTAACGTTTCTTTACAGTCCGATGACAGTCTCTTCATGTTCCCTTAAGGCGGCCGCCTTTAACGTCGAAGTATGAACTCTCGCGGCCGTTATTTTGCGCTGCTCCTGGCTAGCTACTGCTGGCCCAGCCTGGCCGAAACTCTACCCCTGTTTCAGACGCAGCGTCTCCACATGATCCATCTGCGCTTTACGGAAGAACAGTGGACGGCGTTGGAGCCCAAGCAGTCCGGCGACACGCGTGGCCCGGCAGGCGGTCCTGGGATGCGCCGTCCACCGTTCGGTGCCATGTTCGCGCGGCCGTTCTTAGAAGCCGACAGCGACGGCGATGGCACGCTCTCCGCCGCGGAGTTCCGGGCGCTGGGAGCGGCGTGGTTCCAACGCTGGGCGGGCGGCGCCGGCGAACTCACGGCCGATCAGCTTCGCCGCGGCTTGGAGAAGACCTTCGCCATGCCGCCGATGGGTGGGCTCCCGGGCGGTCCTGGCGGACCTGGCGGGCCAGGACGCGGCCTTTTAGGAGCCGAGGGCGGGCGCAACGGCATGTCCGCCGCCGCCGGCATCGACTTCCAGTACGTCCACGCCGACCTTGATTTCAACGGCCGCACGCTCACCGACGTCGCCGTCCGATACAAGGGCAACAAGACCTACATGATGTCGCGCAACTCGCTGAAGCGGCCTTTGAAGATCGACCTAAACAAGTTTGTGAAGGGCCAGAAGCTGGAAGGCCAGACGACGCTGAATCTCCATAACAACGTCACCGACCCGAGTGCGATGAACGAAACGCTCTCCTACCGTCTGTTTCGCGAGGCCGGCGTGCCTTCGCCCGCAACCGGATACGCCCGCGTCTACGTCACCGTCCCCGGCAGGTTCGACCGCCAGTACTTCGGGCTGTATTCGCTGGTGGAAGACATCGACAAGGAGTTCGCCGAGGACCGTTTTCACAGCAAGGACGGCGCTATCTTCAAGCCCGTCACCCGCGAACTGTTTCAATACCTGGGCGACGACTGGTCACGCTACCGCCAGATCTACGACCCGAAGACCCAACTCACCGCCGCACACAAGGCCCGCGTAATCGACTTCGCGAAATTGGTCACCTCGGCCGATGATGCGCAGTTCGCCGTTGACCTGCCGCAGTTCCTGGATGTGAAGGAGTTCGCCGCGTTCCTGGCCATGACCGTCTGGCTCAGTAATCGCGACAGCATCCTGGGCATGGGCCAGAACTTCTATGTCTACCTGCACCCGAAGTCGAATACCTTCCAGTTCCTCCCCTGGGACCTGGATCATTCCTTCGGCCAGTTCCGGATGGGCGGTGGCGATAGCGAAACGCTCAGTATTGCGCGGCCGTGGCAGGGGCCGAACCGTTTCCTGGAGCGCGTCTTCGCACAGCCCGACTTTCAAAAGGAGTACCGGGCCAGGCTGGCGGATTTCCAGAGCGGTATCTGTAAGCCGGAGCGGCTCAGCGCCATGGTGGAGGAGTTGGCGAAGGTGCTGCGTCACGCCGTGGCCGAAGAAGGCGTAGAGAAGGTGCGGCGATTTGACATGGCCATGGCCGGCCGCTCCCCCGCGGTAGACCGCGAAGGCCCCGGATTCGGCGGCCCGGGCGGCGGTGCCCCCATCAAGGCCTTCGTGACCCCACGATGGCACTCGGTGGCCAATCAACTGGCCGGCAAGCCTGCCCCCGAAGCAACCGCCCAGCGCGAACGCGGACGCGGCCCCGGCCCGGGACGAGGATTCCCATCCCCGCCCGCCATGCTGGAGCAGCGCCTTCGCACCGCCTTCGATACCGATCGCAACGAAAGTATCTCTCGAGACGAGTTTCAGAAAGGCTTCGCCGCGTGGTTCGACAAGTGGAACACCGACCGCAGCGGCCGCCTGACGAATGAGCAACTGCAATCCGGCATAGAGGGCGATTTGGCGCCGTTCCCCGCACCACCCCGCCCGTAAAGATTCCTGAGGAGTGACATGTACAGACTACTTGCAATTCTGGCCTGCTGCGGCGCCGCGATGGCGCAGACGCCGCCGCCCCATTCGGTCTTCGACCAGGACACCGTGCACGAGATCCGCCTGCGTTTCGACAACGCCGACTGGTTCCAGGTGTTGACCGACAACTATGACGGCGTTCGCGCGGAGAATCCTTACTTTCCTGCCTCTATAGAATGGGGCCCGTATAAGTTCGATAACATTGGCGTGCGCTTCAAGGGCAACAGCAGCTACAACAGCTCGCGGACGCAGAAGAAGCCGTTCCGCATCAAGCTGAATGAGTTCGTCAAAGGCCAGAAGATTGAAGGGCTGGCGTCGTTCGGCCTGAGCAATGGCTGGAATGACCCCAGCTACGTTCGTGAGAAGCCCTACTATGAACTGGCCGCCAAGCTGGGCATGAAGGCGCCCCGCTCCAGCTACGCCGCGCTGTATATCAACGACGAATATTGGGGCCTCTACATCCTCGGCGAAGTCGTCAACGGCGATTTCCTCACGAACTACTTCGGAAAGAACGAAGACAAAGGCAATCTTTACAAGGGCAACATCGGCGCCACCTTCGCCTACCTTGGGGAAGACAAGCAAGCCTATAAGAACGTCTGGGAAAAGCAGAGCAATGAGGATGCCGACGATTGGTCCGACCTCATCGCCCTCACTAAGCTCATCGACGATACACCCGCAGCCGACCTCGCCGCCAAGCTCGATCCCATCATGGATATCGACAGCGTGCTCACCGCCCTGGCTCTCGATAACGCCACCGTCAACCTCGACAGCTACGCCGGCATGGGCCAGAACTTCAACATCTACCGCCGCCCATCCGACAACAAGTGGGTCTGGATCCCCTGGGACCCCAGCCTCGCCTTCGGCGCGCTCAGCCAGGGCCAGACGCAGCAAGGCATGATCGAACTGCCGCTCGAATGGTCGAACACCGGTGGCGGCTTCGGTGGCGGTGGCTTCCCCCCCGGCGGTCTGCCCCCCGGTGGTCTTCCTCCTGGTGGTCTCCCGCCCGGTGGACTGCCTCCGGGCGGTGGACAAGGCGGGCAGAACATCCCCGCCGGCCGTCCGCTTGCCACCAAGCTCTGGGAGAACCCGCAATACAGGGAGCGCTACCGCCAGATCTACCAGCAACTGATGGAGCGCGTTTTCAGGCCCGAAGAGGTTCTGGCCCGGATGAATGCCCTCCGCGACATGATTCGTCCGTGGGTGCAGCAGGAGACCAAAGCGTTGGCTACCTTCGAACAGTTCGAAGCGGCCATGACGACACCCATCACCAACACCCCCGTGACGCCCGGCGGCGGCCAACCTGGCCAACCTGGTCAGCCCGGACAAGGCGGCGGGCAAGGCGGTCCCGGCGGTGGCAGCGCCCCGGGGCTGCAGCCCTTCATCGAAGGCCGCACCGCCTGGGTGAACACCAAACTGGCGGAATCCTCCGTCCCGGCTCTCGCGCTGTCCGCCGACACCAGCGGCATCGCCCTGGAACTGAACGGCAGCACCGCCAACAAGCAGACGGTCGCCCTCACCATTAGCGGCAATGCCGTACCCGCCAGCTACTCGCTTCGCGCGGTTACGGACAACGGCGGGGAATGGCTGGTGTTGAACGTCAGCGGCGGCAGCATCCCCGGCTCCTTCGTTGTCTCGCCCAGCGCGTCCAGCCTGAGTGCCGGCACCTACACCGCCACCATCTACGTCTATTCGCAGGGTGCCGCTAATAGCCCCCTGGCCATCCCCGTCACCCTTACCAGGAAATAGCCATGGGCGTGGAACAACTGGCCAGGAATGAGTTCAAGTACGCCGTGCGGCCGGATCAGTTGGAGGATCTGCGCCGCTGCCTACGGGCCTTCTGTGTGCCCGACGGCTTCTACTTGCCCGAGAAGAACGGCTGGTACACCGTCGACACGCTGTATCTGGAGAGCCCGGATCTGCGCGTCTATCGGAGTTGCGAAGACCAGCACCTGGTGCGCAGCAAGCTCCGCATCCGCACCTACCCGGATGCGCCCAACGCCGTCGCGAAAGTCGAGGTGAAGCGGCGCATCCACGAACTCATCCTGAAGACGGGCGTGGTTGTTCCGGGCGAGGGTTGGGAGGCCTGGATCCTCGGTACGCGGCCGGCGGTGAGCCTGCCCGACCGCGACCGCGCCTCGCTCCAGGAGTTTCTCACCATGCAGCGTACCCAGAACCTGGGCCCTTACCTGCTCATCCGCTACCAGCGCCAGGCGTGGCGCAGCGTGTATGAAGACTACGTGCGGCTGACCTTCGATCGCCAGATGGAGTGCCAGCCCATGGACCGCTACAGTCTCAACGGCGACCCGCGACGCTGGACCGCCGTCGATGACGAAGGCTCCCTTGCCACCCCCGGAGCCCTTCTCCTGGAACTGAAGTTCAAACAGCGCCCACCCATCTGGATGGCCGACATGGTGCGCCGCTTCGGCCTCCAGCGCCAGGGCTTCTCCAAATACTGCAGCGGCATCCGCCGCATCCGGCAGGAACGTCACTACCTGCTGGACCGCGTTCCCGTGTCCGCCAAGGGAGCATTCGCATGGATTTGCTGAATCAGATGAGCTCGTCCACCGCCACGGCCGACCCCAGACTCGCCGTCGCCGCCATGCTGATGGCTTTCGTCTGCTCGCACGCGCTGGCCCTGGTCTACGTCTGGTCGCACCGCGGCTTGTCGTATTCGCAATCGTTCGTCCAGGCATTGGTGATGGCCAGCGTCGCGGCCGCGCTGATGATGCTGGTTATTGGCAACAACGTGGTCTGGGGCATCGGCGTCATGGGCGCGCTCGCCCTGGTCCGCTTCCGCACCAACCTCCGCGACTCGCGCGACATGATGTTCGTCTTCGTCTCGCTGGTTGTGGGCTTAGCCTGCGGCACCTCCGCCTTCACGCTGGCGATTGCGGGTACGGCGGCCTTCTCGCTGGTGGCGTTATACCTGGGCCGCATGGCATTCGGTTTCCGCAACTACTTCGATGCCCTGGTGCGCTTCACGCTGCCATCCGGCGATGCCGCAACGCCCGCCGGCGCCGCCGAATGCCTGCGCAAGCATTGCTCTCGCGTCGCCCTCACCATGGTCCAGCAGGTGGCGCAGGGCGACGCCACCGAGCATGTCTACCAGGTCCGCTTCCGCCGCGAGGATTCGCGCCAGGGCCTGGTGCGCGACCTGGAACAACTGCACGGGCTCAGCAATCTTTCGCTGCTGCTCGAAGACACCCGAGTCGACCTCTAAGAGCAACCGTCATGTTCACCCTTTCCCTTCCCTTCCAACGCGGTCTGCGCACCGTCATCGCCTGCGGGGTCTGGTGCGGCTCCGCCATTACCGCCTGGTGGCTGTACCAGCAGGCAGGTCCTGTCGCCGATGCCCCGGCTATCGTGCAGGTGAAGTCGTATAAGGTCGGGCCGGCGCAGTTGGGACGCCTCACCTCCCTGCATGTTACCGAAGGGCAGTTGGTGGAGGCCGGTCAACTGATTGCCCGGCTCGACACGGACCTGCTCGAACGCCAACTCTCGGTCGCCCAGGCGCAGGTGAAACAAGCTGCCTCGGAGGCCCGCGCCACCGATGTCGCGCTCGACGCCGGCCAACTCCAGAACGAGCGCCAGTTCCAAGGCGAGATCGAAGCCGCCGAGATCGAACTGCGCGCCGCCGAAGCCGAGTTCAGCCGCACCCGCACCGAACTCGCCAAGCTCATGGACGACTTGCATCGCGAACGCAGCCTGGTTCGCCAGGGCCTGACCAAAACCGATCGCATGGTGATGTTCGAACAACACCGTGCCGGGCTGGAGGAAGCGGTCCGGTCCTGGCCCGGCCGCATCGAGGCGATCCACGTGCGCCGCCGGGCCGCGGAAAGCCGCCTGGATGGCTGGCGCCAGATGCAGGCCGCCGGCCCCCGCCACGCCCAACGGCAGCCCGCCGAGGACCGCGTCACCGAACGGCGCGAATCCGTCCGCCTGCTGGAAACACAGATCAACCACACTGTCCTCAGAGCCGCCGCCCGCGGCTACGTCGCGCAGATCCTGGCCCGCCCCGGCGATGTGCTGCGTCCGGGCGACCCCGTCCTCACACTCGTCGAAGAACAGGCGCAACAGGCGGTCGCCTTCCTCGAAGAACGCCGCGGCCTCCAACTCGCGCCCGGCGCCCAGATTGAACTACGCCGCCGCACCGGCAATCGGGGTGCCGTATCCGCGGTCGTCACGGCTTCGGCCGGCGATGTGATGGAACTGCCGCGCCGCCTCTGGCGTAACCCTGCCATGCCGTCCTACGGGCGCGCCGTCTACCTGGCCCTGCCTCTGAACGCCAGCGTCAACCCCGGCGAACTGTTGGACGTGCGCATCCCCGCGCAGCCCAAGTCGTTCCGCGATCTTCTCGCCCGTTGGAAACAGCCGCGCGGTGCGGCCAACTGAACCATGCTCCTGCTTGCCACACTCAGCCTTTGTCTCTCTGGTCTCAGCGCCCAGACCGCCGCCTTATCCGAACAGGATGCGGTGACCCTGGCCCTGGCCGCCAACCCGGACCTGCAGGTGCTGCGAGCCGGTAAAGTCGTCGCCGAAGCCGCCCGCCTCCAGGCCCGCGCCCTCGCCAATCCCGGCATCAAGTTCGGCGCAACCGATTTCGCCACCGAACTCAATGATCCGGAGCGAAAACGCAACAACGTGGCCCTTACCTGGGCGCCGCCGCGCATCGGCCAGATCGCGCTCAAAACCGCCATGGCCCAGGCCGGCATCGACGAAGCCGCAGCCGATATCCACGCTGCCGAGAACCGGCTGGCCGCCGAGATTCGCCTGTTGCATCGCACCCTCTGCCTGCTCGACGAACAACTGCAAGTCGGCGAAGCCATCGCCGCCACGCGCACCCGCATCCTCCACGACGTTCGCCTGCAGGTGGAAGCCGGCGTGAAGAGCGTCCTCGACCGCAGCGCCGCCGAAATGGCTCTCGCCGAAGCCCGGCAGTTGGTAACCCAATACCGCGCCGAACGCCAGCTTCACGCCCTGCGCCTGCAGCAGAAGACCGGCATGCCGCTCACCCAATCGCTGGTTGTGAAAAGCGAGGCCGATCCCTTTACCCTGCCCCAACCCGCCTTCCACCGTGACACGCTGGTGGCGGAAGCCACTGCGCAGCGCGCCGAACTGACAGCACAGAATGCCCGCTGCCGCGGCGCCGCACTCGCCATCACCGAAGCGCGCCGCGAGGCTTACCCCTGGATCTCGAACTTCCAGATCATCCGCCGCACGCGACGTGTCGATTCTCCCGGCACCTGGGGCTTCCAAGTCAACGTCGAGATTCCCGTCTTCTCCTGGTGGCGTAACCAGCCCGCGGCTGTCCCGCGCGCCGAACTGAATCGCTGCCAGTTGCAGACGGAGGCGCTGAAGGCCCGCATCACCGCGGAGGTCGACGAACTGCTGGCACGAGTCAACACCGCCGCCGGCGAACTGGCCGGCTACCAGCAAAGCATCGTTCAGCTTTCCCATCACCAGATCGAGACAGCGAAGGCCGAACTCACCGCAGGCCAGGCCGACCGCGTGGAGCCGCTGCTGGCCGAGATTAGACTCCTCACGGTTCGCCAAGTGTATCTGGCCAAGCTGCTGGAATACCGCGTGCTAGAAGCCGGCATCCAACAGGCCACGGGAAAAGTGTAGCCGCGCCTGTCACCTCCATCGCCGATAATGAATCAACACGCCTATGCTTCGTTTCCGGCTTGCCGCGCTTCTCTGTTCGTTCCTGCCCCTCTATGCCCAGCACGGGGATCATAAGAAACACATGGACAAAGGTGCTGACCACATGCAGCACCGCTTCGAAAACCCGGAACAATGGGCCAAAAGCTTCGATGATCCCAAACGCGATGCCTGGCAGATGCCCGACAAAGTCATCGCCGCGCTCGGCCTGAAGCCTGGGATGTCGGTGGCCGACATCGGCGCCGGCACCGGCTACTTCACCATCCGCCTGGCGAAGTCCGAAGCCAAGCCGACCGTGGTTGCCTCCGACATTGAAGCCGGCATGCTGGCCCACATCGCCAAACGTGCAGCCGCCGAGCATCTGGCCAACGTCAAAACCGCCCAAGCCAACGAAGCCTCACCGAACCTGCCGGAGCCGATGGATGTGATCCTGATGGTGAACACCATCCATCACATCCCGAACCGCAACGCTTACTTCTCCAAGCTGGCTTCTTCGCTGAAGCCGGGCGGCCGCCTGGCCATCGTCGACTACAAGCCTGGCGCGCCCAGCGGTCCCCCGGAGCATTTTCGCTTCACTGTGGAGAAGATGACCGCCGAGCTCGGTGCGGCCGGTTACAAGGTGCAGGCGCAATACAACTTCCTGCCAAACCAGAACTACCTCATCTTCGTACGCAAGTAGCTTACTTCAGTTGGAAGCTGTCGCCGCGGCCCGGAATGGTCACCGGAGTGCCGTAAGTGCGCGTGATGGCGGCGGCCAGCGCCTGCTGCTGCAGCGGCTCGCCATGCACCAGGAAGATGCCCTTCAGCTTTTTGGCGATCGGCGCAATCCACGCCAGCAGCTCATTCTGGTCGGCATGGCCTGATAGTTCGTTGATCTTCACCACCTCGGCCCGCAGGTCCATCAGTTCGCCGAACACCGGTACTTTCGGCATCCGGTCGACGATCTTGCGGCCTAGTGTATGCTCGGCCTGGAAGCCGGTGATGAGCACCATGTTGCGCCCGTCTTCAATGCTGTTGCGCAGATGATGCAGCACGCGCCCGGCTTCGCACATGCCGCTGGCCGAAATGACGAGGTACGGCGTGCGCAGGTCGTTCAACGCTTTCGACTGCTCCACCGAGCGCACGTAGCGCAGCATTTTGAAGCCGAACGGATCGCTGCCGTTGTCGAGGAACCGCCGCGTCTCTTCGTCGAACAGATCCGCGTGTTTGCGGAAGACGTCGGTGACGTTCACGGCAAGCGGGCTGTCGACAAACACGGGGATATTCGGGATCTTCCGTTTCTCCACCAGTTCATGCAACAGGACAACCAGTTGCTGCGTCCGGCCTACCGCGAAGGCCGGGCAGATGATCCGCCCACCGCGCGCCGCCGTACGCGATACCGCATCGGCCAACTTCTGCTCCACCGCATCCAGAGGCTTATGCAGCCGATCGCCATACGTCGATTCCAGGATCAGGTAGTCCACCTGCGGCATCGGCTCCGGATCGCGGATGATCGGCAGCCGCGCCCGGCCCAGGTCGCCGGAAAAGCCCAGCTTCAACCCCTCTGCCTCCAGCACCATGGAAGCCGACCCGAGCATGTGTCCCGCCTCCTGGAACCGCACCTTCAGACCGCCGATATCCTGCACGTGGTGCATCTTCATCTCGCGGAACAGCGGCAT
>JAEUQF010000450.1 GCA_016789745.1 Bryobacterales bacterium
GGCCACCGATGCCGACGTCCTCTCCATCCAGGTCCACGTCGCCACCATGCAGGAACAGCAGATCCGCGCCAAACTCGATGCCGATGTCGCCCAGGCTGCCTTCAACGAAGCCGTCGGCGCCCCGCTGGACAACCGCTGGAACCTCACCACTCCTCTCACGGTCCTCGCCACTCTCTCCAAAGACCGCGCCGCTCTCGAACAGCAGGCCCTCTCCTCCCGCCCCGACGCCCGCCAGGCCGGACTCGCCATCGAACTCACCGATACCCAGCGCCGCCTCGCCCGCACCGGCTACTTCCCTCAAATCAGCGTCCGCGCCCTGCTCGAAGCCGATCGCAACAAGTTCGTCACCCAGGGCGGCGGCAACTGGTTCATCGCCGGCGGCCTTCGCTGGAACCTCTTCGATGGCTACAGGACCCGCCAACAAGTCAAGATGGCCGAGGCTCAACTCGAAGCAGCCAAAGCCGGCAAGCGCCAACTCGAAGCCGCCGTCCAACTCGGCGTCCGGCGCGCCCATGCCGAAGTCAACGCCGCCGCCGAACGCATCACCGTCAGCCAGGCCGCCATCACCCAGGCCGAAGAGAGCCTCCGCATCACCCGCAACCGCTACGAAGCCGGATTGAGTACCGTCACGGACCTCATCCGCAATGAAGTGGCTCTGCATGAAGCCCGCCTGCGGCGCCTCATGGCGATCCATGACCAGCGTGTCGCCGCCGCCATGCTCGAATATGCCGCCGGTAATCTCCAACCCGACTCCGAGGTCCTCCGATGAAACGACTGATCCTTCCCCTCCTGCTGCTGCTCACCAGCGCTTGTAGCCAGAAAGAAGAGCCGACCCGTAAAGCCAAAGCCGCTTCCGACGCCGCACCCGTCGCCGTCACGGCTCGCGCCCCTGAACTGCAGACTTGGACCATTGACCGCGAGGCCATCGGCACCGTCCGTGCCCGCCGTAGCGTCCCGGTCTCAGCCCGCCTCATGGCCTATGTCCGCGAGGTGCGCTTCCAGACTGGCGATACCGTCAGCGCCGGCCAGACCCTGCTAATCCTCGACTCGCAGGACCTCGACGTCGCCAAACGCCAGGCTGAAGCCGCCCAGCGCGAAGCCGCCAGCGGAGCTGCTGAAGTCGATAGCGCCATCAATGCCGCCAAGGCCCAACTCGACCTCGCCAAGGTCACCTTCCGTCGCATGCAGGACCTGCATGAGAAGAAGTCGATTTCCTCCCAGGAGTACGACGAAGCGCAAGCCCGCCTGCGTCTGGCCGAAGCGCAGGTGGAGGCCGCGGCCGCCAAACGCAAACAGATCGAAGCGCGCCAGGCACAGGCCCTCGAAGCCGTCAGCAGCGTCGATGTGAACCGCGGCTATACGACGGTCACCGCCCCCTTCGCCGGCGTCGTCATGGAGAAGCGCGTCGAGCCCGGCCAACTCGCCACGCCCGGCACGCCGCTGCTGATCCTCGACCAGGCCGGCAGCTATCGCCTGGAAGCCCCGGTGGAAGAGTCCCTGCTGCCCTCCCTTCGCCGCGGCCAGAAGGTCAACGTCAACCTCGATGCGCTGGCACGGGAAGTCACCGGCACCATCGGCGAGATCGTCCCTTCGGTCGACGCCGCCAGCCGCACCATCACCGTCAAGATCGACCTGCCCGCCGTCCCAGGCCTCCGCTCCGGCATGTCCGGCCGCCTGCGCTACTCGGCCGGCGAATCGCAGGCCCTTGCCATCCCCGCCAACCTCGTCCAACAGGAAGGCTCGCTCCAACTCGTGCTGGTGGCCGATCAGTCGGTCGCCCGCAGCCGCATGGTCACCACCGGCGAGCGTCGCGGCGATCTCATCCAGATCCTCACCGGCCTCTCGACCAAAGATCTCATCATCCAGCCGGGCGCCACGCCTGTTCGTGACGGCATGCGCCTTGAGGTGCGGCAATGAAACTCGGCATCGCCGGCAGTCTCGCCAAGAGCTTCCTGCACTCGCGGCTGACCCCGCTGTTTGTCCTTTCCTCCATCATGGCCGGCGTCTTCTCGGTCGCGATGCTGCCGCGGGAAGAAGAGCCGCAGATCATCGTCCCCATGATCGACGTCTTCGTCGCCATGCCCGGGGCTTCGGCTCGCGAGGTGGAAGAGCGCGTTACCAAGCCTATGGAGAAGCTGCTCTGGGAGATCCCCGGCGTCGAATACATCTACAGCACATCGAGCCCTGGCGGCGCCCTCGCCATCGTTCGCTTCAAGGTCGGTGAAGACGAAGAGCGCAGCATCGTCCGGCTCAACCAGAAGATGTTCGCGAACTTCGACCTGATCCCGCCCGGCGCCTCCCAACCGCTCATTAAGCCGCGATCCATCGACGACGTGCCCATCCTCGCCCTTACCCTCCACGGCAAAGGCGTCAACGACTTCCAACTGCGGCAGGTGGCCGCGCAACTTCACGACCGCGTCAAGCAGACGCCCGACGTCAGCGTCGTCACCATACTTGGAGGCCAACGCCGCCAACTGCGCGTCGTGCTGGATACGGCGCGTCTGAGCACCTACTCCTTGACTCCTCTCGAAGTCATGGGTAGCCTCGGCGCCGCCAACCGCCGTGCCCCGGCGGGCCGCTTCACCCAGAACAACAATGAGGTCATCCTCGAAACCGGCGGCTATCTGCGCCATGCCAATGATGTCCGGAACCTCGTCATCGGGGCTTTCGGTGGCCGCCCTGTGTATCTGCGCGATGTCGCCAACATCGTCGATGGCGGCGAAGAGCCCTCGCAGTACGTGCAGTTCGGCACGCACGATGGCTTTGCTCCCGCCGTCACCCTGGCCGTCTCCAAGCGCAAAGGCACTAACGCCATCGCTGTCGCCGAACAGGCGTTAGAACGCGCCGAGGCTTTCCCCCTTCCTAACGGCATCGAGATGGACATCACCCGCCACTACGGCGAAACCGCCGCCGAGAAGTCCAACGAACTGCTGTATCACATGGCCATCGCGGTCATCTCGGTCACCGTCCTGATCGCCCTCACGCTCGGCCTGCGCGAGTCCATCATCGTCTTTGCCGCGATCCCGGTCACGCTCGCCCTCACGCTCACCACCTTCTACCTCTACGGCTACACGCTGAACCGCATCACGCTCTTCGCCCTCATCTTCTCCATCGGAATCCTGGTCGATGACGCCATCGTCGTCGTTGAGAACATCGTCCGGCACCAGCGCCTCCACGGCCACACGCCGGACTTCCACAAAGTGGCCGTGCACGCCGTCGATGAGGTCGGCAATCCCACCATCCTCGCCACCCTCACCGTGATTGCGGCTATCCTGCCAATGGCTTTCGTGCGCGGTCTGATGGGCCCCTACATGCGCCCTATCCCCATCGGCGCCTCGGCTGCGATGGTCTTCTCGCTGCTCGTCGCCTTCTGGGTGACCCCGTATGTCGCCGTCAGGGTGCTCGGCAGTCATGCCCACGGCGATGATCACGGCAAGGAAGACTTCGTCACCCGCATGTACCGCCGCTTCATGGGCGGCCTGCTGCACAATGCCTTCTATCGCTGGGGCTTCCTGGGCCTGGTAAGCGTGCTGCTGGTCGGCTCCATGACGCTGGTCTACACCGGCTTCGTCCAGGTCAAGATGCTACCCTTCGATAACAAGAGCGAGTTCCAGGTCATCATCGACCTGCCCGAAGGCACGCCCCTCGAAACCACCGCCCAAGCTACCCGCGCCCTTGCCGAAGAGACCCTCAAACAGCCGGAGGTCGTCAACGTCCAGACCTACACCGGCACTGCTTCGCCTTACAACTTCAACGGCCTGGTCCGGCACTACTACCTGCGCACCGGGTCCAACGTCGCTGATATCCAAGTGAACCTCACCGGCAAGGAACATCGCAAACGCCAGAGCCACGATATCGCGAAAGCCGTCCGGCAATCGCTGCAGGCCACCGCCCTGCGCTTCAACGCCAACGTCAAGGTCGCCGAAGTGCCGCCCGGCCCGCCCGTGCTGCAAACCCTGGTCGCCGAGATCTACGGCCCCGACGAGCAACGCCGCATGGAAGAGGCCAAGGCCGTCCGCAAAGCCATGCAGGAGGTCAACGGCATCGTCGATATCGACTGGTACATCGAAGATCCGCAGACCAAGCACCGCATCGCGCTCGACCGCCAGAAGGCCGCTCTCCACGGCATCACCGAAGACGCCGTTGTCCAGACCCTGCGCATCGCCGCCGCCGGGGAGATCGCCGGCCTCCTGCATGACGACGCCGCCAAGGAAGATGTCCCGCTCTACCTGCGGCTGGACCGCGCCTCGCGCTCCGATCTGGACCGCCTGCAGGAACTCAAGGTCCGCTCCAACTCCGGCGCGCTCATCCCGCTGCGGGAAGTCGTCCGCATCGAAAGTGTCCAGGAAGACCGCAGCATCTATCACAAGAACCTCATGCCGGTCACCTATGTGACGGCCGACATCGCCGGCGCCATGGAAGCCCCGGTCTATGCCATCCTCGCCCTCGGCCCGAAGATCAAGCTGCCGCAGTGGGTCTCCGAACTACCACATAACCCCAATGAATACGCGCTCAAGTGGGACGGCGAGTGGCACATCACCTACGAAGTCTTCCGCGACCTTGGCCTCGCCTTCGCCGCCGTGCTCGTGCTGATCTACGTCCTCGTGGTCGGCTGGTTCCAGTCGTTCCTCACTCCGCTGGTCATCATGTCGGCCATCCCGTTCTCCCTGGTTGGTATCCTGCCCGCGCACGGGCTCATGAACGCCTTCTTCACCGCCACCAGCATGATCGGCTTCATCGCCGGCGCTGGCATCGTCGTGCGCAACAGCATCATCCTGGTCGACTTCATCGAGCTCCGGCGCGGTGAAGGCATGCCCATCGACGAAGCCGTGGTGGAAGCCGGTGCCGTCCGCTTCCGGCCCATGATGCTCACCGCCGCCGCCGTCGTGGTCGGCTCCAGCGTCATTCTCTTTGACCCCATCTTCCAGGGTCTCGCCATCGCGCTGATGGCCGGCGAAGTGGCCAGCCTGCTGCTATCCCGCATGACCGTCCCGGTCATGTACTACATCGCGTTCAAAAACAGCTCGCGGTCGGTCGAGCCCGATCCGGTACCATAGAGGCAAGTGACTCGTAAGCGCCATATTTGGAAGGTGCGTCAGCGTGAGATTCAGCTCGGCGACCGCACCTTGATCATGGGAATTCTGAACATAACCCCGGACTCCTTCTCCGATGGAGGCCGCTTCATGGATCCCGACCGCGCCTATGCGCGGGCTCTTGAAATGGAAGAACAGGGCGCCGATATTATCGACATCGGCGCCGAATCCACTGCCCCGGGCTCGGCCCGCATCTCCGAAGCCGAAGAGATCCACCGCCTTGTTCCGGTGTTGAAGAAGCTGAATGGCAAGCTGGCCGTGCCCATCTCGGTCGATACCTATAAAGCCGCGGTGGCCGAAAAGGCCATGCAGCATGGGGCCGAGATCATCAATGATCCCAGCGCCCTGACGTTCGACCCGCTGCTGGCCAAGGTGGCCACGAACCATGATGCCGGCCTGGTATTGAACCACATGCGCGGTACCCCGGAAACCTGGAACAAGCTGCCGCCGCTCAAGGATCCTGCGGGCGCCGTCGCCACCGATCTGGGCGCTTGCATCCATCGCGCCATGCGCGCGGGTCTCGACAAGGGCCGCATCGTCATTGATCCCGGCCTTGGCTTCGGCAAGCGCAAGGAAGAGAATACCGAGATCCTCGCCCGGCTTTCCCTGCTGCAGAAACTCGATACTCCCGTACTCGTCGGCCCTTCCCGCAAGAGCTTCCTAAAGCAGGCCAACGATCTGGAGACCTGCTTCGCCACGGCAGCCGCCGTTACCGCCGCGGTCATTGGCGGCGCCCATATCGTGCGCGTGCATGACATCAAGGAGATGTGCGCGGCGATTCGTGTAGCCGATGCGGTCCTGCGAGGCATGCAGACGTGAGGCCTGCGCAGACCGCGCCCGCGGAAGACCCGCGCCGCATCGTCGAACGGATCCTACTCAGCCCGCTGTTCCACGGCGAGGAGGAGATCTCCGAGATCCTGCTGTACATCTGCTATTACACGCAGTCCGGCAACCTGGATGCGCTGCGGGAGCATGATATCGGTGTCGCGGTGCTGGGTCTGGAACCCGGTTACGACGTGCGGGAGAACACCGCGGTGGCGGATGCGGTCGACAAGATCCGCGAGCGGCTGAAGCTTTACTTCGCCAATGAAGGCAGGCGTGAGCCGATGCGTCTCACCATTCCGAAGGGCGAGTTCCGCGCTTTCTTCTTTGAGACCGATCCGCGGGAGTTGGCGGCGGCGGATGGGCCAACTGCGCTGGAACGCTTCTGGGCCCCCTATTGGCGTAGTAAGAACAGCAATCTGCTGGTCCATAGTGAGCTGCCCGGCGAGACCCTGCCGATCTCGGAAGCCTACGCCGCCACCCGTATTGCTGTACTGTTTGCCGAACACGGTAGTGGCCTGCAGATGCGGCCGGCGTCATCTATTACAAATGCCGACCTGAAGGCCAACCTCATCCTGATCGGCTCACCGGCAACCAACCGTGTGTTGAAGGCGTTCCTCTTGGAGGGCGCGGAAGACCCGGTGGTGGAACGCCTGGCGCCCAATGCCGAAACGCCACACGGCGTGGTCACGGCCCTCACGGCCCCCACGCCGGAAGGCCTGCTACAAGCCGCCGAGTTCACCGCCACCGAAGAGGTGTTGGCCGAACACGAATACCCCTCCATGTTCCGCCTGCGCCTGTACCCGAAGGTTCAGGGCAAGTCGTAAAAATCGTACGTGTAGGCCCACTTCGTTGACTTCCCCGGCTCCACCGCCAGGTCAATGTACAACTCCGGCGAGAACACCGTCTTGATCGACCAATACACCAGCCGTGACACCGGCCGGTCGCCCTTCACCCGTACGCCGGCCTTCGCCTTCTGGTTCTCGATTGTGATGTCGTAGTCGGACGCTTTCGAAGATCCCGCAAACTCCCCAAAGAACGTCTGCCCCGTCTCCAAGGCCTTGGTATACGAGATCTGCCCACCGCTAATGGCCCCGGCATCGCCGCGCAACGGACGCTGGTTCTTCAATTCGAACGGGAACTGCACGGTCAGCCCCGGCCCGGTCTGCTGCCCATCGATCACAAAGAAGTTGTGGTTGTACTGCTGCGTCTCGATTTTGCGCTTGCCGGTGTTCTTCAACTCATGCTCGATCACCAGCCGTGCCTCATTGCCCACCAACCGCATGGTCTTCACGTAGCGATATGCATACCCGTTGGGCCCCTTCAACTCATGCGTGAACTGAATCCGGCCGCGCCGGGTCTTTACCTTCCACTTGCCGTGGTCGACAATGTCGTACGTCTGGAACGTCTGGTACGGCTTGTCGTCAATGCGCTTGACCACGCCGACACCGATGCGAACAAACGTCTCGCCGGGCTTCGCCAGGTCATACCCCAACCCGCCGTCAGCGGAACGGAACTCCTCCACCGGCCCCATGATGGCGTCATGCAGCTTCGGATCATACTTCGGAAACCACTGCCCGAAGTATTCGTGGTTCTTCGTCTTGAGGCTGTAAGTGTTTCCCGACCAGTCGAAGCGCGTGCCGCGATAGTAGCCCTTCTCGGGATCCGGCAGGAAGATCTTCGCCGTTACGGCCTTGTTGTGGATCTCGGCCGAAGGGCCGCTGCCATCGATCGCAAACATGGGGATAACGGTGAGCGCAAGAGCGAGCAAGGGACGCATGGTTCTCCTAGCGGATGCTGATGAACAGGTTCTGTGCGACGCGATCGTTCCCCAGCGTCATCTCCACTGCCTGATCGCCGCTGGGCACATCGGCCGGCAACGTCACATTGAACTGATACAACCCGACCAGGTTCGGCGCCAGGCCCGCATAGCCGACCGTCGCATCGCGATCGCCAACCTTCACCCGCACCGGGGCGACGATGTTCGCCGTGCCCGTCACGGTGCGGCCCGCAATCGGCGTGTTCGCGTTATCCACCGCACCGAAGCCGACACCGAAGAACAGATACGTCTCGCCGGCGCCAGCGGGTGTGTTCTGGGTATTGGGAATCGTGCCGTTGCTCGCGAAACTGCCGTTGGCCGCGTTCACGGCGACGATGTACTGCTTGTCGCCCACCTTGAAGGTCGCCGGAGCGAGCAGTCCGGGCACCGAGGCCTTCATCGCCAGGTTGAAGGCGGGGCTCGACTGGTTCTGATAACTCACCACTACGGGCACGTTGCCTTCCACCGGCACATCGGCCGGCACCTGCACGTTCACCAGCGTCGGGCTCACGTAGTTGATAAACGCGGGGCGCCCGTTGATGGTGACCGACACGCCTTCCAGTGTGGTGGGCGCCGCTCCGTTGTTGAAGTCCGCGGCCGCCCAGGTGCGGCTGACCGAGCCGCCCAGGTTGGTGCCATAGATCTCGATGAAGGAGCCGGGCGCCGCCGAGGGGAAGGCTCCGAAGCCGCTGGCCGACACAATGCCCGTCACGGCCGGCGCTGGATTCGTGTTCACCTGTTCAATGGCCCGGATGATCACCAGATTCGACTCGGAGATGTTGCCGCCGCGGTAGTTGGCGAGCGGCAGGGATTCGAAGGGGCTGTCGAGTTGGAACACCGGCGTGGTCGCAATGCGATCCATCACCGCCAGGCTCGCGGCATTGGCCACGCGCCCGAAGACGGTGAAGCCGCCGTTCTGGAAATTGAGATTGGCCGAGTTATCCGCCAGGTTGAAGAA
Source organism: Bryobacterales bacterium (assembly GCA_016789745.1). Taxonomy (GTDB): domain Bacteria; phylum Acidobacteriota; class Terriglobia; order Bryobacterales; family Bryobacteraceae; genus CADEFT01. The sequence continues at coordinate 8,693 of JAEUQF010000450.1, forward strand.
CCACTGGTTTGTCGCGCTGTTCGGGTTGTTGCCCAGCTTGGCCATGGCGATGGTTCCACGTACATTGGAGAAGCGGAACTCGTTGCGCACGGGCGGATCCTGCGGGATCTCCTCGGCGTCGTTGTTCTTGAAGACATAGCCGCCGCCCTGCCAGATGAAGCCCGGCACCAGCCGATGCACGAACGAGTTGTTGAAGGCGCCCTTGTTCACATAGCGCAGGAAGTTGGCCACGGTGAGCGGTGTGTCGTTCGGGAACAGCGTCACATCGATGTCGCCCATTGACGTTTTGAAGCGTACCGTCGGACCCGTCACGGTCTGGCACCACAGCATGGCGGGCAGCAGGAACAGAAGACCCCGGAGGGCAAGACCACGGAAATGCATGTCCTACCAATGTACATCGCCACTGGCTACACTGAGGCATGCGTGTCCTTCTATACGGGCTTCTGGGATGGATGGTTCAGGCGAACGCCGCCGATTGGGCGCGGTTCCGGGGCCCGAACGGATCGGGTGTAGATGCGGTTTCCAAAGGGCTTCCGGTGGAGTTCGGGCCATCGAAGAATGTGTTGTGGAAAGCGGCTGTTCCTTACGGGCGATCCTCTCCCGTGCTGTTCGGCGACCGCCTCTATCTGACCGCTGGCGAAGGCGATGCACTCGTCACGCTCTGCTACCGCCGGACCGATGGTAAGCTGCTATGGCGGCAGGCGCTGAAGAAAGCCCACACCCAGGATCTGTATAAGGATGCCGATGGCACCAGCCCGAGCGTGACCGCCGACGCCGCCGGCGTGTATGTCTTCTTCGCGGAGTTCGGGCTGATCGCCTACACGCCCGAAGGCAAGGAACGCTGGCGTCATCCTCTAGGCCCCTTCGACAACTTCTACGGCATGGCCTCGTCGCCGGTGCTGGAAGGCGATACACTGCTGATGCTCTGCGATCAGACAGCGAAGTCCTTCCTGCTGGCGCTGGACAGGAACACCGGCAAGCCGAAGTGGAAGACCGAGCGTGTGGGCATGACGATGAGTTGGTCGGTGCCCATTGTGTGGGCGCCCGCGGGGCAGCCGAAGCAGGTGGTGGTGGTCGGTTCCAGCAGCGTCGACTCCTACTACCTGGCAACGGGTGAGCGCCGCTGGTGGATGCCCGTTGCTTCCGAGGGCACGATCGCGGTGCCGGCCGCCGATGGCGATTCGTTGATTCTATCGACCAGCGGGCATAACGGCGCCTGGGCAATCCCTTACCAACAGCTGCTGGCCAGCTATGACAAGGACAAGAACGGCACGGTATCGAAGCAGGAATTCCAGGGCTACGCTGACTGGAAGGATCACTTTGGCTGGATTGATGCCGACCGCAGCGGGGCTATCGACAGCAGGGAATGGACCACGCTGAATGAGTTCGGCCGCGGCGAGTATGGCGCGGTTCGCATTACGCCCGGTAACGCCACTGGCGCCCTGCCGCCTTCCGCAACGAAGTGGCGGGTGAAGAAGCAGGTGCCGTATGTGCCGTCGCCGCTGCTCTACCACGGCGTCTATTACATGGTGAAGGACGGCGGCATTGTCACTGCCCTGAACCCCGAAACGGGGGCGGTGCTGAAGCAGGGCCGCGCCGCGCAGAGCCTGGGAACCTACTACGCGTCGCCTGTTGCGGCCGATGGCAAGGTGTTCCTGCTGAATGCGGAGGGCAAGCTGACGGTGCTGAAGGCTGGTGCGCAGTGGGAAGTGCTGGGCGTGAACGATTTGCAGGAAGATACATTCGCCACGCCCGCCATCGCGGATAACCGCATCTACGTTCGCACCCGCGGCGCGCTGTACTGCTTTGGCGCGAAGTAAGCGCGGGTGTTATCGTTACACTCAATGTTCGCGTGGTCTTTTCTCCTCGCAGTATCTCTATGCGGCCCCGTCGAGGCGCAGCCTCTCGCCGTTCCCATGAAATCGATTCATCCGCGCATTGCGCAGGCTTTGGAGCAGGTGTCCGAAGAGCGCGTGGCCGGCATCATGAAGAAGCTGGAAGGCTTCGGCACACGCAATCTGTTCAGTGAGCCGAACCACGCGACGCGCGGCAAGGGCGCCGCCTATCGCTGGATCGAAAGCGAGTTCAAAAGCTACAGCCCGCGGCTGGAAGTGCGGCTGGAACGGCACATGTTGAAGAAGTCGGCCCGGGTGTGGCGCGACGTGGAACTGGTGAACGTAGTGGCGGTGTTGCCGGGGCGCGTGAACCCGGAACGCGAAGTGCTCATCAGCGCGCACTACGATTCGCTGAACCGCATCATGAAGCCGCGAGCGGCCAACGCCAGCCCCGATGATCCCTCCGAAGAAGACTACGAGACGACCCAGAGCGTAGACGCGCCGGGTGTGAATGATGATGGCAGCGGCACGGCGGCGGTGATGGAACTGGCTCGCGTGCTCAGCGCCTATGAGTGGGACAACACGCTGGTGTTCATCGCCTTCGATGGCGAAGAGTACGGCCTGCTGGGGGCGCGGCTGCATGTGGAGGCCGCCAAGAAGGCCGGGCGCAAAATTGAGGCCGTGCTGAACAACGACATCATCGGCAGTGATGTGACGGGCACGGGCCGTAGCGCGAACCGCCTGGTGAACGTGTATTCCAATGATCCGAATGACTCCAAATCGCGTCAATTGGCCCGCTATATTCGCGACGTAGCGCAGCGTTACGTGCCAGGCATGGAAGTGAACACCGTCTTCCGCGCCGACCGCTTCGGGCGCGGCGGCGATCACACGCCCTTCGATGCCGCGGGCTTCGCGGCCGTGCGCTTCACCACGCCGGCCGAGGATCTGCCGAAAGAACATACCGGCAACGATACCTTTGCGAACGCCTCGCCTGGCTATACGACGCGAGTGGCGCGGGTGAACCTGGCCGCGGCGGCGAGTCTGGCTCTGGCGCCGGGCACGCCGCTGGTGGCGCGCACGTCGACATCGGGATCGTTGAAAGGCCGTACCGTGCCCATGCTGACGCGCGGCAAGTCGTCGCATGACGCGGTGTTGAAGTGGCTGGCGCCGAGGGATGAGGCCGATATCGCCGGCTATGCCGTCGTGATGCGATCGACTACGGCACCTTACTGGGAGCGCGAATGGTACGTTGGCAACGTCACCGAATACACGCTGAAAGACATGCAGATCGACGACTGCGTGCTTGGCATTAAGGCCATCGATAAGGAAGGCAATGAAAGCCTGGTAGCGGCCTATGCGATCACGCAGCGGGACTCGGGCCCGGTAGAGACAATCGCCACGCCCACACCGCAGAAATAATTCCTATATAATCGCCCCACGATTTCCCGAATCGAGGAGGCTATTTCCATGTCGATTGCGCCATTGCTGCGCCGCTTCGCCTGTGTGCTTTTCTGTATATTACCGGCCGCCTGGTCGCAGACGGCGCAGGTAACCGGCACAGTGTCCGACCCCACCGGCGCCGTGGTCTCGAATGCCCGTGTACTGGTGACAAATACGGAGACGGGCGTGTCGCGCGAGTCGGTGACCAACGAAAGCGGCAACTACCTGGTGACGGCGCTGCTGCCGGGCCGCTATGAAGCGTCGGCCGAGGCGCCCGGCTTCCGGCAAGTGAAGCGCGGGCCTATCACGCTGGCCATCGACCAGGTGGCGCGCGTCGATTTCAGGATGGAGGTCGGCGGCGTCGTGGAGACCGTGAACGTGCAGGGCAGCGCGGTGCTGCTGGACGCGGCCACCAGCACGCTGGGAACCGTGATCGAGAACAAGCAGGTCACTGAACTGCCGCTCAGCGGGCGCAATCCTATCGCCCTGGTGGCGTTGACACCCGGCGTGCGCATCCAGGGCGGCTTTGGCGGCAAGGGCCAATGGTCGAACTTCTCGGTGAACGGCGGCCTCGCGAATGCGAACACGGTGCTGGTGGAAGGCTTGGCGCTGGACTACGCGCAGATGAATGCGCCGGCCTATGTGCCGCCTGTCGACGCGACGCAGGAGTTCCGCATCCAGACCAACAACTTCGCCGCCGAGTATGGCCGCAGTGCCGGCGCGGTGGTGAACTTCAGTATCAAGTCGGGCACGAACGGCTTTCACGGGACGGCGTATGAGTTCTTCCGCAACAAGTCGCTTGATGCGAATAACTTCTTCCAGAATCGTGCGGGTAATCCACGGGCCGCGCTTAGCTACAACCAGTTTGGGGCGTCGATTGGGGGGCCGATTCGCAGGGACCGTACGTTCTTTTTCGGCAATTACGAAGGCTACAAGCGCCGCGCCGGGTCACCCACGATTACCACCGTGCCGACGGCCCTGCAGCGTGCGGGCGACTTCTCGCAGACCATGAACGCCGCGGGCCGTGTGGTGACGATTGCCGATCCGCTGACCACGCGGTTAGAGAACGGCGTCTATACCCGTACCGTGTTTCCGGGCAACGTGGTGCCGCAGTCGCGCTTTAGCAAGATTGCATCGAACTACCTTCCGGTGTGGCCTATGCCGAACGCGGCCGGGGCGCCGTTCACGAACCTCAACAACTTCTCGACTTTCGGGGGCGGCGGCAACAACGAGCATCAGTACGTCACGAAGTTCGATCACAATATGAACTCGCGCTGGAAGTTCTACGGCACCTGGGCGCATATCAAGGGCGACTCCTTCGCCGTCGATCCCTTCCGCTATACCCAAAACCTGACACGCCCAAACCAGAACCACATTTACAACGCAACGGCAGCGGCAAACGCAGTATTCACGCCGACGCTGGTGGCGGAGTTCCATTCGGGCTTCGCGCGGAGCGTTTCGGACAGCATTCCCTATGCCGTCACGCAGGGTTTCGACATGCGTACGCTGGGCTTTCCGGACAGCTATTACAATGCCGTGCAGTACAAGGGCTTTCCGGGCATGGATATTGCGGGCATGGCCAGCGCTGGCGGGCAGGCATCGCACAGCCTGATTCTGGCGACGTTCAATAGTTGGAGCCAGCGCGGGTCAGTGACGTGGGTGCGTGCGTCGCATACGGTGAAGTTCGGCGCCGACTACCGCGTGCAGCAGTTGAACCAATTCCAGTCGAACTTCTTCGGCGGGCAGTTCAGTTTCAACAACCAGATGACGGCCATCAATCCGCAGCGGCTGGATACGAACAGCGGTGTCGGCATGGCGTCGTTCCTCATGGGCTATGCGGCCGGCGGCACTGTGGCGAAGAGTGAACGTTTAGCCAATCAGCGGCGCTATTTGGGCAGCTTTATCCAGGACGATTGGAAGGTCAGCCGCAAGCTGACGTTGAACATCGGCGTCGAGTACGGGTTGGAGTTCCCCATTACCGAACGCTACAACCGCAAGATGTGGTTTGATCCAGCGGCGCCGCTGCCCATCAGCCAGGCGGTGGGCCTGCCGCTGCAGGGCGGCTATCGTTTCGCCGATCAGGACACTCGGTCGCCATATGATCTGTTCCGGCGCCAGGTCTCGCCGCGGTTCGGCTTTGCCTATCAGGCCATCGATAAAACCGTAGTGCGGGGCGGCTATGCCATCTTCTGGCTGCCGGCGGCGATTACCGAAGTGACGGGCGATGTGCGTGCTCCGGCGTGGGCCATCAGCACCGGCATGTTGGGATCCATCGACGGCGGCCTGACGCCCTATCATACGCTGGACAATCCGTTCCCGAATGGCATCCAGAACCCGCCTGGCAACTCGCAGGGCTTGAACACGCTGGTGGGGCAGGGAGGTGCCGCGAACCTGCGCGACTTCCGCACCGGCTACATGCAGCAGTGGAACTTCAGCATCCAGAGAGAGCTGGGGCGCGGCATGATTCTCGAGGCGGCTTACGCCGGCAGCAAGGGCACGGGGCTTCCGGCGCAGTACGGGTCGCAGATGAACCAGCTTCCGGACGAGTTGCTGTCGCAGGGGCTGCGGCTCCAGGAACTGGTGCCGAATCCCTTTGTGGGGCAGGTAGCGGTGGGCACGCTGGCACAGCCGACGGTGCAGCGCGGGCAGTTGCTGCGGCCGTATCCGCAGTTCACCAGCCTGACGCTGGAAGGCTTCCCCATCGGCCATTCGGTGTATCACTCGTTCCAGACGCAGTTCAACAAGCGCTTCTCGACGTCGCTCATCGGCGTTGCCTATACCATCAGCAAAGGCATAGGCAACACGGAGAGCCGTAGCGACTGGCTGGAGGGCGGCGCGCAGAATGCCAGCATGCGGTTCCTGAACAACAACAACCGCGCGCTGGACCGCGGGTTGAACCTGTTTGACAGCCCGCAGCGGCTGGTGGTGAGCTATTCGCTGGATTTGCCGTTCGGGCCCAGGCAGCGGTACCTGAACAACATCGGCCCGGTGGGTCACGTGGTGTCGGGCTGGCAGTTCTCCGGCGTCTATACGGCGCAGAGCGGGACGCCGTTGGGGCTGGAGGCGATCAACAATCTGACGGGTACGTTCGGCGGCGGGTCGCGGCCGAACAATAACGGCACCAGCGCGCGGCTGACGGGGAATCCGAAGGACCGGCTGAACCGCTGGTTCGACACGAGCGTGTTCAGCCAGCCGCCGGCGTTCACCTATGGCAATACGGGGCGCACGCTGCCGGATACACGCCATCACGGCATCAACAACATCGACATGGGCATCTTCAAGAACAACCGCTTCGGCAGGGATGGGCGCTTCAACGTGCAGTTCCGGGCAGAGTTGTTCAATGCCTTCAACCACGTGCGGTTCGGGTACGCGAACATGTCGTTCGGGAACCCGAGCTTTGGGGTGATCAGCAGCCAGGGCAACACACCCCGGAATGTGCAGTTGGCGTTGAAGTTTGTCTATTGAGGTCTGGTCACTTGCGGTCGCGGCTGTGACGGAAGAGGGCCAGCAGAGCGACACCGCCGGTGAACAGGGCCAGCGAGCCGGGTTCGGGAACGGCGGTGTCCGCTGTGACGGTGACGCGGCGCGAGTTCTTGCTCCTGTCGGCAGGCTGTCGCCCAACAGCGTAGCCTGTGCCGTTACCGAACCACCGGTGGTGACGTTGAAGAAGAAGTCCTTGAGGCCGCTCTGGCTGCCGGCGGTGAGAGAGGAGGCAGCGAGACTAACACACGGGCGGTAGGCGTTACGAGCAAATTCCTCACGAGAGAGACAGAAGTTCTACGAGCATTCCCGAAGCAGTTTCTGGAGAGTAGAGCGCTTCATCGTTACAACCCGGTTGACGGCCGTTACACCACGCAGAGGAACTCGTCCACGCGGCAGATGCGGTCTTCGCGGAACGTGAACCAGATGCTGCCGCGGATGTGATACTGCTCGGAGGTGGCGCGGATGAGGCCGCGTTCGTCGATGATCATCGCGACGACGTCGCCGTGGTCCACCATGGCGGTGATGAGGGGCGCCTGCTCAATAACCTTGCCGAAGTTGCTGCGCACGGCGCTGACCACGGCATCGCGGCCCACCCACTGGCCGGCGATATCGGGGAAACCGAAGATGGAAAGATGACAATCCTCCGTAAAGCAGGAGGTGATCCGGTCGAAATCGTCCGCCGCGATAGCGGCCAGGGCACACCGCAGCGTCAGTTTCCTGGGGGAGTCGGTTAAGCCCAAGTCGATGGCGGCCTGTGTACCTCTCAGGTCGCGGACATCCATGGTAGGCAGACTATACCATATCAACGGGAAACCAGCGCAATGCCCCCCAGCACTAACGCCGAGCCAGCTAATAATTCGAGCGTTAACGGCTCATTGAGGAAGAAGCCGCCCATGAATATCGTGAGAATGGGGCCGATGGTGCCGATGATGGCGAAGCGGGAAGAGCCGATGCGTTTGATGGCTTCCGCGGTAAGCCAGTTGGGGATGGTGGTGGAGACCAGCGCGAGTCCGACGGCCAGCCACATCACGCGCGGGTTCACCCACAGCTTCGAAACCGGTTGCACGGCGAGAAAGTGGGCGAAGACAAAGCCGGCCGAGGCCATGGTGACGACGCCGGTGAAGCGCATAGGGCCGACGCGGCGGATGATGGGCGTGTTGAACAGCAGGAACAGCGCGTAAGTCAGTGAGGCGCCGAAGACCAGCGCCGAACCGGTCCAGAGCGCGCGTGCATCGCCGGTGAATCGCAGGTCGCGCCAGAAGACGAGCGCAATGCCGGAGAACGAGAGCAGTGTCGCCACAATTTCCCGCCCATGCACGGCGCGGCCCAGGAAGACGGCCGAAAACAGCACCACAATGGCGGGATACGTAAATAGGATCAGCCGTTCCAGGGCCGCCGAGATATATTGCAGGCCGTAGAAATCGAAGATGCTCGCGGCGTAGTTGCCGAGAAAGCCCAGGCCGATCAGCTTAGCCCAATCCTGTTTGGAGATGGGTTCGCGGCCGCGTCCGCCCCACCAGACCATGGCGGCAAAGAAGGGCAACGAAAGCAGCAGGCGCAGCGCCAGAAGTGTGACGGCATCCACGGGTCCGGCCGCGTAGGCGAGTTTGATGAAAATGGCCTTGGCCGAGAAACCAGTCGCGGCCAGTATCGCCAATAAAGGACCGGTCAAGGCCTTCATTGTGGCACAGTTAAGGGATGTTACCGAAGGTCTACGCCATAGTGGACACAGGGATTCTTGCTCGCCGCGGCGCCGATGCGGTGAAGGTGGCCGAAGCGATGGTGGCGGGCGGTATCCGTCTGCTGCAGTTTCGCCACAAGGGTGCTTATACAAGGGATGTGTTCGCGCAGGCCGAAGCGATTGCCGGGCTATGCGCGGAAGCCGGCACGGTGCTGGTGATTGATGACCGCGCCGATATCGCGAAGCTGCTGGATGCGGCAGTGCATATCGGCCAGCAGGACTTGCCTCCGGCGGCGGTACGGCGCGTGGTGGGCGCGTCGATCATTGGCTTTTCGACCCACAACGAAGAGCAGTTGCGGGCCGGGGATGAAGAGCCGGTGGATTACCTGGCCATCGGTCCGGTATTCGCCACTGGGTCAAAGGAAAACCCGGATCCGGTGGTGGGGGTCGAACGCGTAGCGGCGATGCGAGCGTGGACGGCAAAGCCGGTGGTGGCGATCGGCGGCATTACACGGCAGACAGCGCCGCTGCTATGGCGTGCCGGCGTGGACAGTGTGGCCGTTATCAGCGATCTGCTGCCGGAGCGCCTGGACGCGGCGTCCATTGAACGGCGGGCGGCGGAATTCGTAGACCTTGCTGAGGTTATGTTATAGTCACCCTTTATCCGGCACGGTCTCTGGGAGGGAATGGGATGAGTCTCTTTGCCACCAAGCCTTTGGCCCGCATCATGGCGGAGTCCGAGGGCGGCAGTCATACGCTCAAGCGCACATTAGGGTCGATGCAGTTGGTGGCCCTGGGAATCGGCGCCATTATCGGCGCGGGCCTGTTTTCGTTGACAGGCGTGGCGGCGGCCAATCACGCGGGGCCGGGTGTGGTGCTGTCGTTCATACTGGCGGCCGTGGGGTGCGCCTTCGCGGGCCTTTGCTATAGCGAATTCGCCACCATGATCCCGATCGCGGGCAGCGCGTACACCTACTCGTACGCCACCATGGGCGAACTGCTGGCGTGGATTATCGGCTGGGACCTGGTGTTGGAATACGCGGTGGGTGCCGCGACGGTATCGGTGAGTTGGTCGGCGTATGTCGTCTCTTTCCTGAAGGATTTTGGCATCACATTTCCAGCGCAGTTTGCGGCATCGCCCTGGGTGGAGGTGGTGCTGGCGGACGGAAGCAAGGGCCACGGCATCATCAATATCCCGGCTGTGTTCGTGGTGTGCATGATCTCGCTGCTGCTGATGATCGGCATCCAGGAATCGGCGCGGGTGAACGCCGTGATCGTCGTTATCAAAGTGGCGGTGGTGCTGGTGTTCATCGCGGTGGGCTGGAGCTACATCGACCCGAAGAACTATGAGCCGTTCGTTCCGCAGAACACTGGTGAGTTCGGCGCCTTTGGCTATAGCGGCGTGGTTCGCGCGGCCGGCGTGATCTTCTTCGCCTATATCGGATTTGACGCGGTGTCGACGGCGGCGCAGGAGGCCAAGAACCCGCAGCGTGACATGCCCATCGGCATCATCGGCAGCCTGGCGGTTTGTACGGTGCTCTATGTGCTCTTCGCGCATGTGTTGACCGGCATGGTGAACTACCAGGACTTCAAGGGCGCGGCCGCCCCGGTGGCGCTGGCCATCGACAAGACCCCGTACCTGTGGTTGAACAAGATGGTGAAGCTGGCCATTATCGCCGGATTCACGTCGGTGATCCTGGTGATGTTGCTGGGCCAGAGCCGCGTGTTCTTCTCCATGTCGCGCGACGGGCTGCTGCCGAAGGTGTTCAGCGACATCCACCCGACGTGGCTGACGCCGTACCGCTCAAACATGCTGTTCATGGTGTTTGTCAGCATGTTCTCGGCCTTCGCCCCGATTGAGGTGGTGGGCGAGATGACCAGCATCGGCACGCTATTCGCGTTCGTGCTGGTGTGCGGCGGCGTGATCGTCATGCGCAAGTCGTACCCGAACATCAATCGTCCGTTCAAAACGCCGCTGGTACCCGTCGTGCCGATTCTGGGCATCCTGATCAACGTCGCCCTGATGTTCGGGCTGGGTTGGACGAACTGGCTACGGCTGTTCGTTTGGCTGGCGATCGGCCTGGCGATTTATTTCGGCTATAGCCGGAGCCACAGCAAGCTGCGCCTGAATCCGGTGAAGAAGTAGCCTCAGTTCACTTCGGTGTACATGCCGGTGACTTCGCCCGTGTCCTGGGCGATGCCGAACTGCATGTCGACGGCCAGTCGCCGCAGGGCGAAGCGGGTACCGATCCAGGCCGCGGCGGCGATCACGAACGTAGCTACGGGTACGGCCAGGCGGGCGCGGAAGATGAGAAAGTACTGCAGGGCCATGGCGATGGCGACGAACACGCCGCCGATCAGCATGGCCGGCAACAGCATGGCGCCGCGCTCGGGTTGCATAGGCCGGGAAAAGGGAACGTACTCGATGATGAGCAGCGTCGCGGCCAGGTAGAGCGACGATAGCGCCAGGCTGTAGCCGGTGAATAGCAGCGCATCGGCAACAGACCAGTAGTACAGCGCCACGGCCAACTGCAGGGCATGCGGCAAGGCCACCAGCCACGTCCACAGCATGGTGTGGATGCCCTGGGCAAAGCGCGGCCAGGCGCCCGGCGGCGCCAGTTGAAATACCCAAGCCGCTTTCGGCTGATTGCCATACGGCAGCGCCGAGCAGATCAGGAACAATGCGAAGCCGCAGATGTGTGGCAGTCCATGCGCGGGCGTGAAACTTGGTTCGAAGGGCGACTGCTGGAGGTTCGTGAGGACGCCGCCGAACGGGATGACAATGGCGGCAATCAGCGACAAAAACTGGCGCTGGAACTGATAGTCGCGGCGCATCTGCACGGCCATATAGGCGAAGGCGGCGCGGGCGGGTTGGCCTGCGGCAAGCGCGGCCAAGCTTGCAGGCGACCAACGAAGAGGGACGCGGCGGGTGCGTGTGCGGCCGCCATGCACGATGCTGGCCACGCGCAGTAGAAAGTCGGTGGAAAGCGACTGCAGTCCGAAGAGCACGGCCAGCCCCGCAAGCAGCAGCGCGGCGCCCAGCAGCCACTGCTGTGTTTGCGGATCCTGCGGCAGCCAGGCTGCTTTCCGGATCTGGCGGAACAGGGGTGGGCCAAAGGCTATCAGCACTAACGGCACGCCTTCGACGATGGCACCGACCGCCTTGATGCGCTGTGGCGGGAGAATGCGCAGCAGGGCGCCGTAGAGGGCGCAGCAGGCCAGTGCGCACACCAGTCCGATGGTAACGGCCAAGCCCAGATGGCGTAGCGGATACAGCCACCCGGCGCCGGGCAGCGTCAGGCCTACCATCGCCGGGATGCCGTTGATGGCGAGTGTCAGCTTCGCCACCAGCATGCCCAGATGGGAAAGCTTGGCGGCGGTGTAGGTGGCGCCGCGGATGGGCCGGTGTGCCAGCACCAGCGCCTCGTTCGCGTTCACCAGGCTGTTGCCGGCCTCCGCCAGCAGAATGCTGAACAGCAGAACGCCGGAGATCAGCAGGAACGCGGAGAGATAGCGCGCGGCAGGCGGCTGCGCCAGGGAAGCCAGCATTGCCCCGATGGCGGCAAAGACGCCATACAGCAGCATGACGGTCTGCAGCAGCACGCCTTCGCGCCCCAATTGCCCGTAAAGCTCACGGCGCTCCGCCAGCGTCTTGAATAAGCGGCTCAGCAGCCAGAACTGATGCGTGTCGATACCCAGGCGTACCAGCGAGGATTGACCAGCGGGCGCGTGTTGATCATGGCCGCAAGGTGTCGATGATCTTACGCACCCCGGTGTCGGCGCCGGCGGCTCCGGTCAGGTGCCGGAACGCGTCCTCCAGCGTGGATTGCCCGGAGGCGGCCATCAGTTCCTCCGGCGTGCCGGTGGCAATCAGGTTGCCTTTGTGGATGACCAGAATGCGGTCACAGACGCGCTCCACCACATCCAGCACATGCGAACTGTAGAGGATGGTTTTGCCTTCGGCCGCCAGGGACGACAGCAAGTCCTTGATGAGGATGGCGGCGTTGACATCCAGGCCGGAGAGCGGTTCGTCCAAGAGCAGCAGGTCAGGGTTATGCAGCAGGGCGGAGGCGATGAGGATCTTCTGCCGCATGCCTTTCGAATACGCATCCAGGCGAGAGGAACGGTCCGAACTGAGATCGAATGTTTCCAGCATGCCGGCGATGCGCCGTTGCAGTACATCTTCCGGCACATCATGCAAGCGGCCGCAGAGCTCCAGGAATTCCTGGCCGGTGAGGGAGTCAAACAGCACGGCGGCTTCGGGCACATAGCCGATGCGCTGTTTTACTTCGTTTGCGGCTTGCGGCAGGGACAGACCCGCTACGGTCACTTTGCCGCCGCCGGGGGTGAGCAACCCGGCCATGATTTTAATGGTGGTGCTTTTGCCCGCTCCGTTCGGGCCGAGCAGGCCGACGATCTCCCCGGTGCGCAGTTCGAAGGAGACGCGGTGCAGGATCTCGCCTTGCGCGTACGAGAAGACGACTTCCTCAAAAACTACGAAGCGGTCCTGCATGGGAATGCGCCCCCCGGCGCGGCTGGGGCTTACTTCTTCTTGGCGGCGCCCTGCTTGGCGATAATCATATCCTTAATCTTGTCGTAAGTGGCCTGGGGGACGATGCTCTTTTGGGTGAGATCGGTCTTGGCGCGGTAGGGGCGGCCTTCGACGATCTTCTTGGCGTAGGCATCGCCGATGCCGGGCAGGGTCTTGAGTTGGTCGGCGCTGGCGCTGTTGATATCGATCAGGTCGGCGGCCTTCTCCTTAACGGCGGCAGCAGCCTTCTTGGCGGGGGCCTGCGCGGAGACGGTCATTACGGCGCAGAGCAGAGCAGTAGCTAACCACATGATGGGACGCATGTTTCTTTCGGGAATCCTCCTGAGTTGATCGACCTATCGTATCATGGGCGACAGAGGGGCTTACTTCTCCGGATGACGATGCGAATTGCGTTCCTGTTCTGTTTGTTGACGGCCGCGGCCTGGGCCGACGCGGGGCTTACCGGCAAGTGGGAGGTACTGGCCACGCCGGACGGCAAGTCGGCTATCAAGCTGGATGCCGAACTGAAGCAGGATGGCCGCGATCTGTCCGGAACGGTGAATAGCGCCATCGGCTCCGGGCCGGTGAAGAACGCCACCGTGGGCGACCCCGACCTCACGTTCCAGTTCATGATCAACAAATACACCTTCGATGTGAAGGCTGTGGCGGGGTCGGACGAAATCAAGGGCACGTTCAAAGGGCCGGGGCTGATGAAGGGGACATTCCTGGCCAAGCGGATTGCTGCTCCCGTTCCCGTCGAGGCCGGCGCGGCCGAAGGCGTCGAGGTTGGCACGATCGACGGAGCGGCGTATCGCATCGACATGCCGAAGAATTACAACGGCAGCGTGATTCTGTACTGCCATGGCTATTCGGCGAACCCGGGGCAGTTCGACACCGCGAAGCCGCCCTCACCGTTGACCAAGGCGTTCCTGGACCTGGGCTATGCCGTGGCGCAGTCCGGTTATTCCAAAGGCGGCTGGGCAGTGAAGGAAGGCGTGGAGGAGACCGAGGCTTTACGCAAGCACTTCGCCGGCAAGTACGGCCAGCCGAAGCGCACCTATGTGATGGGCCATTCGATGGGCGGCACCATCACGGTGGCGATCGCTGAAACGTACCCTGCATCCTATGACGCTGCGCTGCAGATGTGCGGGCCGATCGGGCCTACGCTCAGCGACTTCCAGGACCGGCTGTTCAGCACGCTGGTGCTTTACGACTACTTCTTCCCGGACGTGATCGGGTCGCCGGTGGCTGTTACCGAAGATGTGGTCTTGGCCAAGGACTTCACCGATCGGGTGCAAAAACAGGCGATTGCCTTCCCCGACAGTCTGGAGGCATTCATGAAATGGGGCGGGTTTAAGAACGAGGTGGAGATGGCGGGTGTAGTGTCGTTCTACGCAGCCATCCAGCGGGAGTTAATGGAACGCGCCGGCGGGAATCCGTTCGACAACCGCAACGTGATCTACCAGGGCACCGGGCGCGACGGGCAGATCAACCGCGGTGTGAAGCGCTATGCGGCCGATGAGAAAGCGCGCGCGTATCTGAAGCAGTACTACACGCCGAAGGGCGAAGCGAAGATCCCGATGCTGAGCCTGCACACCACGTACGATCCGCTGGTAACGGCTGACTCGGCCAATGCCTACGGCGACCTGCTGCGGTTGAACGGCGGGGACGCCAACTACGTGCAGCGCTTTGTGGACCGTACCGGACACTGCACGTTCACGCCGCAGGAGACGGTGAACGCGTTCCGCGACCTGGTGACGTGGAAGGAACAGGGCACGCGCCCGGCGCCGGGGGAACAGAAGTAAGGCGCTCGCCAAGACGCAAAGGTCGCCAAGAAAACGCCAAAGGCTGGCACACGTCTTCCTGATTAGGGGAGGCCGCAGGGCCGGGGATAACTGCGCTGACGTGCGGCAACCGTTCCGGAAATCTCGCGCAGAGCCGCAGAGAACGCAGAGAGAACACGGCCAAACAGATCGCGCGCGTCTTCCTGGCTATGGGCGGCCCCGTTGGGCCTTCGATGCGCCCTCCCGGGGTCTCGAACTAGCGCGGCGGGCCGACCGAGGGCGACCCCGGGCTTACCACCGTGGGCGTGGAGGCGGGCGTTGTGCTGCCCCCGTTACCGCGCGTCGCTGCCACCGCAATGCCTGCCGCCGCCGCGCCACCGACCACCGCCAGAATCGTCACGAGTGTTCCGGTGGCGATCGCAGCCCCGGCTGCGGCAATATTGGTCGCCGTCAGGGTCGTGGTCGCCGTTTGCCCGCGGTGCGACGCGTTGACGCGAATCTCCATCTTGCCGGGGACGTTGTTCGCCCGCATGCCGCTCATGACGGCGCGGCCGTTCTGGTCGGTGGTGACGGTGAGGATACGCGCACCGTTGGTGAAGGTACCGCTGGCTCCCTGGCTGGGCAGCGTGAAGGCCACGATAGCGCCGGCCACGGGCTTGCGGTTTTCATCTTCCACCTGGACGATCGGCTCGCGGGTAACACGCTGCTTCACGTTATTGATGGCGCCATCGCCCTCAATAACGATGAGGTTCAGTTTCGAAACGGGGGCATCCTGTTGGGCAGCCAGCAGGGTGGAGAGAAACAAGGCAACAAACGAACGGAACGGCATAGAAGAAGAGAAGCCACTCCGATTATAGAACGACGGGCTAGAAGGGACAGAACGGGCCGCCGCTGTTGACGAGGTTGGCGATGTCGGCCACCCCATTCGGAGCCGCGCTGAGGTTCGCGATGGGCACCGCATGGCCGGTGTGGGCCGAGACGCGGCAGAACAGCAGGCGATAGTTGTCGACGATGACGCTTTCCAGCCGGGCCCGCACCGGGATCTGCTGCGGACCCTCGGTGGTGACATGCACCAGCCCGGACACCTGGCTGCCGGTCCACTTGAGGGCGCTGAACATGCCGTTGGCCATCTGGCAGTGGCGGCAGGCAAAGCCGGTGCCGCAGCCGCCGGGCGTGCGATGCAGATGGATGCAACTGATGACATCGCCGAAGCGTTGGCCCGTCAGATCGGACTCGTTGCTGGCGTATTGGTGGAAGGCCGGGTTGGCATAGATGATCT
>JAEUQF010000474.1 GCA_016789745.1 Bryobacterales bacterium
CTGGAAGTGCCCTATCCGAGTGTGCAGGCGGCACTCCAGATCGCGCGCGAAGAAGACTGCGCGACCATCCTCGATCCGGCGCCCGCGCCGAGTCAGGATCTGTCCACCGACCTGTGGCGCCTGGTGGATATCGTCACGCCCAACGAGAGCGAGGCCTGCCTGCTGCTGGGACGGCCGGTGGAGCGCATCCCAATGACGGATGCCAACGCCTGCGCGGAAGCGTTACGGCAAAGGCTGGGGGTCCAGACCGTGATTTTGAAACTGGGAGATCGGGGCAGCTACTGGTGGGATGGGACAGAAGGCATTGCAACGCCGGCCTTCCCGGTGGCCGCCGTAGACGCGACCGCCGCGGGAGACACCTTTAATGGGGCACTGGCGGTAAGGCTGGCCGAAGGCGCAGCCACCGCCGAAGCGCTACGCTTTGCCAGTGCCGCCGCGGCACTCTCCACAACGCAAACGGGCGCACAGGCTTCCATACCCGCGCGCCCGTCCGTGGAAACTTTCCTGAAAGCTACTTCTCGCCCTTCCGCAGCGGAATGACGACAGCCTTGTTCGCTTCCAGCGTGACATCCTGTTCGATGCGGCCGTTGATCGCCGAATCGACGCGCAGTTTGTAGGTGCCGGGAGGCAACAGCAAGCCGCCCTTGGGCCAGTCCAACTCATCCACGTAGCCGTAGAACTTATCGTTCAGGTAAACCGCGGCCGTGTCGCCGGCAGTGACCGACATGAAAGTCTCGGCTTCCGGACGGCTGAAGCGCAGGCGGCCGTACGGCGGAGGCGGTAGCGTCACGGGCTTCATCTTGCCCTTCAGCACCGTCGTCTTGCCGGGCTTTACGGTGACCTTTTCCGTCATGTCTTCATACCGCGGATCGCGCAGCGTGACTTCGTGATCACCGGCTTCGATGGGGTATTTTTCGGCGACGCTGAACCGCGATGCCGGACCCACATACTTCCCGTCAATCCAAACGCCGGCACGTCCTGGCTTTACGCGGGACTTGATCGCACCCATCTGATCGGCAGCCGGGAGCAGCAAAGCACATGTTAAACCAACAACGGGAACCCAAAATCGCATGCTCTTAGAGTAACACCCTAGTGTGTGTCGAGACACAACCCCTTGCCGGTTACCGGGTGGTGTAGACGTGGTAGCGGCTATTGGCAAAGACAGGGGCGCGCCCGGATACCGGTTTTTCCGTAATCACGTGCGTAATTCCCAGGCTGTGGAAGCGAACCAGGTCCGCCGCGCCGGCAAAGGGGCGCACGAGGGTGGCTTCCCACCGCGGGCGCCACAACGGCAGAAACTCGCGCAGAAAATTGATCTGGCCGCCGCCCTTCCAGTCGGCATAGAGCGCGCGCAGACTCTTGGCGCGGAACACGCCGGGGGGCAGCGTTCGTCCAGCTTGCGGGAAAAGAAATACGGCGTCGATGGGTGTGTTCTCGCGTGCCCAGCGTGCTACGTCGTCCAACTCCGCATGGTGCAGCGGCGGATAATTCCTGACGCCGGAAAAGCCAGGCACCAGCCACGCGAGGCTGAACGCCGCGGCTACCAGCGCCACTCGTCCGGCCTGCGGCCGGCGGCGAGCGGCTTCCAATAGCAAAGCCACCGCCACGGCCAAGCCCAGGGCTGTCAGGGTGGCCGCGCGCAGACTGCCGTCGAGTAACGACCATACGGTGCGCGTCTGCACCGAGACCCCGAACACCGGAAGCAGCCACAATGCCGACTCCCACCAGCGACCACGTTCCGCGGCGGCCACCGCAGCCGCACTCCCGAAGATCACCATGGCGAGCGTGATGTACAGCAACGCGCGCATCGGCTGCAGTTGCGGCATCAGGCTCCACTGCGCCTTCTCGAGCAGGAGGTAGGACGCCGGCATGCTCAACAGGCCTGCCGTCATGGCGCCGCCCATCAGCCAGATGAGCGACGCGGGAATGCGCCGGCGGAGGCGCCACATGGCTCCCGCCGCGATCAGCCAATACAGCAGATGCTGCTCGGCCTGGTGTGCCGCCCATAGCGAGATCCAGTTGTAGGAGGCGCGTTCGCGCATCACGCGTGCCTGCTCGGCATCGAGTGTGGTGAAAAACGCCTGCCGCTCGCCGACGCCGTGCTGCAGTTTCGCGCAGAGGAACAGCACCAGTGCCGCGGCGGCCACCGGTGCCAGGATCCGCAACCGGGAGCGCCGCTCGCCGGGCTTCGAACGCAGCAGCAAGACCAGAAAACCCGCCCAGAAGGGGTACACGGCGGGCACGTGATAGAGCAGCGCGCCGCCGGCCGCCACGCCTGCCCACAGATACCGCTCGCGGGCAATTAGCCCGGCTGCCAGCAGCGTTAACCCCAGTGCGCTGCCGCGGGGTACCGGCTCATATTCAATGGTCAACACCGACGGGCCGTTGATGGTGGCGCCCAATCCATAGCAGGCGGCCACCAGCAGGCTGCCGGCCCAAGACAGTCCCAACGACGACGCGATCAGGTATGCGCCCAGCAGCCCGCAAAAGCGGAATGCAATCTGCTGTGCCGCCAGCACGGTCTCGAACGGCTGTCCGGTGATCCAGCGCAGCCATACCGCCGTCTCGTCGTACAGCGTGTAGGAAACGTGCGGCTGCTGGGCGATGATCTCCCGTTCGAACAGCCGCGGATCATGTAACCGCTCCAGGATCGGCACGTAAATCTGCGTGTCGGATTGCAGCCAAGTATGGCCGGGAAATACCAGGAAGCCAGTAGCCGTCAGCACGGCCAGGGCCAGAAATACCGCAACTCGTAACGGCATCAGCTCTGGGGCGTCTTGTCGAGCAGTTCTTTGGTCCAGACCCGCTTCGGATTCAACTGCAGAGACTTCTCCAACGCCTTCCGCGCCTCGGTATTGTTGTTCGCTTTGCGATAGGCCACGCCCAGCCACATCCAGGCATCGGCGGACTTCGGATCCAGCGCAACGGCTTTCTTTATGTCCTCAATGGCCAGCGGCACGCCACCGCCGAACTGCGCCGGAAGGTAGTAGTTGCCAACGCCATGGCTGAGCCACGCATCGGCCGACTTCGGATTCAGTTCCACGCTCTTGTTAACGCTGTCCATCGCGCAGCGGGCGTACTTGAGGCCGGCCAGCACATTGGCGGGAACCACCTGACCGCAGAGCGTGCCGAGGATGCGGTGATACTCGCCGACAGACGGCTTCAACTCCACGGCCTTTTCCGCGGCTTTGATACCAGCCACCGCAGCGTTGCGTGCCTCATTTTTCTGCCGCAGCTCGAGCGAAATCTCGGCGAGGTACGACTGTGCCAGGGCTAGGCGATAGTGCGCCGCGTCGTCATTCGGTTTCGCGGCGGCAGCGCTTTGCAGCCCCTGGACCACCTTCTCTAACGCGGCTCGATCCTGTTTGTCGCGCGCGGACCTGGCTTCCGGAAGGGTGGCCGCGGCAATCTGGAAAGCAAGGAAGAAAACCAGCACTTGTCTCATGTTAGCCCAGGTTTCTGACGGGCAGCCGCTCCCTGCAATTGCTCCAGGGTAAGCTTTGCACTTGTTTCCCAACTGAACTGCCGGGCGCGGCGCGGTCCGGCGGTCACCAGGCGTTCCCGCAGCGGCTTGTCGTCGATGATCCGCAGGAGTGAGGCACTGATCTCGCTCTCCTGGAAGGGGTCGAAAAACACCGCCGCGTCTCCGGCGATGCTCTTCATCGGCTCTACCTGCGATATTGCTGACGGGATCCCGGCCGCCAGGCACTCCAACACCGGCATGCCAAAGCCTTCGAACGTGGATGGGTACACGCAGGCGAACGCTGTACGGTACAACTGCAGGAGTTCGTCACGGGGAATCCAGCCGGTCAGGTGGACCTGCGCGCCAATGCGACAGTCGATGATGGTCTGTTCGATGCGCCGCGTTTCGAAGCCGTGCATGCCGGCGATCACCAGGCGAAACTCGGGCTTCTTGCGATGCACGTCGCGGAAGGCGCGCACCAGCCGGTCCAGGTTCTTATGCGGATGCAGTGTGGAGACGCACAACACCAGGTTGCGAAGCCGGCTATCGTCCCGGCCGAGTTCGAAAAATTCCGGATCCACGCCATGCGGGACGACGGCGATCTTCTCCTCCGGCAGACCGTAAAAGCGCCGCAGGTCCAGTCGCGTGGCGTCGCTGA
>JAEUQF010000489.1 GCA_016789745.1 Bryobacterales bacterium
GGAAGTGGAAGGCGGTGTGTATCTCAAGGACCTGCCCCCGGAAAGCACCATCGAGATTGAAACCCAGAACCGTTTCTATCTGCTGGTTTGCCGGGGGGAAGGGCAGTTCCTTATCAGCGGCCACCCCAAGTTCTGCCCGGAACCGACGCTGGTCACCGTCTCTGGGTCCAACTGGGGAGGGTCGATGCTCAAGAAGGCGTACGTCGGCCGCGGCATGCACTTGGAGTTCCTGCACCCCAGCTTCGAACGGCCTATCGTAACCAGCCGGATTATAGAGATCCGCCTGCTGCGCGCCAACTGACGCCCGCCAGCAGCTTCGCCCGCAACGCCTCAAACCGCGGATGCCCATGTAGCTTTCGATACGAGGCATCGGCGCCAATCCACGCCACCCGGAAGAACTTCGTCTCGTAGGCCCGTTCCAGCCAGTCCATGGCGCGGTCCAACTCCCCCAAGCGCAGCCAGAGGTCCGCCGGCACGGTCGGGGCAAACGGGGAACGGGGATCCTGTTCCAACCGCTCGGCCGCGGATTTCGCGTCTTCCAACCGCCCGTCCCGCAGCAGCACGCAAGCTTCGTAATGCTGGCGGATCGGCAGCGCCGTCATGGTCTCCGCCTGCCGCCTCAGATCCTCCAGGGCGCGCTCTGTCTCGCCCACGGCATCGAGCGCCGCCATGCGGAAGAACAGCACCGAGTGCAACTCCGGCATGAAGCGCAGGATGAGCGTGGCTTCTTCGATCGCCTCTGTGAAACGCCCGGCCAGGTACAGCACGGTGAGCAGCGTGTGCCGCAGGTCGAGCGACAGCGGGTCGAGCGCCATCAGTTCCCGCAACTCCGCGATGGCCTGCTCGCCGCGTCCGGCGGGTGCCAGCAGCCACAGGGCGCGTGCCTGGCGCGTATGGGCATGCTGCGGATCAATCGCCAGGGCCCGGCCATAGTGCTGCTCGGCGCCGGCCAGGTCGACGTCCAAAGCAGCCGAGACACTGCCGAGCAGAGCGTGTCCGTCGGCGCTATTGGGATCGCGCCGGAGCGTCTCCAACGCGTAGTGGCGTGCCTTGTGCAGGGCGCCCGCGCCCGCCGGGCCGCCATAGACACCCAGGTGTCCATAGGCATGGCCTATGGCAGCATAGGCGGCGGTATAGCCGGGGTCTTCGGCCAGCGCCTTCTCGAAAACGGCGATGGCCGCCTGCACGGCTTCCGGCCGGTATTCACGCAGCAGTTTGCGGCCGCGCAGGTACAGGTCGTAGGCCGCCACCGACGCCGGCATGCTGGGTGTGACCGGCGCGACGCTGGTGACCATTCGTCCGGTGCGGCGGCTGATCTCAATGGCAATGTCTTCCTGAATGGCGAAGACCTGGGCAGGGTCGGCCAGGCAGGCGTCGAAGGTGCCCGCCCAGAGGTGAGTGCCGCCGGACCCCTCGATCAACTGCGCGGTGATACGTACCATGCTGCCGGCGCGCCGTACGCTGCCTTCCAGTACGGCCCGGCAGCCCAGCGCCTGCGAGATCTCCCGCACATCGCGGTTCTTGCCCTTGAACTGGAACGACGAGGTGCGGGCGATCAGCCGCAGCCCGCGCACGTGCGCTAGTTGTGTAAGGATTTCTTCGCTGATGCCGTCACTGAAGTAGTCAATCTCGGGGTCGGAACTGAGGTTCACGAACGGGAGGACCGCAAGGTCGGCGCTGGTGGGCGAGGGCGGCGCGGGTGTGTCTATGTCGGCCCGCTGCGGTTCCGGGTCGAAGGTGCGAATGACGGGTGCGTAGGAGCCCTTCGGGATCTCGAAGCGGATCACGTCGTGACTGCCTGGTCCGGCGTAGTACTCGCTCAGCTTGCCGCGCAACTGGCGGGCCTGGACGCGAACGATGGAGTCGGTCTTGGGGTCGTAGTCGGCGCGGCGGTCGAAGACCGTGACGCCGACGACGCTCTCCTTCAGCTCATCGACGGAGTTGTCGAGCGTGCGGTCCACCACGAAGCGGAGGAATCGTTGCATGCGGTGGGAGTTGCGGAACGGCTCGCTAACGAGCACCTGATCCAGCACACGGCGGACGACTTCCGGGCTGGGCGAAGGAAGTGTGCTGTTGGCCACCGTGCCGTTCATTCTATCGCACTGGGGTTATTAACCTCGGCTTCACCCCGTTTCACTTCCGCCGGGCAGGTGCTGGTCCGTAGGATCGGTAGCTGACAACGCTACTTCCGGAGGGAACACGATGATCAGGATACTCAGTGCGGTGCTGCTGGCCGCGCAGGCGTGGGGCGCGGCTCCAACGATGGAAGGGGGGAGCGGCGGGGGCTATGTGGCCCGGCAGCCGCAACACGGGTTGGAGGCGCGATTCGGGAGCGACCGAACGGTATTCCGCCATCGCGAGAAGCGGTTCACGATGAGCTTGCAGGGGCATGCGGCGAGTGGTGCCGCCGCGGTGGAGGAGAACCGTATCGAACTGCCACACGGCGACGTGACCGAGTGGTTCATCAACGGCGAGGAAGGGTTGGAGCACGGGTTTACGGTGGCACGTGATTTTTCGAAGGCGCCACTGACGTTGGCTATCGAAGTGAGTGGCGATTATGTACCGGTGCTGGAGTCGGGTGAAGTTGTGCTGGTTGCCGCCGATGGTGCGCGGCTGCGGTATGGCGGATTGAAGAGCTGGGATGCGACCGGACGCTCGCTGGCCAGCCGAGCGGAAGTGGACGGACGGCTGATTCGGCTGCATGTAGATGACGCCGCGGCGCAGTACCCGGTCACCGTCGATCCGCTGTTCCAGGAGAGTCCGATCACGGCTTCGGATCCGTCTTCCGGTGCGCAGTTCGGGTACTCGATGGCCGCCGATGGCGACACGCTCGTGGTGGGCGCCCCGTTCGCGGACGGTCTGCGAGGGGTGGTGTACGTCTATGTAAAGTCCGGCGCCTCCTGGCAACTGCAGCAGCGTCTGGTGCCGGTGCCCAGCGGCAACTCTGTTCTTGCGGGCCTTTCCGTGGCAATCTCCGGGGACACACTAGCGATCGGGATACCCCAGATTGACTTCGGAAGGGGCGCCGTCGCCATTTACACCCGCTCCGGGGCCACCTGGACGCTGCAGCAGACACTGACAAGACCTGTCGCCGGCTACTTTGGCTATAGTGTGGCGCTGCAAGCCGAGACGCTGGTGGTTGGCTCGCCCAATGAAAGAGTTGGTCTCGACGCCAGGGGTGGAGTCCGCATGTACCTGCGCACGAATGGCACCTTCAACCAACAGGGCGAGTTCATTGGTACCACGGGTGAGCACCTGGGCTTTTCCGTTGCAATCGACGGAGACACTGCGGCGGTGGGCCGGGCCGCCGGGGCCGAAATCTATGTGCGATCGGGAACGGTATGGTCCCAGCAGGCGGTACTGACCGCTCCTGGCACCGACAGTCCGGTGGCCGTCTCCGGCGATACGGTGATGGTTGGGAACACAAGCTGGAACGCGGCGCGGGGTGCCGTTCATGTGTACTTCCGCGACAACGGCACCTGGCCGTTGCAGACTACCATAACCGCATCGGAGGGTACGGCCAACGCGCGGTTCGGGCATTCCATTGTTCTTCGTGGCGACTCGGTTCTTATCGGCGCCTATGGCGCGTCGCAGAACGTCTACGCCAATGTTCAAGCTTTCCTCCAGCCAACAGTCGATACAAGCGCCTCATACCTGTACGTCCGCACCGCACCCACGTCGTGGGCGCAGACCAAGCTGAATCTGGCCATTCCCACCACGCAGGACAACTATGGTTTTGCGGTGGCACTTTCGGGCAGTTCCGCCCTCGTCGGAGCACCATACGGCAACAACAACAACGGTCACGTGATCCCGTTTCGCTTCGAGAACGTCCAACTGAACACGACACCTGGCGGAAGAACGTTCTCGCTCACGGGTACGGGCTGCAACGGGCAGGGCACGTTCACCACGCCTTATAGCGGCTTCTGGTCGTCGTGTTCGGTGCAATGGACGGCGAACCAGGAAACGGCCGATACGAAGACGACGTTCCTGGGCTGGGGCGATGGATCGCCGCTGAATCCGCGCACCTTCGTGCTATCGCCGAGTCCGGTGGCCGATACGCTGAAGCCCACCACAGTCTTCCGCACCGACTACATGCTGACAACGACGGCATTGCCGGAGTCCGGTGGCGTGCTGTCGGGCGCGGGTTGGTACCAATCGGGCTCACAGGCTCCGGTCAGCGCGTTTGCCAACGCGGGCTTTGTGTTCGCGGGTTTTGGCGGTGCGGCCAGTGGCGTGATCATGCCGCAGACGGTGACGATGGACGGGCCAAAGACGGTGACGGGCGCCTTTGCGGCGACGCCGCCGGCGATCCTCAGCGGCCTGGTGAGCGCGAAGGCCGGCTCGGCGGGAACCCGCAGTTGGGTCTTTTCGTTAAGGAACAACGGGCCTGGCATGGCGTACGATGCGCAGGTCTACTTCATTCAGTTCGTGCAGACGTTTGGCACAGCGTGCACGACGTTGCCGGTGCGCCGGTCTCCTGT
>JAEUQF010000065.1 GCA_016789745.1 Bryobacterales bacterium
TCCCGGCTTGCTCGTCATCGCTAGAAAGGCCGCTTGTCCCAGCACGCCGGACCGCTCCGAATCGGCCGGAAATTGCACCTTGGCAAACTCCGAAGGCGGCGCCGGCAAGCCGTAGAGCGTCGCCAGATCGGAGTTCACAAAGGCATAGTCAGCGCGGAAGAAGTCCATGAAGTCGCGGTCGTTCCATACCAAATCGGCCACCAGCCGCCGCGACTCCTCGGTCATCGCCGTGGCCAACTGCAGGTTGAACTGCGGGTACAGATTCCGATCCTTCACCGCGTTGAGCACCAGGTCAAACCGCAGCCATTGCGACGTAAACTCATCCAGAGCCTGCCTGGCCTTGGCATCGGCCAGCAGTCGCGCGGCCTGTTTGCGGATGCCGGCCTCATTGGCGAGTTCCCCAGACCCGGCGGCACGGAACAACTCCGCATCCGGCATCGTGTCCCACAGGAAATAGGACAGATCCGCCGCCGCCCGATGAGCCCCTGTCTCTACGCGAAACAGGAACTTCGGCGATTGCAGCATTGCCTCCACCAGGAACTGCGCCCCGCGCAGGAACTGCCCCGCACGTGCCGATTCCTTCAACAACAGCGCCGTATACCGCTGTGTCTCCGACTCGCTCAACGGTCGCCGGAACGCCTTCCCTCCAAAGCTCCGCACAAAGCGGCCGGCACAGTCGCGGTCGGAAGCCCCCTTCGGTTTGCACGGCAACAGCCCGTTGCGATCCTCACCGCCCGGGAACACGTTGCGCGCCAGCCGTTCGGCCGATGCGTTGTAAGCTTCGGCCAGCAGCGGCGAGATCTCCTGCGTACTCGCCTGGTTCTTGAACCCATGCAGAAAGTCTTCGGGCGGGAACGAGTCGGCGGGCCGAGTCTGATCGCCCAGCAGATCCCGAACCGTGTTGTTGTACTGGCTGTGCGTCAGACGGCGCAGATGGTTCGCTGTCGGCCCTGCTTCCGGAGCGGCCAAACCAGCCCCCAACAACGTGAAGAAAGCTACGCTCAATCGGACGGTCATGGTTGCGGAACCCAGTCAATCCGGCAGTCCGGACGGCTTTGGCGGAGGCGGGCGACGGCATCGGCCGTTACCTTGGTACCTGTCAAGTATATCGAACGCAGTTGGTTGGCCTTGGCCAGCCTGTCCAGCGCGTTGTCCGTAATCGAAGTATCGGTCAAATCCAGCGTGGTCAGGCTCTTCATCGACGCTAGCGTAGGCGCCGCCTTGTCGTCGATACCCTTGGCGTTCCATAGATTCAGCCGCTGCAGTCGGGGCAGGGAAGTCAGTGCCTCGATGCCGGAGGCCGTCACCCGCGTCCCACCCAGATCCAGCGTCTCCAGGTTCGTCAGCTTCCGCAGATGCGACACGCCCAGGTCCGTGATCTTGATGCCGCTCAGATCCAGCCACTTCAACTGGCCCAGCGACGCGACGGTCTCCACATCCAGGTCCGTCATCGCCAGCGTCCAGATGCCGGTGTTGCGCTTCTGGTTACCGCGCAGGCTCAGCGCCGTCAGCTTTGGCAGCAGCTTCAGTACATGCAGACTGGCCCCCGTCATCAGGTTCCCGCCCATGTGCAGTTCTTCCAGATTGCGAAAGCCGCCCAGGAACTCCATGCCGTTGTTGGTCACCTGCGTGAAGCTGATGTCCAGCGCCCGCAGCGTGCTCAGTCCGGCGATGTAGCGCAGCGTCGTGTCCGTGATATCCGTGCCTCGCAGGTTCAGCCGCTCAATCTTCTTCCAAGGGCGGATGTAAGCCAGGCCAGCATCGGTGATCCGCTCCACCGCATACAGGTTCAGGTCACGGATGTTCTCCAGAGCCGCGATGCGCTCCATGCCGCTGTCGGTCACCTGCGACAGCGACAGGTCCAGCTTCTCGAGATCCTTGAAACCCAAGACATGGTTGAGCTCCAGGTCGCTCACCCATTGAAAGCCCAGCGTTACGCCGATCACGCGTCCTTGCTTATCGGTCTCCAGCGACCCGCCAATCTCCGCAATGGGACTCGTGGCAGGCGCGGCGAACGCCACCGTCGCGGCCAATACCCACAGGTATCGCATCGGCGTCAGCTCCCTCTCCGAATCGGCAGGTTAGAGCCGCGATCCCAGATAATGCTGCAACTCGGCATGGCCTTCTTCAAAGCCTCCACGGCGTTCTCGGTCGCGAGCGTGTGATACAGGTTCAGCCGCTTCAACGACGGAAACGTCTTAAAGGCCTCCAACGCACTGTCGTTGATGCCGGCCGTGTCCAGGCTCAAGTCTTCCAAATGCGGCAATGCGGCCAGCGCCGGCAGCGCCTTATCGGTGACGTTGGTGTAGTCCAGGTTCAGCCGCCGCAGGTTCTTCAGATGGGGCAGAAGCTTCTCCAGCGCGTCGTTGGTCGTGCGAGTCCGCACCAGTTCGAGCCGCGTCAGCTTCGTGAGCCCCTGCAGGTTCTCCAAGCCTTCCGCCATGAACCGGCCATAGCTGATCAGCAGTTCCTGCAACCCCGCCATCGGCTTCAACGCCGCCAGCCCTTCATCGGTCAGGTCCACCGCCGTCAGGTTGAGATGCATCAGTTGCTTCAGACCGGCCACCGCCTGCAAGTCCCTATCGTTGACCTCGGAATAGCTCAGATCCAGCCGTTGCAGATTGGGGAACCGCACCAGCGCCTGCACGCCCCTCTCCGAGAGCGCATTGCCCTTGAAGTCGAGATCCACCAGCACGCCCGTCTCGACTAACTGCGCCAGACCTTCGCCTTGCACCAGCGTGTAGCCGACACCCAGATGCTGCAGCTTTCCACAAGCGGCAATCGCACCAAGCCCGTTGTCGGACACTGTCGTGTTGCTCAGTTCCAAACTGGTCAACTCGCACGGCTGCAGGCTCAGGTTCCGCAGTCCCAGATCCCCGGCCTGTGTTCCGCGCAGGTCGAGTTTTCGCAATCGCAGGCCCTTCAGGTGTTGCAGATCGGCATCGGTGGCCTGCGTGCCCGCCAGGCTCACCTCCACGATTTGCCCACCTTCCATAACCGTCTTGCCGCCCAGCGACCGGATCCAGTCAGCGATGGCCTTCGCATCTCGCGACGCCGGTGCCTTCTTCGCAACCCTGCCACTCGACGCCGATGTATCCAGAAAGTCGATCCGCAAGGCAGGCTTCGCCGCCCGCAATGCCGCAATGCCGCCGCTGTTCACCGCCGTGTATCGCACGTCCAACTGCTGCAGCTTCGGATAAGCCTTCAGCTTCTCCAGCCCCGCATTCGTCACCCGCGTCCGATAGAGGTTCAACTCTTCCAGATCCTTCATCCCCGCCAGGTTCTCCAGCCCCGCATCGGTGATCGTGGAGCCCAGCAGGTTCAGCTTCCGCAGCTTGGTCAGCCCGCGCAGATGCACCAGGCCGGCATCGGTAATCCGCGCCGCATAGCAGTCCAGTTCCGTGAGATTCGTCAGCCCGCGCAGATGCTGCAAGCCCTCATCGGAGATCAACGCGTCATGCGCGATCAGCTTCTCCAGCTTCGTCATCTTCGCGATGGCCTTCATGCCCTCGTCGTCCAACCGCGTATTGGTCAGGTCCAGGCTGCGCATCTCCGTGAAAGGCCCCAGCGTGCGGCCCTTGATGCGTGTTTGCGCCAGGCGCATCTCGTGCAGTTCACGCAGCGGCGCCATGTTGGCAATCGCGACGTCCTCAATCGGGATCTCCGCCTGCACCGGCAGCGTGATGATGAAGCGCTGCAGGCTGGCCAGCCCCGCCAACTGTCCCAGACTTGCTGCCGTCGTCGGCACCGGCACGTTGTGCCAAGTGCGTCCCGACAGCCACAGTTCCTTGAGCTTCGGCAGATTGCCGATGCGCTTCAACTCCAGCGGCGGCACGACGGCTTCCGTGAGGTTGATCACGCGGATCTCGAAGTCATCCACAGGCAACTGCGTAATGTCGCCGATGTGCCCGGGCCGGTCGTACAAGATGACGGTCCCGCCCATGTGGATAACCCACTGCGCGGCAAGGCGGTCGGCATCGGCGGCCAGGCATGCCGTTGCTCCCCATAGCGCCAACATCGAAATCAGGGCACTTGTCCGCATACAATGTCTCCGGGATCCAGTTGGTGATCGAATTATATCGATAAAGGCCGCGATGTGGGGTTCAAGCCATGGCCGCCTCCGGCCACTTCCGCACATTCGCCGCTTTTTCGAAGGCGTGGCCCGCCTGTAGCACACCCCAGTCGTCGTGATTGCGGCCCACGATCTGCACGCCCACCGGCAACCCTTCCGGTGTGTAGCCGCCGGGCACCGAAATGGCCGGAAGACCCGTCACTGTGATGTAGTAACAGGAGCCCATCCACTCGATGTAGTTCCTCATCTTCGTGCCTTCAATCTCGGTGATGTAGGGCTGGTCTACGGAAAAAGGCGGCACCTGCGTGGTGGGTAGCACGAAGAACTCGTACTTGGCCAGCAACTCGGCAACGCGGGCAAACAGGCGCGAGCGGCGGGCTTCGGCATCGGCCACCTGCGGTCCGGTCAACTTCGCGCCCAGGTCCACCTCTTCGATCACCGTCGCCTTGATCCGATCCCGATGCTCTTTCACCTTGGCGGCATGCTGCTGGTAGAAGCTGAGCGCGCGCAGGACACGGAACACCTCATCGGCATCGCTGAAGTCCGGGTTCACCTCTTCGACCACACAGCCCATGGCGCGGAAGTGCTTGCGGCAATCTTCAAACACTGCCGTGATGCGCCTATCGAAAGGCAGGCCCGCGAACTTGCTGCACCAGCCGATACGCACTCCCTTCATGTCGCGATCCAGAGACTGTGCGAATCGCGAGCCCGGATCCGGCAGCGACTGCGGAAATCGTGGATCTGGGCTCGCCATCACGGACAACAGCAGCGCGGTGTCGGCCACCGTGCGGCCCATCGGCCCGGTGACGCTAATAGAGTTCCACGCCGCGCCAGTCGGGACGACGGGCACGCGTCCCACCGATGGCCGGAAGCCGACAACAGAGCAGAACGACGCGGGGTTGCGCAACGAGCCGCCGGTATCGCTGCCATCGGCAATAGGCACCAGGCCGCAGGCCAGCGCGACCGCCGCACCGCCGCTACTACCGCCGCAGGTGCGGCTCAAGTCATACGGGTTCTTCGTCGCGCCGAACACGGGGTTGAACGTCTGCGAACCCGCACCAAACTCCGGGGTGTTGGTCTTGCCGATGGTGATGCCGCCCGCGTTCTGCATGCGTTCGATGGGCAGGCTGGTGAAGGTGGGCACATAGTCGCGGAACAGCGGCGACCCGAACGTGGTGCGAATGCCCTTGGTCTCCTTCAGATCCTTATGCGCCATCGGCAGGCCGTGCAGCGGGCCCAGGAACCTGCCCTTCGCCGCCGCTTCATCGGCCGCCTTAGCCTGCTCCTTGGCGCGCTCGGCCACCAGCGTCACGATGGCATTCACCTTGGGGTTCACGGCCTCGATGTGCTTCAGGTGAGCCTCCAGCACCTCTCGCGCCGACACCTCGCGCTTGCGCAAGCGGCGCGCCAGTTCGGTGGCAGTCATCAGGCAGAGTTCGGGAGGCTTGGCCATGGCGAGCGGCGCGCTTGCCGTGACGGCCAGCATCTGGCGGCGAGTCATTTAGGGAACGTAGCACAGAAGAGTTCGATAGAATGGCCGCATTCCATGTATTACCCCCGATTTCTACTGCTGTTGCCGATGGTGGCGTTCGCCACCGACGAAGCGACGTTCCAGCAGAAGCTGCAGCCCGTGCTGAAGGCGAACTGCGCCGCATGCCATACGGGCGCCAGCGCGCAGGCCGGCCTTTCGGTGAGCACGCTGGCGGATCTGCTGCGCGGCGGCAAGCGCGGTCCGGCGATTGTGCCGGGAGCGTCGAAGAGCAGTCTGCTGATCCAGTTTGCTCGTGGGGAACAGAACCCGCGGATGCCGATCGGCGCGAAGCCCTTGTCCGACGCCGTGATCGCGGAGCTAGCGGCGGCCATCGATTCCATGGCGCCGTTAAAGACCACGGCGAAGCCCGATGCGCACATGACGTGGCTGCTGACCAAGCCTACGCCGCCGCCCGCTCCTGCAGTGAAGAACGCCGCGTGGGTGCGGAATCCGATCGATGCGTTCGTGCTAGCGCGGCTGGAAGAGAAGGGCATGAGCCCCGCACCGGCTGCCGACAAGCGTGCCCTGCTGCGGCGCGTCTACTTCGACCTGATCGGGTTGCCACCCACCGTGGAAGAAGCCGAGGCGTTTCTGAAGGACGACTCGCCGGATGCCTATTCGAAGCTGATCGACAGACTGCTGGCCGACAAGCGCTACGGCGAGCGCTGGGCGCGGCATTGGCTGGACGTAGTGCGGTTTGCCGAATCCGACGGCTTTGCCATTGACGGCGAGCGCCCGACCGCCTGGCGGTATCGCGACTACGTCATCCGGGCCTTCAACAACGACAAGCCTTACGACCTGTTCGTGCAGGAGCAACTGGCCGGCGACGAGATCGAACGCGCCGGCGGCCGCAGGGGCGACGCGGGCGAGGCTCTGCTGGCGCTGGGCTACCTGCGCCTGGGCACCTGGGAGCAGGACGCCAACTTCGACGACCAACTGCGGCTGGATTGGCTGAACGAGATGACCACCACCAGCAGCCAGACGTTTCTGGGGCTGACGGTTGGCTGCGCCCGCT
>JAEUQF010000019.1 GCA_016789745.1 Bryobacterales bacterium
TCGGCACCCGTGTCCAGAAGGGCCGCATTCAAGTCTGTCATCGCCCGCTGCAGCGCGCGCCCCAAATCCGCCCGCCCCACTTCCCGGCTCCCCTCGTAGTGCCCCGCCCGCGAATACGCCAGCAGATCCCGGATCAGCGCCTCCATCCGCTTCACCCCACCCCGGATGAACCCCGCATACTGAGATAGCTCGGGAGAGATCTGCGGCCCCAACTCGCGCAATAGCAATTGCGTATACGTGTTCACCATCCGCAGCGGCTCCTGCAGATCATGGCTCGACACATACGCGAACTCCTCCAACTCCCGGTTCGTCCGCTTCAACTCCGCTTCAGTCGCCTTCTGGTCATCGATATCCGTGCTGGTCCCAAACCACTGCACCACCCGCCCTTCGGTCCGCAGCGCCAGCGCCCGCACCAGATGCCACCGCCAGACCCCGTCCTTGCCCCGCGGGAACCGCAGGAACATCTCGTACGGCTCGCCGGTCTCGACACTGTCCCGCCAGCGCGCCGCCGCCTCCTCCCGGTCCTCTTCGTGTACCCGATCCAGCCACCCCCTCCCCACCAACTCCTCCGCCGCCACCGCAAAGAATGCAGCCCCCTTGCCATTCATGTACTGCAGCCGCCCGTCCGGCCCCGACGTCCACACCATCTGCGGAATGCTCTCCGCCAAAAAGCGAAAGCGCTCTTCCCGCTCCTTCAATACCCGCGCCACCTTCGACCGCTCAATCGACTCCCAGCAGCGGTTCCCCACCTGCTGCACCAACTCCACATCTTCCGCCGTCCACTCCCGCGGCGTCTTCTGGTGCACCGCCATCGCCGCCACGACCCGGCCCCCCTTCCGTAGCGATACGCAGATCACCGCCCGGATCTGCGTCGCCCGGTAAGCCTCTCGCACAGCCTCGGTCCCTGCGTCCGTCTCCGCATCCGTCACCACGTAAGGCAGCCCCTCCCGCATCCGCCGCAGACACTCCTCCCCAAACTCCCGGAACCGGTACCGCCCCACAATGCTCGCCACCTCCCGGTTGTAATCCCCGGAAAGATTGAACGTGTCTTCGTCATCTTCCACATCCGCGTACGCACAGCGGTTTACCCCAAGATGATCCGTCAGCAGCCTGGCCGCGCTCAGGCTGATCTCGCTCGCATCCGTTAACCCGCGCGTTGCATCATCCAACTGCGCCAGAAACCGGAAGCGCGCCTCGCTCGCCCGCAATCCCGCCAGCGCCCGCGCCCGCTCCACCGCGTCCCACGTCTGCGCCCCCACCTCCGCCACCAACTCCAACTCGTCCGGTCTCCAATGCCTCGCCTCCCCCACTTCCACGTACAACGCCGCGCACCACTCGCCCCCACGCCGGATCGGCGCGCACACCCCTCCCGCCACTCCCCCCTCTCCACCCCTCGCCACCCTCTCCCCAGCCCGCAGCCGCGCCAAAACATCGCCCCCCAGCGAATGAACCAGCCACCCGCCCGGCATCGCCCGAAGCTCCCCGGCACTCCATCCCTCCCGAAAGGCCAGCCCTTCGCCTTCCACCTCGAACAGCCCCGCCGCGTCCGCTCCCAGGTGGCTCCCTATCGCCTCGGCCGCCGCCCGCAGGATCTCGCCCGGATCCGCCGTGCCACGCTGCCGCGCCCCCAACTCCAATAACATCGCCTGCCGCCGCTGCGCTCGCTTCCGGTCCGTGATGTCCTGCACCAGCGCACTGAATCCCCGCACATTCCCCCCCGGGCTCACATCCGGCGCATACGATACCGCTACTTCCCGAATCTCGTTCTGCTTATCCCGCACCCGCGACTCGAAGCTCACCCGCTCCCCCGCCAGCACCCGCGCGATGTACGGTGCCGCAATCGACACATGCGGCTCGCCCGCCACCTCCCGTATCGACCTCCCTACCACCTCCTCCGGCCGCTTCCCGAACCAATCCGAGTACGTCCGGTTCACCCGCCGGAACACCTGCCCTGTGTCGATATACGAAATCAGAACCGGCACATTGTCCGCCACCAGTTGCAGTTCCGCTTCCCGCCCTCGCACCTCATATTGCTTGGCCCGCGCCCGCAGTGCCGTCTTCGCCGCGCTGATGATTGTATCGGCCCGTAGCGGCCGCTCCAGCAATGCCAGATCCCCGATCCCCCGCAACTCCGCCAGATGACTCCGCGCCGCCTGCGACGGCTCCCCGCGCACCGTCAGCACCGTCACCGGTAGCTCCGACCATGCCCCCTGCTTCAGCAGCGCCGTCGCCAGGCACTTCACCCCTTCCGGATCCAGTGCCTCTTCGGTCACAAAAACCGCCCCGGCGCCGCGCTCCATCTCCTGACACAGCGACTCCACCGTCCCGCAGATCAGCGACTCGATCTTCGCCCGCCACAGCACTTCCTGCAGCAATCGCGCATCCCGCCCGATCGGTGCATGCAGCAGCACCAGCGAATCCCGTCCTATGCTATCGCTGCTCTGCATCCCCTGTTCCTGCAAGCAGCGGGCCCGCGGCACCCACGTACGTGGGAACACCGGTCAGAATCCCCTGAAACTCGTGCAGTGGCCTCCCCACATGGATCCCTCGGCTGCTGAAGCGCAACTCCCGAATCGTCCGTTCGTGCCGCCCGCTGCGCTTCTTCACTACCGACATCGCCCGGCACACCTCGCCCGCCGCCTCGAAATACCGCAGCAACAACACCGTATCGGCAAGATGACTCAAATCAATCGGGCTCGCCATCCCCTGTCCCAGAATCCCGTATTGCGCCATCACGATCAGCGTCGTCACCCCCTGGTTGTTCAAAAACGACAGCAGCTCCCGCAGTTGCATCAACAGATGCTCTTCGCTCGGCATCGCCGCCAGCAGCCCATTCAAACTGTCGATCACCAACAGCTTCGTTCCTTCTTGTACCCGATGCCGGCACCGCGCCGTGAAGTGCCCCGGCGAGAGTTCCGAAGGGTCGATCACCTCCACCGTCAGCTTCCCACTCTCCAAAAGAGGGTCGACCGCAACTCCCAGCCCCGCCATCCGCGTCCGGATCATCGCCAGATCCTCATCGAAAGTCAGAAAACACGCGTCCTGCCCGCGCTCGGCCGCCGCCACCGCATATTGAAAACAGATCGTACTCTTGCCCGCCCCCGCCGGCCCAATCACCAGCGTGCTCGTCCCGGGATTCAACCCACCTCCCAACAAGGTGTCCAACTCCGGCACGCCACTCTTGACCACCTCTGTCCAAAACGCCCGCCGGTGCTCGGATGCCACCAGCCGCGGATATAACTCCAACCCGCCCGTCAGGATGCTGTAATCGTGGTACCCCTCGCGAAACTTCACCCCGCGATACTTCAACACCTCCACCCGCCGTCGCTTCGACCCATACTCCCGCGCTAAATTCTCCAGCCGCACCGCGCAATGCACTATGCTCTGCAGATCCCGCTCATCCTCGCCCGCCGTCCGATCATCCAGCAGCAGCACCGTGCAGTCCCGGCCCGAAAAGTACTGCTTCAACGCCAGCACCTGCCGCCGGAAACGCAGTTGCTCCCGCGCCAGCAACCGCAGCTCCGATAGCGAGTCGAACACCACTCGCTTCGGCCGCACCTCCTCCACCCGCTTCAAAATCGCCTTCAACGTCTCGGACAACTCCACCTCGCCCGGATACAGGACCGTGTACTGCTCCTCCACCTTCAAGCTCTCTTCCATCGGGAGCAGCTCAAAAATGTCGACCCCGTCCAGCGGCCACCCGTGCGACGCCGCCACCTGTCGCAGTTCCCGTTCCGACTCCGACAACGTGATGTGCAGGACCCGCTCCCCCGCCTGAACACCGGCCAGCAGAAACTGCAGCCCCAGCGTCGTCTTCCCCGTCCCCGGGTCTCCGTCAAACAGATAGAGGTGGCCCGGCCGCAATCCTCCCGCCAGCACATCGTCCAGCCCCGTTATCCCCGTCGAAATCGGCCGCGCCGTCGGTCGGCTCCCCTCCGGTAGTTGCGCGCTGCTCATGCTGGCCTGCGCCCCCTTTTGTTGTCTGCGCGGTCACACAACTTCTGAGACGCGATCCCATCCTGCAAAACGTCTTCTCTAAGGTCCAGCACGGGCCCCCCGTCGGTGGTACTCCGCACCTAATCGGCTGCGGTACCCTTAGAGGCTGTACCGTTACCCTCAGTTACAATCACTCCCCTGACCTCGTTATCTGTGCGGTTTTCTACAAATAGTAATTTCGATTGACGCCCTCAGCGGACGCGCGTATAGTCGAACAACGCGTCCTGAATGGGGCTAATTCGCGCAACTTTTCGTCAAAATAGGCAGTCGCCATGGAGCCGCTGGAGTTAGTTCGGCTAACATCGCTGATGGAACGTACGGGCGGTAGCCCTGCCGTCAAAATCGCCCTCCTCGACGGCCCGGTCCAATGCGCCCACCCCGATAGCATCGCCTGCCGCCACGGCACCTTTGTCGCTTCCATCCTCAATGCCAAGCGTGGCACCGCTTCCCCCGCCATCTGTCCCGATTGCACGCTCCTCGTCCACCCCATCTTCCCCGAAACCAACGCACCCCACGAGTCCCTCCCCACCGCCACCCCTGCCCAACTCGCCGCCGCCATCTCAGACGCCATCGCCGCCGGCGCCCGCATCCTCAACCTCAGCGCCGCCCTCTCCCGCCCCGCCATGGATCGTGACACCGCCCTCGAAGCCGCCCTCAACCTCGCCGCCGCCCGCGGTGTCCTCGTCATCGCCGCCGCCGGTAATCAGGGCACACTCGGCAGTACCACCATCACCCGCCATCCCTGGGTCATCCCCGTCATCTCCTACAATCGCCACGGTCAACCCCTGTCCCAGTCGAACCTCGGCCACTCCATCGGCCGGCGCGGCCTCGGCGCGCCCGGCGACAACATCACCAGCCTCGGCCCCGATGGCCAGCCCCTCACCCTCAGCGGCACCAGCGTCGCCGCTCCCTTCGTCACCGGAGCCGCCGCCCTCCTCTGGTCGGAGTTCCCCTCCGCCACCGCCGCCCAGATCCGCAACGCCCTCCTCGCCAACCCTGGCCGCCGGCCCACCGTCATTCCCCCGTTGCTCGATGCCTGGGGCGCCTATCAGTTTCTGCAGGCCGCACACACCACTACCCAACCCGGAGGATCATGGAACAGGAACGTAGCCACTCATCCCTAAGCCGCGGCGATACCGCCGTCGCCACCCCCGCCCAATGCGATGGCATCGCCGCCGGAAAAGCCCCCTGCGGCAGTTGTTCCGCAGCAGCAACCGCGCCCCTGCCCGTCTACGCCGTCGGCCGCATTGAGCCGCGCTTCCCCCGCCTCTCCGTCGAGAAGGAGTTGGCCCAGGCCTCCGGCCGCGCCGATACCTCCGGCCAGACCGATCAGGAGGTCTTCTACGCCGTCCTCTCCAAGCCCGAAAACCGCTACCTCCTCCGCCAACTCTGTTGGGTCCTGAAGATCCAGGGTCTGGAAACTTACCTCCTCCAAGCCCGCGACCCGCGCGACCTCGACCGCCTCGTCGAAACCCTCCGCCCCGAACCCACTCCCCTCAACATCGACGTAGTCATCGGACTCCGCGGCCCCATCGCCCCGCCCGAATTCTGCAACGGCCTCCAACTCCCCATCGTCCTGTTCGAACAGCTCTACTCCTTCGACCGCGATGCCCTCATCCAGGCCATCCCCAAGCCCGACAAAACCACGCCCAAACAGTTTGAAGCCGCCGCCGCCGAGGTCTTCGAACGCATCCTCCAACTCACCGACAACGCCGGCGCCACCGACGAACACCGCGCCGCCAACTACCTCGCCATGCGTTACGCAGGCATCTACGCCAATGCCGCCCAGCAGTTCGCCCGCGAGTTCGCCCTTACCAGCCT
Source organism: Bryobacterales bacterium (assembly GCA_016789745.1). Classification (GTDB taxonomy): domain Bacteria; phylum Acidobacteriota; class Terriglobia; order Bryobacterales; family Bryobacteraceae; genus CADEFT01. The sequence goes on from JAEUQF010000019.1 coordinate 5,818, forward strand.
CGATGTCCGCCCCTCTCCCCTCAGCGGCGCCCGCGACATCGTCGACGTCATCTTCGCCTATACCAATCGCAAAACCGACTTTGTCGAGAAATTCTCCGCCCGCGTCGACGTTACCGAACTGTTCCCATTCCTGGTAACGAAACTCTCGCCCTACTATGACCGCTAACCAGCAGTGCGCTGAAAAAGCCCCGTATCGGACTAGCCGCCGATTAGCGCCGATAAACGCCGATTCAAACAAAGAGCGTATCTGCGTTCATCTGTGTTTATCGGCGGCTCAGAAATGTCTTTCCGCAGCCTGATAGCCAAGGAGATCCACCATGAACCGAATTCCCGGCTTCTCCGCCGAACAAGCCCTCTCCGAAACCGGCCGCAGCTACGCCCTCCGCGCAGCCCGCCACGCCACCCAACTACACCTGCAGCCGCAAGCCACCAGCCTCGGCACCGGCCTCGGCCTCAACGAAATCGACATCGAGCCCGAGCAGTGCGTCCTGCGCTGCCGCTGGCGCTGCACCCGCTACGGCTGTTACCCCACCGACTGCTACATCATGTGCTTCTAAATCGAAAGGAAAGCCACCCATGCCAAAACCCAACCTGCCCGGCTTCACCGCCGAAGCCGCCTCCTCCACCAGCCGCCACTCCTATCGCGCTACACCCCATAACCCCGGCACCCCGCGCCTCATCCCCCAACTCGCCCCTGGCACCGGCACCACCACCAACACCGGAGGCTTGGCCTGTTCGATGTGCGTCTTCGGCTGTACCCTGGTCACCGGCGATATCGTCGCCTGCTTCACCGCCTGCCAGGGCGCCGGTGCTTGCGGCACCATCACCGCACGGCGCTAACGCCGCCGCCTAATCCACGTACAAAAACTCGTTCGAACTCAACAGCACCTGCGCCAACGCCTGGAACGGCATCGTCTTCAAAAACTCCGCCGCCCCCTGCCGCTCCTCCGCCGTCGGCCGGCGCGACAGCGTCAACAAGTACGCCTCGTCCACATTCCCTTCGGCCCGCTTCGCCAAAGCCTCCGCCGCGTCCCACACAAACCGGTCATTCAACATCGTCAACGCCTGCAGTGGCGTCGCCGAAGGGATCCGCCGCGTGCAATTCGTGTCGATGATCGGATAATCAAAGACGCCCAGAAAACTCATGGGATACGTCCGCCGGTGCGTCAGATAAACACTCCGCCGCCACTTCGCATTCTCCGGCTCCTTGCTCGATACCACCTGCAACCCATCGGCCTGCATCTCCAACTGAATCGGCGGCCCGCCAGCCGTCACATCCAGCTTACCGGCCGCCGCCATCACCGAATCCCGCAGCGTCTCGGCATCCAAACGCCGCAGCGGCATCCGCCACAGCAACTCATTCTTCGGATCCACTTTCACCGCCACCGCATCCGTCTCACTCCCCTGCCGGTACACCGTCGACAGCATGATCTGCTTATGCAGCCGCTTCGCGCTCCAACCGTTCTTCACAAAATCCAGCGCCAGATAATCCAACAAAGCCTGGTTCGTCGGAGCCGCCCCCGTCGTCCCAAAATTGTCCGGAGTCGCCACAATCCCCGTCCCGAAATGCCCCTGCCAAATGCGATTCACAATCACCCGCGCCGTCAACGGATGATTCGCATCCGTCAGCCACTCCGCGAACGCCAGCCGCACCCCCGACGTCTTGCCCACCGCCCGCGCCGGACGCACCGCATCCCGCTTGCCTTCCGGCGTCAGAATCTCAAAGAACCCCGGCGTCACCTTCGGCCCCGGCGCATCCGCGCTGCCCCGTTGCAACAGGCGGATATTCGGCGGCGCGCCGACATCCCACAGCGCCTGGATCTTCTCCAGCTTCTTATAATCCGCGTGCCCGGTCAGTTCCTTCTCCAACTGCGGATTGAACTTCCCGAACAGATACCGCTGCACCTCCGTCCGCTTGTCCGCCGTAGTCTCAAACGCCGTCTTCACGTCCTTCCGCAGCACCTCGGGAATCGTCTGCAGCAGCGCCTCCCGCAACTTCGCCTCCAGCGCCTTGTTACTGGCCTCCATCGCTTCCTGCTCTGCCTTCGGCACCGTGTACAGATGATGGTTCTGCGGCTGAATCCAATCGCTTGGGTTGTACGACGTCGTAAATAACGCCAAAAACCGGTAGTAATCCTTCTGCGAAATCGGATCGAATTTATGCGAATGGCACCGCGCACAGTTCACCGTCAGCCCGACAGTGCTGCTCGATACCTTCTCCACCAGCTTGAACAGCGCCTCATACCGCTCCACCGGCAGATTCGAAATATCCTCTTCCGTAATATCCAGAATCGTCCGCATGTAGCCGGTCGCCGCCAGCAATTCGTTCATCTCCGGCGTCCGCTGCTTCGCCTCGCGCCAATCCACCAACTCATCGCCCGCAATCTGTTCGGTCAGGAACCGGTCCCACGGCTTATCGTCGTTCACCGCCTTGATCACGTAATCGCGATACCGCCACAAACCCTGCGCATACTCCGCCTTCTTCGGATCAAAATCCTTGCCGGTGGTATCCACATAGCCCGCCGCGTCCAGCCACTCCCGCCCCCAGCGCTCCCCATACCGCGGCGACGCCAGTAACTTGTCCAGCAACTTCTCGTAATCCGGATCCCGCAGATACTCGGCAATCTCCGCCGGCGTCGGCGGCAGCCCGGTCAAATCCAGATACGCCCGCCGCAGCAGCTTCTCATTCCCAACATCGGCCCGATACGTCAACCCCTTCGACTCCAGCTTCGCCAGCACCAGCCGGTCAATCGGCGTCCGCACCCGCGCCTTCGCCTTCACCACCGGCAGCGGCCCCGCCACCGGCTTCTGAAACGCCCAGAACTTCTTCTGCTC
>JAEUQF010000039.1 GCA_016789745.1 Bryobacterales bacterium
GCCAGCATAGTTCTGCGACGGGCGGCTCCGGCGGGATGAGCTTAGAAGCTTTCGTCTTCGCCAGTACCGGACCAAACCGCACTACTCGGGAGCCGTTTACACAGATTCCCGGACACTACCGTGCCTCGACATGTCGAGATCTCAAACCTGCTCGCCAAACGCATCTGCAGACGGCTAACCATTCCAGATCCGCCCGGCTAATGGGAAGCGGCCCCCTCCTCAAGGCGGCAGCCACCCGTTCCGCTGAGCCCCCACCGGGCAAGTTCCTTAACTCCCCCGAAGCCGAAGAGTTCTGCCGCTGCCTCACCGCCCAACATCGGCGGCTCCTATCCCGACTCAAGCTCCGGCAATCCTACTCCGTCGGCCAAGGTATCCCGCTGTCTGCCAAGGCCCGTTCACGCATCCATCCACTCCGACTCCGGCAGCCAACTCCATACCCGCGTTAACTCCCGGTACTTCTTCCCACCCGCCAGCCGCCCTGCCTCCTCATAATTCCGCGTTAACTCCTCCGGCTCCCAATCCTCAATCGAGCCCAACCCCATCCGTGCCAGCGAAAACGCGAACGGCTCCAAATACCCAAACTGCAGCTCCAGCATCTCATCTTCCGCGCAGCCCCATTCCCTCGCGCACAGCGCCGCCAGCATGTCTTTCATATACAAAGACCGAACAACCGGGTCCGGATGCGTGTTCGGCGCCTCGTACCGCAGCCGGCACCCGGCCATATACAGAAACAACGCCGAAATCGCCGCACTCGTCAATGCCGCCGTATGCATCCGCACCCGCCGCTCGTCCTCACTCCCGGCCAGCTTCGCCAGCCACTTCCCGTGCCGCCGGTGCCTCGCCGCCATTTGGATGTATTGCAGCAGCAACGGTAGCGTGAACGAGTCCGCCTGATATTCCCAATACTGCCGCATCTCCAACCACTCCCCGCCCAACCCCGCACCCTCCTCACTCCCCTCTCCAAACTCCAAAACTTCACCGCTCCCAAACAAGTGCTCCCCCGCCTCGCAGTGTCCGCACAGAATGTGCCCCATCTCATGCAGATACACATAGGAGATACACAAGTCCGCCAGCACTCCGGCCGCCAGCGCCTTCTCTCCGTCGATATGCAACTCTACCGCCAGGGGCTTGCCAAACTCCGCCGGGTCGTAGACGAAGGCCGGCACCGGCGCCGCATCCGCCGCCGCCCCGCTCAGCGTTGCCAACACTCTCCGGTCCGATAAAATCGCGCCGAACAGTACGTTCAGCAACGGCAGCACCGCCGCGCCCAGCCCTACCTGCATCCGATCGCCGTCCGGCCACGCCGCCGCATTGAACTGGCGCGTCGTCTTGAAGCAACTCCGGATCGTCACCCCACGCCCGGCGCCGTAGCCCCGCACCGCCGCCTCTCCCACCTCCTCCATCCGTTGCAACACGTTTACAAACTGCGCCTCGGACGGCCTGCCGCGGCTATCGAAATCGGCAAGTTGCGAGAAACTGGCCATCCGTCCCTTACTGCCGCACCGGCTTCGACAAGAACATCCGCGAAAGAAACACCGCCATCTGCCCCCGCGTCACCACCGCGTCGGGACAATAGTCCGTTGCCGTGCACCCGCTCGTCACCGCCAACTGGCGCAACATCTGGATGTACGGGAAGAACGGATGCCCCGTCCCCACGTCGTTGAAAAACGCCGTCCGCCGCGCCGGCACCGTCTGCTCCGGTGCAAAACCCTCCCCGCCGCGCACCAGAAACGCCGCCATCTGCCCGCGCGTCACCGGCGCATCCGGACAATAGTCCGTCGCACTGCACCCGGCCGTAATTCGCTCCTCGAACAGCCGCTGGATATACCGGAAAAACGGATGGCCCGCCGGCACGTCCGTGAAGTACGGCGTGCTGTTGAAGGGAAACGCATTCGTCCGCAGCAGCGCCCGCACCAGAAACACCGCCATCTGTCCGCGGGTCACTGGCGCATCCGGACAGTAAGACCCCGCCGCGCAGCCCGACGTGATTCCCGCATCCGCAATAATGTTTACGAAATCGGCAAACGCGTGGCTCGCCGGAACATCCCCAAAAAACACCCGCGCGTTCGCCGCCCGCTGCAATATCTGGATCGCGTACTCGCCCACTCGCACCTGCCCCACCCGCGCCACCTTCCCCAGATTCCGCTGCATCGTCACCTCCAGGTTTATCGGCCCGTTCACAGCCCTCTCCGCCTTGCTCTGCTGCTGCACCGCCGTTTCCAGAAGCCGGATTGGCGCGGATTTCGGCGTCGCACTGTAACTGCACCGGATATCGGAGGGATTCAACGGCACCACCGTTGTCCCGGTCGCCGCTTCGGACGTCAGGTTCTGCCCGAACGTTCCGAATCCACAACCCGTTGGCTGCACCACCTCCATATCCGCCCGGGCAAAAGTCAGCAGGTCCACCGCGCTGATTTTCCCTGTCCGCGACGCACTGATGAAGTCGTTGTCCACGATCCCAGTGACGGTCGCCGGACCAGTCGTATTCCCCTCGGCCAACGTGACGAATGCTGCGTTATCGAAAATGCTGTGGGTCGTGCAGTTCGCCTCCGTCTCCAACATCGCCTGTACCATGTCCCCACTATTCACTACCACCCCGTTCTGCGCGAACTTCGTCGTGCACCGCGATTGGCCCAGCAACTCCTGCGTGCTTCCTACCCGGTATGTCGAAGTCCGGTTCAGTCCTGTACTGTTCTGCGGTGCCGTCACCACCACCGTCCGCGACCCATGCACCGTCCCCGTCGGGATGAACGTCGCAAACGAGTTCATCCCCGGCGTCACATCGTACTCGCAGAAGTTCGACACCGTCGTTTTGGCGAATTTCCTGCCCCCCAGCCTGTCGAATCCATTCAGAAACAGTCTCGGATCGCACCCCGGTTGCACCGTCCGCGCCGTCGTTCCCGATACCAGCACCCCATCCCCCATCTGCTGCAACTGTTGCGCTCCCGTTAGCCCCGTCACGTCGAACGCCGCCTTCGTAAACGCCGTCGATGACTGCGTGTATACATCCAGATTCGTGCCGTTCAGCACCGCCACTTCCTTGAGTCCCCCAAACACCAAATCGCTCAACACGGCGTCCTGCCCATTTCCAATTGCCGCCGTCCGCGACGGTGCCGCGTTGTCGAACATCTTCCCGACGTACAGCGCTCGAAACAGCCCCGAATTGCTCCGCACCAGCACGTCCTTCGCTCCGTCCCCGTCCATGTCGCCTGCCAGCCACACCGTCTCGTTGGTTCCGAATACCACATCCTGCGGCGCTCCGAACGCCGTTCCTTCATTCGGAAATCGCGACACCTTCGCGCTCGTGCTGGTCATCACATCGTCCGCCCCATCCACGTTGAAATCCCCCGCCACCGCATTCGTGATTGGACTCGGCGAAACGATCGACCCCGCACCCACCAGACTGGCCCCCTGCGGCTGAATGAACGTAATCGTCGACCCACCCGGCTCGAACAAGCCGATCTTCTTCGCCACTTCTCCCGCAACGTCCACTTCCAGCACCTTCGTCGTCGCACTCCCGCTGTACGCCGTCTGTCCCGCCGCCTGAAACTGGCAGTTTCCCGTGTTCCGGAACAGCTTCACCTGGTCCGCGTTCACCGCCACCATGTCCGACAACCCATCCTTGTTGAAGTCTACAAACGCGCTTGCCACCCAGTTGGTGTCTAACGTCGATGTGGAGGACGGCGCCGTCTGCAGTCCACCCGGCTTCCCGTTGTAAGTCTTCACCACCCTCGTTGCCGGATTCACCTCCGCCACATCCGGAAACTCATCGGCATTGCAGAACATCACGAATCCTTTGCCGGCCTCCAGCACCGGCAGGATCAAAGTGTTCGGAATCTGTGCGCTGGCCCAGCAGGCACACCACAATACAATCAGGACAGTGCGTAGCATGGCGTTTTCTCTGTCTGCTATCTGGACTTTCCGCGAAAGTATACCAGAATCCCTAACGCGAGCACTGTGATTTGAATTCCGGGAACGGCACCGCCCCTCCCATCGTTCTTCGAGAAACCGTCCAGGGGAGAAAACAGAAAAAGTGCACGTCCGAACCCAAGCTGCCCCTACATCGCGACATAATCTACCCATGCCCGCACTCCTGCTCTTCCTCCTCACGCTGACCACAGCCACCGCCCAAACCCTCCCCCGCTACGACATCTACCGCGCCGCCGGCCGCATCGTCGTCGACGGCAAACTCGACGAGCCCGCCTGGCAGCAGGCCCCTCCCATTACCGACTTCCACTTCAATTGGTTCAAAGCCGGCGAGAAGGAGAAGACCGTCGCCAAGATCCTCTGGGACGACGAGCACCTCTACGTCAGCTTCTATTGCTACGACAAGAACATCGCCGCCGAGGTCACCGAACGCCACGGCCCCGTCTCCCTCGACGACGCCGTCGAAGCCTTCATCGCCCCTAATCCCGCCAAGATCCGCAACTACTACGGCTTCGAAATGAACGTCATCGGCACCATGCTCAACTTCATCCGCGCCGATTGGTACCAGGGCCCCTTCTTCACCGAACCCGAAGCCGTGCGCCTCAAAACCTCCCACTCTGGCCTCACCGTCAAACACGACACGCCCGGCGAAGACCACTGGATCCTCGAAGTCGCCATCCCCTTCTCGAACTTCGCCAAGGACGCAGCCCACACCCCGCCCCACGATGGCGACCAATGGCGCCTCAACCTCAACCGCGCCGGCGGCAAAACGAACGCCCAATACAGCACCTGGTCCCCGGTCACTACGGACCGTCCCAACTTCCACGTCCCCGAATCCTTCGGCTGGGTCACCTTCAAGAACCGCCCGCCCGTCAAGCCCGAGCCCGCCAACTGGACCAACTCCGGCAAGTTCGTCATCGAACGCCCGACCCTCATCAACCTCGGCTTCGAGTGGCGGATCTCCGGCGACGACAACCGTAACTCCACCGTCGCCGTCTCCTACCGCAAGGCCGGCGACACCGCCTGGAAAACCGGCATGCCCCTGTTCCGCATGGGCGGCGAGCGTGTCTATCGCAAAGACCTTGGCCTCGACTACCTTGTCCCCGAAATGTTCGCCGGCAGCATCCTCGACCTCACGCCCGATACCGAATACGAAGCCCGCTTCACCCTCGCCGACCCCGACGGCGTCCGCGGCGAGGCGGAAAAAATCGTGAAGGTCCGCACCCGCGGCGAGCCGAAGCCAGTCCGCAATGCCCGCGTCCTGCACGTCTATCCGCCCAACTGGAAGGGCGAAAAGCAGCAGCCCGCCTTCACCGGCCTCAAGCAGGCTTACTACCTCTCCGGCAACGGCGATTGGAGTATCGTCAGCGAACGCAAGGCCCGCTCGGGCGACGTCATCCTGGTCCACGCCGGCCTCTACAAAGGCGACCGCCTGCGCTACTCCGAGCCCACCGGCCTCGACTTCACCGGCACCTACGTCCTCACCGCTAAGGGCACCGCCCAACGCCCCATCTTCATCAAGGCCGCCGGCGATGGCGAGGTCATCTTCGATGGCGATGGCGCCCATGAGCTATTCAACGTGATGGCCGCCGACCACCACGTGTTCGAAGGCATCACCTTCCGCAACGCCGACATCGTCTTCCAGGCCGGCTTGAAAGACGTGCTTGGATCCAAAGGCCTGACCGTGAAGAACTGCCGCTTTGAAGACGTCGGCGTCGCCGTCAATGGCCAATACGCTGGCTCGCAGGACTTCCTCATCACCGACAATGTCATGCTCGGGCGCGACGACCAGCATCGCCTGCTCGGCTGGTACAACCCCGGCATCTATGGCGGCAACCGCCTCAAGAGCTACCACGCCGTCAAACTCTACGGCTCCGGCCACGTCGTCAGCCACAACTACATCGCCTACTTCCACGACGGCATCTCCGTCTGCACTCACGGCTCACCGGACCGCGAGCCCGAACACCACGCCACCGCCATCGACTTCTACAACAACGACATTCATCTGATGGCCGACGACTTCATCGAAGCCGATGGCGGCGTCCATAACATCCGTGTCATGCGCAACCGCGGCGTCAACGCCGCCCAGTGTGGCCTCAGCGCCCAGCCCGTCTATGGCGGTCCGGCCTACTATATCCGCAACGTCATCTATCACGTCCCCACCGGCTGCGGCCTGAAGTTTAACGTCAAGCCCACCGGCATGGT
>JAEUQF010000110.1 GCA_016789745.1 Bryobacterales bacterium
CCGCCGCCTTCGCGGAAGAACGACGGCCGGTCACCTTTCTGCGACACGATGCCCACCTCGCGGCGCTCCGGGACATAGCGCACCGCCCAGCCATCGTTCGGTTGCAGCGCCGCTGCCGCGCGGGAATACTCGGCCCGGCCCAATACGACGGCGTTCCGTTCGCGAATCTCGGTGGCACCGGTGTGCTCGCCGGCCAGTAACTCCACGTGCGCCTGCCGTTCGGCGACGAACGCCGCCAGCCGGATCGCCGCGTGCGCCTCACCCCCCAGCGGCGAGTGGTTGTTCGGATGCAGGATCAAGCCTTCTCCCTTGGCCAGCGTCGTGCGCCGGTACCAATCGAGCAGCGCCGGATCGCTGGGCATCGGAAACACTTGCGGCGGGTCGCCCACCGGATGGGGTGAGTCGCCGAACTCGCGCACCCAAAGCTGAGGAGTGGTTGCCAGCAACAGTGTCACCGTTTCGCCTTTCGCCAGCATCGGGCCCCAGATCAGCCGCGCCGCTCGCTCGCCAGCCGAAACCCAAAGCGTCTTTGCCGTCCAACCCACCCCAAGCAACGCCGTTGCCAGGATCATACCAAGGATGAAAGCACGCCGGGCGTCGGGCGGCGGCTGCTGGCGCTGGTCATCCGGAGCGGCTTCTGCCTGCACCACGGTCTGCAGGGATGTTTCCGGTTCGCGTCGGGAAAACCGCAGCCGGTAGCTACCCTTGGGCAACTCCAGGCGCCACTCGGCCTCCGGGTTCTGGCGATAGTGATCGTCCAGCCTGCGCCGCAACTCGTGCATCCGTGTCCGCACGGTGGAATCGATGTCCGGCGCATAGTCCACCGGACGCCCCAGTGCGTTCACGCCAATGGTGTATTCGGTTAGATGCGACCCGCGACCGGCCGCTTCTTCATCCGCCAGATAACGGAGCAACCGCCGCAACTGGTCGGAACGTCCCAGCACGGCGCCGTTCAGGATTTCATCGACCAGACGCTGTCTTTCCTCCCCCTGCACCAGCATGTAACAACGCTACAACATTTCTATAACGTTTGGAACGCACTGATTCTACAGGCACTACTTCGGCAACCTCACCGTGCTTGCGAAGCGGGTCCCGGGCGGGGCATGCTTATCCGGAAAATGCTACGTCGCGTCTTTCTGGGTGCCGCGGCTTCCACTGGGTTTGGCTCGGCACGTACGGCTTCTCCGGAGATCCTCGTTTATAGCGGCGTTCCGTGCGGCATCGCCGCCGCCATCGCCGCTGCTCGCCTTGGCCGCCGTGTCCTGTTACTGGAGCCCACCCGGCACGTCGGCGGACTCTCCACCAGCGGCATCAATACGGCCGAGTCCGAACATATGCTGCACTGGACTATCGGCGGCGTCGCGCTCGATTTCTACCAGCGGCTGGGTCGCCATTACGGCACCGGCAAGCCCGAGTTCTACTTCGAATCGTCCGTTGCCGAGATGGTCTACCGGGAGATGCTGCGCGAAGCTGGTGTCGAAGTCGTCTTCGGGGCGCGCGTCGACAAAGTGCAGTTGGACCACGGGCGGATCACCACCATCGCCACCACCGATGGCCGCGACTACCGCGCCTCCGTCTTCATCGATGCCAGCTACGAAGGCGACCTCATGGCCAGAGCCGGCGTCTCGTTCTCCATCGGGCGGGAAAGCCGCGACACCTATCAGGAAGACGCCGCCGGTATCCGTTTCGACCTCATCCCCCGCAAAGCCCGCACCATTGATGCCAGCGGCAATCTGCTGCCCGGCATCTCCGCCTGGGCTGGCGACCTGAAGCCCGGCGCCGCCCACCGCGCCGTCATGAACTACAACTTCCGGCTGACCTTCGCCAAGGATCCGGCGCTACGCGTGCCTATCCCGGAACCGCGCCGCTATGACCGTGCTCGCTACACGCTGCTCGCCAACTGGCTGCAAGAGAACCGCGAGCGCCCCCTCAAGCTGACCGATTTCATCGACCTCTACGCGCGGCGTAACGGCAAGTTCGAAGTCAACAACAAACAGGCGGCCATCATCTCCACCGGCCACTTCGGCGGCCAGTTCGACTATCCGGCCGCCAGCTACGCCGATCGCGAACGCATCATCGCCGATCATTGGGATTACACGCTCGGACTGCTCCACTTCCTGAAACAGGATTCCTCCGTACCTGCCAATGTGCGGGAAGAGATGTCGGCCTGGGGCCTGCACCGGCAGGAGTTCGCCGACAACGGCCACCTGCCCTATCAGCTTTACGTGCGCGAAGCTCGCCGCATGCAGTCGGGCCTCGTCGTTACCCAAAAGGACGCTGTCAGCGACCGCCGTAAGCCCGATGCCATCGGCATCAGTTCGCATTTTATCGACTCACACCACGTCCAGCGCGTGGCGCTGTCGCCGACCGAGTTCGTCAACGAGGGCCGCATCTGGCGGCTCGGCTGGGCCTACCAGATTCCCTATCGCGCCCTGGTTCCCAAGCCCGAACAGTGCACGAATCTGCTGGTGCCCGGCGCCGCCTCGTTCTCGCACGTCGCCTTCTGCAGCTATCGGTTGGAAAGCGTCTGGATGATCGGCGGCCACGCGGCCGGTGTGGCGGCGGCCATGGCGGTGCAGGACAAGCGCCCCGTCCAGCAAGTCCCCATCGCCAAACTCCAGGCGCAATTGCGTCAGCAGCGCCAGGTTATCGACTTCGTCCCCGGTGCTCCCGAAAAGTGGAGCGATCCGAAAGGCGGCACCGGCGGACCGCCCGAATTCTAAAGAAAACGCGAACCCTCTTGCCATGAAGCATCTCTCTCTCCTGCTCTTCCTCTTTGCCGTGGACCTGTGCGCCCAAACCGCGCAGATCACCGGCCGTGTTGCCGATACCTCCAATGCCGTCGTCACCAATGCCAAGGTGTATGTTGAGAACACCGAGACTGGCGTCCGGCGCGAGATCACCTCCAACGAAGAAGGTTACTACTCGGCTCCGCTGCTCGCCCGCGGCATCTATACGGTGCGCGTCCAGCAGACGGGCTTCAAGGAGATTGTGCGCTCCGGCCTCACGCTGGACGAAGGCCAGACGCTGCGTCTCGACTTTCTGCTGGAGATCGGCCAGGTCAGCGAGCAGGTGGAAGTCTCCGGCGCGGCGCCCTTGCTCGAAACCGAGAACGCCACGGTTTCCACCGTTGTGCCGAACCAGAAGATCCTCGACATGCCCACCTTCGGGCGCAACCCGCTGCAGTTTGCGCTGCTGGTGCCCGGGGTGCGTGCCGCGGGTTCCTATGGCGACCTGCCGGTCTCGGCCTTTGGCGGCGGACGCGCCTCCATTGGTGGCGGCGGTGCCAGCGTCAATAACTACATGGTGGATGGCATCGCCGCCGAAAACTTCTCTTCCGGCGGCCTTCAGACGCCTCTGTCGGTGGACGCCACCGAAGAGTTCCGCCTGATTGTCCGCAACCCCACCGCAGAGTATGGCCGTACCGGTGGCGGTGTCATGAACCTCATCAGCAAAGCCGGTACGAACCAGTTCCACGGCAGCCTGTATGAGTTCCATCGCAACAAGAGTCTCCGCGCCAATGATTTCTTCTCCAACCGGGCCGGCCGTGCCCGACAGCCGCTCGTCTTCAACCAGTGGGGCGCCACCTTCGGCGGCCCCATCCGCAAGGACAAGACCTTCTTCTTCTTCAACTGGGAACAGTTCAAGCAGCGCTCGCTAGCCACCACCATCCGCTCTGTGCCCACTGACCTGCAGCGCAACGGCGATTTCGCCCAGACCCGCGCGGCCAACGGTGCCCTGATCCAGGTCTTCGATC
>JAEUQF010000194.1 GCA_016789745.1 Bryobacterales bacterium
GCAACCCTCGCCTTTTTTGTTACCCTACCTGTTTTCCAATGCACTATATCAAAACTCTGGCCGCCAACATACGCATGCAGATGATGGACTGAGATGGCGTGATGACAGATGGCAAGCTTTACAACGTTCCCGTGCATGATGGGCGCATGGTGGAGACGAAAGGCTTTGATGCGCAGGATGGCATCAGCCTGCAGTGGCTTTCCTGGTACAACATCCAGACGGGTGTGATCTCAGGACGGCTGTCGCCGGCTCTGGAAGAGCGCGCGCGGCAGTGCAAGATGACCTATGTGTATCAAGGTCACATCGAAAAGATCCCGATCCTGGAGGAGGTGCTGGCGAAGGCGGGGGTGAAGAGAGAAGAAGTCGCGTTCATCGGCGATGATCTGACCGACATCGTTGTGATGCGTCGCGTGGGGTTGGGTGTAGCGGTGGGGAATGCGCGGCCTGAGGTGAAGCAGGCGGCGCATGTTACGACGGAGGCGCGAGGCGGGCAGGGAGCGGTTCGTGAAGTATGTGAGCTAATCCTGAAGGCCAAGGGCATCTGGCCTGAGATTCTGAAGAAGTACGAAGTGTAGCGCTGTGCCGTTTACGCTGCGGTTCGCGCTGACCTCGGTTGCGCTGAGCACAGCCGTTTTCCTGCTGTTTCTGAACGGGTGGGGGAACACACTGCCGCTGCTGGTGCTAACGTTCCTTTGGCCGTGGCTGCCGCGGCAACGCCCGCGCGGCGTGCCGCTCTGGACGCTGCCGGTGCTGGTGCCTTTTACGCTGCTATACGTGTGGCACGCCCTGTCGCCGGAGGTGCAGCCGGATTCGCTGCAGTATCATCTGACGCTGCCGAGGCTGACCGAGACCACCGGCACGTTCCCTAAGCAAGTTTCCTTCTACAACCTGCTTCCACAGGGGATGGAACTGCTGTTCGCGATGGCGGCGGCATGGGCAGGAGAGCGCACGGCGAAGTTGCTGCATCTGTTCTATCTGGCGGCGACGATTCCGGTGCTGCTGGCGATTGCGCGAAAGCTGGAGATCGACACGAAGGCGGCGTGGTGCGCGGCGTTGTTCTATTTTGTAACGCCGGTGGTAGGGACGTCGGCGACGTGCACCTACAACGATGCGGCGCTGGCGTTCTTCACGCTAGCGGTGTTCTGGATGCTGCTGGAGGACAGGCCATGGCTGGCGGGGTTACTAGCGGGCTTCTGCTATGCGATCAAGCTGCCGGGCGGGCTGGTGCCGGTGGCCGGCGTGATTTGGTATCTGGCACGGCGGGACGTGAGAGGAGCGCTGCGGGTTGGGTTGGCTTCGGCTCTAGTGATGGCACCGTGGCTGATTCGTAACACGGCACTGACGGGCAACCCGGTGGCTCCGCTGATGAATGCGTGGTTTCCCAATCCGGCGTTTCACATCGAATCCGAACGTGAGTTGTCACGGTGGCTGCGGGATTACGGTGGGGTGTCGTGGTGGTCCATTCCGTGGGAAGCGGCGGTGCGCGGGGGAGCATTGCAGGGGTTGGTAGGACCGGCGTGGCTGGTGCTGGCGGGAATGCTAGCGTGGCGAAGGAACGGGCTGCTATTGGGTGCCGGGGCGGTGGCGGCGGTGCCGTGGCTGTTGAATGCTGGCACGCGGTTCCTGATGCCTTCCCTGCCCTTCCTCAGTCTGGCGGCGTTTGCACGATTGCCTCGTCATGCGGCAGTGGCGTTGCTGGCGGTGCATTCGCTTCTGAGCCTGCCCCCGGTCGTGCGGCTGTATACGGCATCGAACGCGTGGACGCTGCCGTTGGTACCGGCGAGTGGAAGTGAGTTGCGGGACTTGGCGAAGTTCGTGGAGGAGAACACAGGCCGGGATGCGCGGATTCTGGATCTGGCGGGGGCTCCGGCGGCGATTACGGATCGCGAGTTGATTGGGGCATGGCAAACGGCCGCGGGGGACCGTATGGTGGGCGGGTTGCGCTTTGCGGCCAGCAACGATGCGGCGCTGTGGCGGACCTGTGGGACACGTACGGAGGTGGCGCTGCGCAGTCTGCTGGTGGAGTTACCAGGTGCAATGCCGCGGTCGATTGCGATTCATGAGGTGGAGTTGCGGGATGGCAAGGGGCAACGTCTGAAGCCGACAGCATTGTGGGCGTTGGGCGCGGAGCCGAATCCTTGGGAGCCGGCCCTGGCGGTGGATGGCAATCCGGTATCTGCCTGGCGCACGTGGGAACCGGTACGGGGCGGCATGCATTGGGAAGTGGACTTTGCGGTGGCGGAATCGGTGGCGACGGTTTGCGTGTGGCTGCCAGAGAACTACCCGGTGCGAGTAGAAGGCTGGCCGTTGGCGCCACCGGAGCGGCAGGCGGCGTTGAACTACCGGCGGGCGGCGACGCGGTATCTGGCGCGGGAGGGAGTGACCCATGTGCTGGCGGCCGAGACTGGCGATGCGTTCGGCGAGATTGCGATCGACATGGCCCGGCGCACGGACGACTGGGGACTGGAGCGGCGGGGCACGGTTGGGAACGCCGCCCTGTATCAGGTACGCTAGAAGCATAACCATATGATTTCCGTGGTGATCCCCATTCATAACGAGGAGCCGGCGATTCTGCCGCTCTACGACCGCCTGACGGCGGTGATGGAAGGAATGCGGAAGCCTTACGAAATCATCTTCGTGGATGACGCGAGTATAGACCGCAGCTTTGAGTTGTTGGCGAATCTGGTGGAGACCGACAACCGGCTGAAGGTGATCCGGCTGCGGCGCAACTTCGGGCAGACGCCGGCGCTGGCTGCGGGTTTCGATGAGGCGCAGGGCGAGGTGATCGTGTCGCTGGACGGCGACCTGCAGCATGCGCCGGAAGATATTCCGGGGCTGCTGGCGAAGATCGACGAGGGCTACGACATTGCGTCGGGGTGGCGAAAGAATCGCATTGATAACGCGGTGACGCGGAAGATTCCCTCACGAATCGCGAACTGGCTGATGGCGAAGGCGAGCGGCGTGAAGCTGCACGATTTCGGCACCACGTTCAAGGCGTATCGGGCGGAGGTTCTGAAGGACGTGAACCTCTATGGCGAACTGCATCGCTTCATCCCGGCGCTGGCGAGCTTCTACGGAGCCCGGATCGCGGAGGTGCCGATTCGGAATACGCCACGGGTGAGCGGGGCGTCGCATTACGGGTTAGGGCGGACGTTCCGGGTGCTGTTCGACATCATCACGATCAAGTTCATGCTGAACTACATGACCCGGCCGATGCACTTTTTCGGGAAGTTGGGGCTGGTGGGCACATTCCTGGGCGGGTTGATCATGCTGTACATCTTCCTGTACAAGATCACGGGGCATGAGATTGCGATCCAGCACGGGCCGTTGATGATTGCGGGCGCACTGTTGCTGCTGGCCGGGTTGATGATGTTCAGCACGGGACTGTTGGGCGAACTGCTGATCCGGACGTATTTCGAAAGCCAGGGGCGCCGTATTTACGCGGTGCGGGAAGTACGCACGCGGCGCGATTCGCCGCAGGTGAGCGAAGGGCCTCGCTAGCCGTACACTGGAAGGCATGCCCACTCGCCGACGCGCCCTGCAGACCGCGGCCGGTGCTGCCGCAGCCTTTCCGATCTTAGGGCAGCAGCACCAGCACTCCCCTTCTACAGCCACAGCCACGACATATAAGCCCAAGTGGGCTACCGCCGCGGAGATGACGCAATTGGCGGAGATCGCCGACATCATCATTCCGCGGACCGATACGCCTGGTGCGGCCGATGCCAGGGTGCAGGAGTACATCGACTTTCAGTTGGCGAAGGACAGAGCGCGGCAGAAGGTGCTGCGTGACGGGTTGCGATGGATGGCGTCGCAGGGGGATAAGGCCGCGGCGCTGGGGGAGGCCAGCCGCAAGCCGGACTCGGT
>JAEUQF010000195.1 GCA_016789745.1 Bryobacterales bacterium
TGGGCTCGGGTGACCTGATAGATGCCTTTGGTGAGGTGCGGGGCTCCGGTGCCGGTGATGTTGAGTTTGATCAAGTTGGCACGGAGCGGGAGCGCGGTCAGGAAGTCGATGAAGGGGAGGCCGGGGCCTCCGGCATCGATGATGACCGTGGCTTTGCCTTCGATCTCGAAGTGCTGGAGCTGGTGGCGGACGATTTGGGCTACGTCTTGATACGGTGTTTCGAGCGGGATCTGCTGGATGGTCTTGAGCTGGAGGATGTGGCGGGCTTCGCGCGCACGGGTGCCCGGGTCGATGCGGCCCGTGTAGTACTGGTGCAGATAGAGCACCGCGAGGGCCGAGTGGTCGTGGCGCTGGCCGAGGTCGAGGCCGAGGTAGACGCGCACGGGGCGGTCGAGGGTGGGCGTGGGCGCGAGGGCGGCCTGGAGGTCTTCGTCCTGGAACAGCGAGAGCTGGGAGGAGCGGAAGACGCAGAGGAATTCCTGTTCGAAGGCGGCTTTGGGCAGGCGGCGGGCGCGGCGGTCGAGCCAAGCCTGCGAGATGCGGGGGCAGTCGAGCGCGGTGGCGCGAATCTTGTGCCAATCGGTGTCCGAGGCGATCCACTCGTTGTAGAAGAAGCCGCGTTTTTCGCGGGGAGTGGAGAGGAGCCAGAGAGCTCCATCGTTGGTGGCCTGCATGGGCACGAGGGCGTGATAGATGCTGTCATGGACGACGGCGGCCTCATCGATCAGGATGAGGGAAGGCGCGGAGAAGCCGCGGATATTGGTTTCGGTGTGCGGCAGGCCGATGATGCGGGAGCCGTTGGGGAGTTCGAGGGAGATGCGGTTGTGGCCATCGCCGCGTTTGGGCACACCTAAGGTGAGGAGCATGTCGGCGCACTTGCGGACGAGCAAGGCCGATTGGCGTTCACAGGGGCCAGACACGAGTATGGTGCTGTCCGGGTGGAGGAAGGCCTGATGGACGGCTTTGGCGGCCACGATGGTGGACTTACCCCACTGGCGGGTGCAACAGAGGATGCCACGGCGGGCACGGGAGCTCAGGATTTCGGCCTGGAGCGGGTCGGGCTGGAGGCCGAGGAGGTCGCGGGTGAAGGCGACGGGGTTCAGGATGTAGTAGCGCAAGCGCTCGTCAGTCATGAGAGAAGTCCGGTGGATCGCTTTCGGGCGGGCCGCTGGGCTTCAGCATTTCCGAGATGGCGGCTGCGGCGTCAGGGAAGTCGCGGAGCCGGGCGAGCATTCTGGCGATGAATGCGTTGTTGTTATGCAGGCGGCGGCGCAGGGCTTCCAGAGTTTCGCTGGGAGCGGGAGCGGCGGCTGGGGGCCTGCGGGTGCGCGCGGCGGAGTTGGAGTAAGCGGTGCCGGTCCCGGCGGGCTGGCCGTGGCAGGCGCAGCCCACGTGCTTGGGGAAGCGGCACGTCAGAGGCGAAGGCACCCGCGCTTTCGGGAAGAAGAGGCGCGGGAGGCAGTGTTCGGAAGTTACGCCGCCGGGCATAGGGGATCCTGGTCCTGGGGCACGGCTTCGGTGGTTTCGGCGGCTTCGCT
Source organism: Bryobacterales bacterium (assembly GCA_016789745.1). Lineage (GTDB taxonomy): Bacteria > Acidobacteriota > Terriglobia > Bryobacterales > Bryobacteraceae > CADEFT01. The sequence goes on from JAEUQF010000195.1 coordinate 1,539, forward strand.
GTTGGTGTCGGTCGGTTCAACGTGAAAATTTAGTTTTTCATCGTTGGCACGGCGGGCCTGGGCATCCTGGATGGCCTCTTTGGCGCGAAGGCGTTCGCGGGAGAGGCGGGCGAGATGGCGGTCCATGTTGCGATGGGCGGCGGAATGCTCGTCGAGCGATTTGTAGCCGATGATGAGGGCGCCGGTTTCGTCCATGGAGTCAAAGGCGCACTCGATTTCGGGGCCGACGATGTCCGTTTCGAGGTCGATCATGGAGTGCTGGAGGCGTTCGGCGCGGTCGTGCTGGAATTCCGCACGGGCGAGTTTGGTGACGAGGTAATGCTCGTAGGAACACTGCGGGTTCCAGAATTCGACGAGAGCGTCGAGGTGCTGGCGGAAGGCTTCGAGATCCGCGGGCGTGGCGAGGAAGTTTTTGGCGGTGAGGCCGTGTCTAAAATTGTTGCGACCGGCTTTGGCTTTGCCGGCTTCGGTGACGGGGCCTCGGGAGAGGGCACCGTTGCGCCGAGCGATTTCGGCCTTGGTGAGTTTGTCGATCATGGTGACTCCTGAATGCTTTCTCTTTTCCGGGGAATGCTGCTGCACTTTTGTCCCGGTTTGAAGATAGCAGGGGCGTTCCAAGAGATTGGGTGGGGGCGGAGGCGCGGGTGGACGGGAAGTGGTTGTGGTGGAAAGGGTTAGGAAATCGCTAAGAAGTTGCAACTCCTGTGACTGGTGTTGGTGTCGTGCTGCGCTTACATGGGCTGGTAGGGAAATGTGGTGGCGTGACACCCCGTTTCGGCGCTGGCCGAACATTCGGGACGGTCGGCCGTCCATTGCTTCTCGCAGCCCGTTCGAATCCTGGTCCACCCCAATGCTTAACCCCATACAACTGTTACTGGGCGGGTGAACACCAGCCTTGAATCGCGGTGTTGGCAATTGTGCCGAAACCGAGATCGTCCCGGCCAAGGCCGGAGGCTCACGTCTATAATGGGGATTCGCTTCACGTTCCTGGGAGAGTGTAAATCGCCGTCAGCCCTGTCAGCGGCTTCGGAGATTACAGAGGACCGTTATGTCGCACGAGGAGATATTCGCTTGGATCTCATAGGCAGGCTGTACGACACCCTGCATCCACTCATGCGCATCGCATGTGTTGGGTTGGTCGTGATGGCGTGCTATCTACTTGCACGGGTGTTGCTGGAGGCCCGGAGGGCCGAACGAGCGTTGGGGAATTTGTTCGCTGCACTGGCAGGAATTGAGGCATTGGACCCGTACGAACTGAGGCGAGGGGTACCGCTGCCAACAATCGAATCGTTACGTGCCAGAGGCAGCGAACTGCAAAGCAACGAGCAGCCTCTTTGGCGGGAGGTGGAGCAGCACATCGAGCCGTATACCAACCCGGAAGGGGAAGAGGGATATTTCTTGACGTCGCAACCACGAACGATTCTTCCGGAGGAGGCCATTGCCGGGCGCTATTACCATGCTTCCTTTCATCAGGCCGTGCCCGGCTTACTAACGGCCCTCGGGCTTTTGCTCACCTTTGTCTCAATCCTGCTCGCACTGGCAAACGTCCACGTAGATGGCAGCCAGGGCAGCGAAACCGTTAAGGGCACAAGCGAACTGATCAATGGGCTCTCGGCGAAGTTCATATCGTCGATCCTTGGTCTCGCCCTTAGCATCGTTTTTGTCCTCGTAGAACGAAAAGTCTGCGAGCGGCGAATCACCACCGCCTACGAGAAGTTCATGAACCGACTGGGTGAGATTCTCCCCGTGCTGACGCCGATGAGGATTCAATTGGATCTGCAAATGTACGCGGGCCGCCAGGCCGTATCCCTCAGCAACATCAGCTCTGATTTCGTCAACAAGTTCACGGGTGTCTTTGAGACTCAAATTGCGCCGACGTTTGCGGCGGGGGTCTCGGAGGAGCTAAGTCAGCAGTTGCAGCGCGAGTTCCGGCCAACGATGGAGAAGATGACAGAGACACTCACGCGGCTCTTGACCGCAATCGAGCGTTTGGAGGCACAGAAACAGCACAGCGTCATCTTTTGCCCGGCCGCGTAAGCCCTGCAGTCGCTTCAACCGCGCGAGTACCTCCCGCTGATCGTCATCAAGGACGACACGCGTACGCCCCCCTCCAGGGAGGTCGACCGAGTAGACTCCCTCGGCATTGGGCCGAGCGAGAAACGCCTTCGCTAGTCCTTCTTCCGCCACACGGTCGCACCGGGGAACAAAGCTGCAGTTTCGCGCAGACAGTTGGAGGCGCCTCGCTCTGGTCCATTGTGATCACGGACGAAGCGCAGGAGTACAAAGTTCCGAGTACGAAGATCTCGCATGCGGTAAAGGCGTTGCAGCCAGACTTCCATGTGGCATCGACGGGAACTCCGGTGGAGAACCGGCTTCTGGACGTCTGGAACATCGCCCGGCGCGTGTCAACGATTTTGAGACAGCCGGCAAAGGAATTTAGTGACTTTCTGGCTCAGTCTTTGGCTTGTTGATCCAAACAGCGGACGGCATTGGCAACGGGGTCGGATGCCGTCGAACGAAGCGCTCCGGAT
>JAEUQF010000198.1 GCA_016789745.1 Bryobacterales bacterium
GGCGAGCAGGAGGTAGCGGCCACGGACGACGGCGCGGATCTCGCCGCCGTCCATGGTGAGGCCGGTTTGGTCGGGTTCGAGGCGATGGGCGGGGATGGATTGCCAGTAGGGATCGTTGAGTTGGCCGTCGAGGATAGGGGCATTGGGGGTGGACTGTGCCGCGGCGGCAGCGGCACAGAGCAACAGAATCCACGAGGAATTAAGAGTCACGGCTGGCATCGGTTTCGGCCTCAAACGTATCAGAATCGGAGCTTCAACGCGAACTGCAGGATGCGCGGGTCCTGGGCGCTGGTGATGCGTCCGAAGGTGGCCTGCGTGATGCGGTTGGCAGGGAGATTGAAGTTGGTACGGTTGGTGAGGTTGAAGGCTTCGGCGCGGAACTGAATGGCGGTCTGTTCGCGGATGCGGAAGTCCTTGGTGAGCGAGGCGTCAATGGAGGCAAGGTCGTCGCCGCGCAGGATGTTGCGGCCGGCGTTGCCGTAGGTGCCCTGGGGGGCGTGAGCGAAGGCGCGTGTGTTGAACCATTCGAGGACGGGGTCGCGAGTGGGGACGGCGCGGGCGGAACGGCTGGGGTCGCCGACGAGATCGGCGTAGTCGAGGTTCACGCCGGTGAGGGCGTTATCCTGGCCGGCTAGCGCGGAGAAGGGCTGGCCGGATTGCATTTGGAAGACGCCGCCAAGGCCCCAGCCTGCCACCAGCGTGCGAAAGACGGCATTGGCGGGCGTGCCGGGGATCTGCCAGAGGCCGGAGAGGACGAAGCGGTGGGCGCGATGGAAGTCTGAAAGGCCGCGATCGGCACGGAAGTTTTGCGGGTTGCTGTAGCTGGGCCAGAGGGTGCCGGCGCCGGAGCCCGTATCGATGGACTTCGCGAAGGTGTAGTTGGCGAGCAGCGTGAAGCCGCGCGAGAAGCGCTTGTCGACGGTGGCCTGGAGCGAGTTGAAGCTGGAGTTGGCGCTAGCGGAGAGTTCGCGGATGCCCTGGAAGTAGGGCGCGTAGGGGCGGCGGGCGGAGACGTTGGCACGGGTGGCGCCGGGGCCGACGATGGCGGCATTGCGTTCCAACCCTTGCAGCAGACCGGTGCCCTTGGAGCCGGCATAGGCGAGGCGCATGGTCCAGTTCGAGACCAGTTCGTGTTCGAAGGTGAGGTGCCAGTCCTGGAGGTAGGCGGTGCGGAGTCGTTCCGGATACGTGGCGGCGCCGATGAATTGGGGGAAGGCGACGTCGCGCGGGGGCGGGAACGGCATGGGGAACGGGCTGTTGCCGAGGTAGGGGTCCTCAAAGGGGCCGGGCGGCGGAGCGACGGTGACGCTGGTGCCGAACGGGGCGACGGTTTGGAAGACGTTGGCGATGGCGCTCATGGGCGAGGCGTCGTAGAAGATGCCATAGCCGCCGCGCACGCTGGTACGGGTGCCGCCGAAGGGAGCCCAGGCGAAGCCGAAGCGGGGAGCGAGGTTATTGAGATCGGATTGGGTACCGCCGCGTGGGACGCCGGGATCGCCTGGGTAGAGCAGGCCGGGAGGGGCGTTGGTGAACACGGTGCTTTGCGCGCCGGGCCGGAAGGCAGTGACGCGGTCGGCCTTGTCCGTGTAGGGGAGGAAGGGTTCGTAGCGAAGTCCGAAGTTGAGCGTGAAGCGGGGAGTGACGCGGATGGTGTCGTGCACGAAAGCGGCATAGCTGTGCATGGACATCTCGCCGGTCTGGGCGAAGGCGTTCTGCGTAATGCTGGAGAGGCGGCCGAGAAAGAAGTCGGCGACGCCGTAGCCGGTGATGTCGCCGGCGAAGCGGTAGTTGCCGTCGAGAAGCCAGTTATAGCTTTTGTAGAGGGTCTGGCGGCGGTACTCGAAGCCAGTGCTGATCTGGTGGCGGCCTCGCGTCCAGCGAACGACGTCGTTCAGGGTGAAAGCGCGCGGGGTGGTGACGATCTGCTCAGTGGTTTCAACCGAGAAGGCGCCGGCGACGCTCATCACGAAGGCCGGGTACTCCGGAAACGTGTTGATGTTGCGAATGCCAAGGTCTTTGACGCTGGTGCGCCAGACGGGATTGCCGATGTCGCTGCGGTGATTGAAGGCGAAGGTGAGCTGATTGAGCAGCGTGGGGCTGAACAGGTGCGTGTGGCCTGCCGAGATGTTGTGGCTGGGAGTGAAGCGATCGGGACGGCTGGCGAAAACCAAAGGCGAATCGTTGGGAAGGCTGTGGAAATAGTTGTAGAAGTAGCGCGCGGTGAAGGTGTCGCGTTCGCTGAGTTGATGGTCGATTTTGATGACGGACTGGCGCTCGTCGACGTTGTTTGGAACCGAGTACCACAGCACCCCGGTGTTCGGTTCCGTGGGCAGTGGGAGGATCTGTTCGAAGATGTTGCGCGTCACTGGATTGAGGCGCGAGAGGGGGATCTGCTTGTTGGGGAATGGCTGGCGTGTAAGCGGATCGATGATGGTGCCGGAGAAGGCGGAGAAGTCGCCGGCGCGCTGGGCGGCGGTGGGGACGACGGTGCTGAGGTCGGAGGGGCGCTGGCGCTGGCGGCCTTCCTGGTGCGAGAAGAAGAAGAACGTCTTGTTGCGGCCGTCGTAGATCTTGGGGATGTAGACTGGCCCGCCGATGGTGCCGCCGAACTGGTGGCGTTTCAAGCCATCGTCGGTAGAGGCGAAGAAGTTGCGCGCGTTGAGGGCGTTGTTGCGGTGGAACTCGAAGAGCGAGCCGTGGAGCTGATTGGTGCCGGAGCGGGTCACGGCATTGACAACGGCACCGGCGCCGCGACCGAATTCAGCGCTGAAGTTATTGGTCTGGACCCGGAATTCCTGGAGCGCGTCGGGGTTCGGCATGGCCAGGGCGACGTTGGTATAGGTGTCGTTGTGAAAGGCGCCGTCCAGGCTGTAGTTGATCATGTTGGAGCGGGCGCCGTTGGAGGAAAAGCCGGGTTGCACGATGCCGCGTCCGGAGCCGCCCTGGCGCAGACCGCTGGTATCGGTGGTGCCGACGATGCCGGGCAGCAGGCCGATGAGTTGGGTGGCGTCGCGGCCGTTCAACGGCAGTTCGCGGATGCGGCGCTGGTCGACGACGGCGCCGATGGTGGCGGTTTGGGTGTCCACTTGAGAGGCGTCCCCGGCCACTTCGACGGTTTCGGCCACCTGGCCTACCTGGAGAGCGAAGTCGATAGTGGCGGTTTGTCCGACGGCGAGGCTGACACCGGTGCGGGTGGCGGTGCGGAAGCCCTGGTGTTCGACGCGGAGGCGGTATTCGGCGGGGGGCAGTTGGACGAAGTTGAAATAGCCGAGTTCATTGGAGACGGCGGTACGGCGCGTTCCCGTTAGTTCCTGCACCACTTCGATCTTGGCTTGGGGCACGGCGGCGCCCGAAGCGTCGGTGATGAGGCCGGTGATTTGTGCGAAGTTCCCCTGGGCAAAGGCAGAGGCTCCGAAGAGGAGGGAGAGCGCCAGCAGGCGCGTAGCGATAGCGGTGGCGGGCTTCATCCTGGTTGAATAGCTCCTCGATGGGATGAGTATATTTAGGTGTCGACAGATTGTCAACAATTTGCTGACAATGTGGCGGAAGGCGTCCAAAGGCCTGTAAGCAAGGGCAGGCCGCGGCGGGGGATGTTAAGGTTGGTAGAACAACGTATGCAACAACGGCAACGTGCGGCCGGCGGCGGGGATAGCCGCAAGGCCGCGAAGGGTGAAACAAGGGCTTCCACGAAGAAGCCGGGGAAGAAGGCGGCTGGTGCGGGGAACAAGCCGGTGCGAAGGGCGCGTAACCTGCGCGGGCTGGTGGCCGAGCAACTTCGCGACAGCATCCTGAGCGGTGAGTATGAGCCGGGGTCGCCGTTGGGGGAGACCGAACTGGCTGAGCGCTTTGGCGTGAGCCGTGGGCCGGTGCGGGAAGCGCTGGTGACGTTGGAGCGCGAATATCTGGTGCGGAGCTACCCGAATCGGGGGTTCTTCGTGGCCGCGCTGGGCGAACACGAGTTCGACGAGCGCATCTGGCTGCGGACCATTCTGGAGCCGGTGGCGTTGCGCACGGCGCGGCAGCGGGCGACTGCGGTGGAGTTAGAGACAATCCGGCAGCATTTGGAGAAGCTGGAGACGATGGCGGAACGGCAGGATCCGGCGGGGTACGTGGCCAGCGACTACGAGTTCCACGTGGCGATCTGGCGGCTCTGCGGGCAGCCTTTGTTGACCGAGTTGCTGATGCAGATATCGGCGCCGGTGTTCGTGTTTGAAGGGATAGTGGCGGACCGGTATCGGCGTGCGGGGTATGACTTGGTAGCGGACGCGCGGGCGCATGGGGTGATTGTGGATTATTTGTGCGGCAAGACGGAGTTGGATGCGGAGTGCTGCCTGCGGCCGGTGTTGGATTTGGCGATGCGGGCGGAGCGGCCGGTGGTGTTTGGGCGGCGAGGGTAGCCCCGCGGTTCAGGCTCTTTGGAAATCGCTCGCCAAGGCGCCACGACCGCCAAGATGAAAGTAACAGAGGGAAGGCGTTTGGGCACGCGGTACTGCTGGAACGGCACCAATGCTTTAAGAGCGCTGTGCGTCAGCTAAGCATGGTTCAGGCTTTTTCTATGGCGGTGACGAGGCCGCGGTAGCGGCGGCGGGAGACTTCGAAGCGGGCGCCTTGGCGGAGGACGGCTTCGGCGGCGCCTCCGGGTAGGGGGTGGAGTTCGAGGATGGCGCCCAGCCAGAGGATGGCGTTTCTTGAGATCCGATAGAAGCGGCGGGGATCGAGTTGGGTGTCGAGTTCCTGGAGCGAGAGATCGAGCCAGTGATGGTGGCCGTCGAGGGTGGTGAGGCGGGTGAGGCCGTCGAGGGCTTCAAAGCAGCAGACTTGCGCGGCCGGGACCACGGTGTAGTGGTTGCCGGTGCGGACCAGGAGTCGAGTGAGATAGGCAAGTGGGGTGTGCGTGGGGGGCTGGGGCTGCTTGCTGCTGAGGCGTTGAAGGGATTGGGCCAGGCGGGCGCGGCTGACGGGCTTGAGCAAGTAATCGACAACCTGGAGTTCGAAAGCATCGACGGCATGCTGTTCGTAGGCGGTGCAGAAGATGATGGCGGGGCGCGGCAGGGGCAGGCACGCGGCGACATCGAGGCCGGAGGTGCCGCCCATCTGGATGTCGAGGAAGAGAAGGTCGGGCTTGAGGGAGGCGGTGAGGCGGAGGGTCTCGGCGCCGTCGCCGGCTTCGGCGATCAGCTCGAACTCCGGGTGGGCGAGCAGGAGTTGGCGAAGGCGGTCGCGGGCGAAGGGTTCGTCGTCGGCGATCAGGACGCGCATGGGGGCTGGGCCTGGGCGGGCAGGTGGATTCGCACGGTGGTCCATTGGGGCTCATTCTGCCACGAGAGGCTGCCGTTCGCACCATAGTGGAGGCGAAGGCGTTCGGCGACGTTGCGCAGGCCGTAGCCGCGGTGGAGAGGGGAGCCGGGCAGATCGGCGAAGCCGGGGCCGTTGTCGGAGACGGTGATCCATAAACATGGGCCGGCGAGCGACACCGTTACGTGGATGCTGCCTTGGGCCGAGGTCTGGGCGGTGCCGTGTTTGATGGCGTTTTCGATGAGCGGCTGGATGAGCATCGCGGGGATAGATAGGGAAAGTGCCTCCGGATCGGCTTCGACAACAGTTTGGAGGCGGCCATGGAAGCGTGTCTGCTCCACCGCGAGATAGGCCTTAATGAAGTGCAGTTCGTCACCCAGGCGCACCCATTCGGTTTCCGAACGGCGCAGCGTGTAGCGGAAGACGTCGGCGAGTTGCATGAGGGTGTCGTCGGCGATATCGGGGCGGGAACGGACGCAGGCGGCGACGGCGTTGAGGGCATTGAAGAGGAAATGCGGGTTGATCTGGGCACGAAGGGCGCGGAGTTCGGCCTGGGTGGTTAGCGTCTCGAGCTGTTGTTCGCGGGCGCGCTGCTCGTCGCGGAGTTGGCGGAGTTGGAGGGCGTGGCGATGGTTACCGAGGATGACGGCGAGGGATTGCAGCAGCAGATGGTCTTCGCTGAGGAACGGAACGGATCGTGAGCCGGCGTGGAGGCGGACGAATCCGTCGGGCACGACGGCAATGTCGATGTCTTCAGGGTTCGGGGAAGGCGCGGGCGAATCGCCGGCGAGGGCCGGACAGTCGAAGATTTCGGTGAGCAGTTTGGAGGCTTCGGCGTGGAGTTGGGCGGCGGTGGTGACGGTGTTAAGGCGTTGGGCGAGGAGCTTTTCCGCTTCGGCGGGCCGGTAGCGGCGGTGGAGGATGCGGCGGTCGATCCAGTTCTGCAGGATGCGGTGAAGGAGCGGCGCCAGGAGCCACGCAGGCATCAGCAACAGGACACTGAACCAGATGCGCTCCCAGTCGCTGAGCGCGGGCAGGAGGGTGTTGCGCAGGAGGTGCCCGGCGGTGAGCAGGATGAGGCCGGTGGCGAAGTAGGCGCCGCCTTTGAGGAAGACATCGAAGAAGACGAGGCGTTCGGCGTGATAGAGGTGCAGGGCGAAGAAGAGAAGGATGAGGTAGTCGGGGGCGGCGGTGAACAGCGGGTGTTCGGTGGCGAGCGCGGCGGCGGAGCAGAGGAAGAGGGCGGCAAACAGAGTGCGGTACACGCCCCGGCCCAGTGCCAGACAGATGGCGGCGATGGCGGCGACGAAGACGGTGGCGAGGGAATCGAGGGCATCGGTGGGTTGGTAGGCGCGGGCGGCCGCGATGGCTACGGCCGCGGCGTAGGCGGCGATCAGGAGGAGGCGGCGGCCGTGGAAGGACAACGCTTCGGCAGCCATGACATGGAGCAGCAGCGGTGGAATGAGGCCGGTGGCGAAGGCGTGGAGCGTGGGCCAGAGGCCAGTATCGGCCACGGTGATGGAGGTGATGAGGCTGGTTAGGAACGAGGCGGTGCAGACGAGGGTGAAGAGGCGGAAGGGCGTGAGGCGGCGCGGTTGCCGCTGCCAGTAGGAGAGAGCGAGCAGGAGGAAAGCGGCGGCGCCGAAGGCGAAGATGGTGAGGGAGAACAGTTCCAGCAGCGTCGTCATGGCCAGTTCTCCACGGTCTTGCCGGTGAGATTGGCGAGGGTCAGGAGGAGGTCGCGGTAGTTGTCCTTGTGGACCATGAGGAGGACGGCGCCGGGCTTGCCATCGTGGGCGGTGAATTCGATAGCGATGGTGTGGTCCTTGCTCTTGTGGAGGACGCCAAAGAGAGCGACCGGAGTGAGGAAGACGCTGAGAGTGGCCATGTCGGCGACGCGGCGGTAGGCCTTCTGTCCATAGCTGAGGCGGGTGACGGCGGAGGTGGGGATGCGATAGGTTTTCTGGCCGCCGAAGCGCAGTTCGATGGCGCCGGAGACGATGGAGACGGTGGTGTTCCAGTCGAAGCGATTGACGCGGGCTTCGACAGTGCCGCCTTCATAGCGCACCTTTTTCCAGACGGGTGGGCCGGCGGCCGGCGTGTTCCCGGGTAGCAGCAGGGCGGCGAAGAGGGAGGCGGTGAATCGTCGCCGGGCGGGCATATTGTCGAGCTTAGGGGCTGTGAGCGGGCGGGGGCAATGCGGTTGCCGTGAGTGGCGGAAAGCGGGGCATGATCGGTTGGGGCGGGTTGCAACCATTGGTGGCGCGATTCCGGCCATCCATGGGAAAGGGATCGACAGAAGGGCGGGGTGACGCGTAGGATGGGCGACGTGAGGAAGATACTCCAGATTGCCCTGTTGCCGGCGCTGCTGACGCCGCTTTGCGCACAGAACAGCGATGTTTCCTTGTTGTTAAATTTTACGCGCATTCGTTGGGATTTTGGGGTTTTCCAGAGAACGGAGACGCGCATCGGGGTGCAAGGGAGTTACGCGAGGCAGTTGCTGGAACAGCGTTCGGGGCGGTTGTATCTGGAGGTACCGGCGTCGTTGTTCGCGCCGCCGACCGGGGAGGGCATCCGGTTCGATGGCCCCGGTATTATCTCGATCGCGCGGCCATTTTCGATTGTGTTTGTCACGCCGGGGCTACGGTATCACTACAACGTGACGCCGAGGGTGGCGTTGTATGCGGCACTGGGTGGGGGCATTGCATTGCGACAGCAGGAGCGGATCACACTGTTGCCCCGGCCGGACCGGCCGAACGTTCCGGAACTGGTGGGGCTTCAGAAGGGATGGAAGGGAAGCCCGGCGATGGACGTGGCGGGTGGGGTGGCGTTCCGGTTAACGCGGCTGCTGAGTTTGCGGGGGGAGTTTCGGACGTTCCGGACGACATCGGTGCCAGGGTATGGGAGCGGGCGGAACTATCCGTCGCTGCATGGCGGGATGGGCTTTCATTTCTAGGTGCGGAGCATGCCGCGGTGGAGGGCCTTGGGGGTAGGGGCGCCGAGCATGGCCATATTGCGGGCGAGTTCGGTCTGGGCCATTTCGAGGACGGTTTGGACGCCTGGGGCGCCGTAGGTGGCGAGGGCCCAGAGGATGGGGCGGCCGAGCAGGACGGCGTTGGCGCCGAGGATGAGGGCTTTGAGGATGTCGGTGCCACGACGGAAGCTGCCGTCGATGAGTATGGGGAGTTTGCCGTCGAGGGCCGCGGCGATGGCGGGTAGGGCTTGAAGGGCGGGCTGCTTCGAAGGGCGTTCGTAGGTGGAGACGATGATGCCCTGGACGCCGTGTTGCAGGGCCTGGCGCGCTTCTTCCGACGTGAGGATACCTTTGAGGAGCACGGGGATGGTGACGCCTTTGCGATGGCGGTCGATTTGCGCCCAGGGGATGACGGGCGTGTTGATGGTGATTACGAGGGCTTGGAAGCCGGTGGGGATGGGTTTAACGGCGTTGGCGTTGGTTTGTAGCCAGAGGGGTGTTTTCGCTTCGGCTGGCAGCTTATCGAGGGGCGTGCTGCTATCGGCGGAAACTATGACGGTGGTTTTGGCGGCGGCGGCGCCCTGGATGGTGGCACGTTCGGCATCGGGATGGAAGCGCTGCTGGCGGGCGAGCGGGGCGACGACGATGGGGGCGAACTGCGGCTGGCCGCAGAGTTCGATGGCGAGATCCATCTTGGTGGTGTCCACCATGACGCGTGGGCGGAAGGTGTAGTTGTCGAATGCCTGGCGGTCGCTGCCGGCGATGAGGGCGAAGGTGGCGGGCTCGAGTTTGCGGGCGGCCATGGCTTCGAACTCAGGGATACAGGCAAACTCGGCGAGCGGGGTGAGGCGCCCGGTGGGCTCGCCGGCGATGGTCGGTGCGGCCGGGACAGGCGTGCGCGGCCGGGCGGCGACCAGGCTGCGGGTAGCGGACGCCGTGTCCTTGCAGCCGGCCTGGGCCATGGCGAGTTTGAGTTCGGCCTGGAGGATTTCGAGGACGCGCTGGACGCCGCCGGGGCCATAGGCGGCCAGCCCCCAGCGCGGGACACGGCCGAGGCAGACGGCTTTGGCGCCGAGGGCGAGGGCTTTGAGGATATCGGTGCCGCGGCGGAAGCCGCCATCAATCAGCACCGGCACACGGCCGTTGACGGCGTCGACGATTTCGGGGAGGACTTCCAGAGTGGAAGGCGAGTAATCCATGGCGCGGCCACCGTGGTTGGAGACGATGATGCCTTCGACGCCGTGATCGAGGGCGAGTTTGGCGTCCTCCGGCGTAAGGATGCCTTTGGCGAGCATGGGCACTTTGATCAACGGGCGGATCTGATCGAAGAAGGCCCAGTTGTACCAGAGGCGTTCGTTCCAGATGCGGTAGCGGTGATCGGCGCCGCGGGTGCGGCCGCGCTGGTTGGGGCGGCGGTCGGTGAGGTTGCGGTCGTGAAGGGAACGCTCGTAGATGGCGGCTTGCTGGTCGACAGTGACGACGATCGCTTGGGCGCCGGCGGTTTGGGCGGCGGCGAGGAGTTCCTGATTGGTGGCGAGGTCCTGACGGGGATAGAGTTGCCACCAGAGGGTGCCTTTGGCGGCGGCGGCGATTTTGTCGACGGTGGTGCTGGCGTTGTGGCTGATGATGAAGGGCGTGTCAGAGGCCGCGGCGGCGCCACGATAGGTGCCGGCTTCGCCATTGGGGTGGAGTTGGATGTGGGCGGCGGTGGGCGCGATCAGGATGGGGTAAGCGAACTTGCGGCCACAGAGTTCGACGCTGGTGTCCACCTGGGCCGCATCGATGGTGGCCTTGGCGGCCAGGTCAAACCATTCAAAGGCGTGGCGGTTGCGGCGCAGCGTGTACTCGCTTTCGGAACCGTAGGCGGTGTAGTCGTAGGCGGAGCGCGCCAGGCGAGCGTAGGCGACGGGCTCAAAGTCGTAGGCGGTGCGGAGTTCGTCCAGCCAGGGCACGCGCGAGTGATCGCGGAAGGGATCCTGCTGCGCGGCGACGATGGGCGAGGCGGCAATGAAGGCGGCGAGTTGCCGCAGGGCCTGGCGGCGATTGGACATAGGCAGAGCTACAGTGTATCGGGTTAGCGAAGCATCTGGCGGATGCGCGGGACGAGGCCTTCGGCCATCCAGAAGAAGCCGAGGTCGTTGGGGTGTGTGCCATCGACGAGGCCATCGGCACGGTCGGGGCCGAGCAGGTCGGTGCCTTCGACGATTTGGATGTTACGGTCACCGGCGGCGATGCGTTTGCCGGCAACGGAGCGAATGAGTTCGCGCATGGCGTCGAGGCGAGGTCCGGCATCGCCGCCCCAGGCTTCTTTC